>NZ_LRTR01000619.1 GCF_001550375.1 Streptomyces europaeiscabiei | reverse complement strand
CTCGGCTGGCCCTGCGGCTGTTGACCTGCGGCATCGCGGTGACGGCGGCCGTGCTCGGCTCGACCACCGGCTTCGCCGCGTGCGTCGGGGTACTGCTGTGCTCGCTCGCGGCGGCCCGGATGCGCCACCGGGGCCTGGGGCTCGCGGGGCTGGCGCTCGCCACGGCCCTGGTGACGGCGACGGTCTGGGCGATCGCCGAGGACGCGCTGCCGGCCGGGCTGACCGACTCGCTGGAGGGCCAGCTCACCCCGCACCGGGTCCTGCTGTGGCACGACGCGCTCGGCCTGGCCCACGACGAGCCGCTGCTGGGCACGGGGCCCGGCCGCTTCGGGGAACTCAGCCCGACGGTCGCCCTGTCGCTGCCGTCCGACGACAAACCCCACTCGGCACCCTTGCAGCTGGCGGCGGAGCAGGGGGTCATCGGTGTCGCCCTGCTGGCCGCGGTGTTCGCCTGGATCCTGTACGTCCTGTGGCGCGCCCCGCGCTCCACTCCGGTCGTCCTCACCGCGGGCGCGGCCCTGACCGCGCTGGCCGCGATCGCGGCGGTCGGCAACGCGCTGAGCTTCACGACGGTGACGGCGGGCGCGGGCCTCCTCGCGGGGATGGCCACGGCCCGGCCCCTGACGGACGGGGACGACGGCATCGGAGCGTCGGACCCCGACGACCGCTAGACGCGGGCGCCGGCCGGGACGAAGGGCGTCAGCGTGCGGCGCCGGACGCCTTAGGGGTCAGGCGGGCGCGGATGACGCTCACAGCCGTCTCCGCGTTGTCCACGGTGATCGTGAACGTGTGGCCGTCCCAGAGGCGCAGCACCACGGCCTCCCCCCGTCGTACGACGACGGCGGTGCCCTTCTCGGGCCTCCAGCGGTAACCCCAGCCGCCCCACTGGTGGGGGGTGACGCACGGGGCGAAGACGGCGTCGGCGACCTGGGACAGAGGGATGCGGCGGCGCGGCACACCGATGTGCCCGCACCGGACTTCGAGGCACTCCTCGTCGACCTTCACGGAGACATGCACGAACGCGAGCGTGCCGAACAGGACGAGCAGCCCTGCCGCGATGCAGCCGACGACCGCCATGACGAGCGGGGCGGTACCGGACGTCCACGCGGAGTCGACCGCGAGTTCGATGCCCAGTGCCATGCAGGCTGCGCCGCCGAGTGCCAGCAGCCACTGGCCGCGGTTGGTGGCGCGGCCGGTCCATACCTCGGGGTGCGGGCCTGCGGGGGCGCCCGTCTCGCCGTGGGGGTGGTCCCTCATGGCTTTGAGACTACTCGCAGGTTCCACAGCGCGGGCACCTGGTTGCGGAACGTCACTGCTCCGGGGCGACGGCCAGCGCGGGACTGGCCGTCCGGAGCAGTCTGCCCTCCTCGTAGGCCAGTGCCGGGGCGGGCAGCGAGCCCTCGCGGCCGCTGAGGATGACGGTCAGCGTCGCCTCGGTCCAGTCGGCCTCGGGCTTCGGCAGCTCGCCGATACGGCGCAGCATCTGGGCGGCCACGGCCCCGGCGGAACCGTGCAGGACGAGGGGCGGGCGGCCGGGCTTGTGGACAGCCGCGCGGATGCGTTCGGCGACCAGTTCGTAATGGGTGCAGCCCAGGACGACGGTCGTCACATCGTCGGGGGTCAGTGCGGCGGCCGCGGTGATCGCGGCGTCGATCGCGGCGTCGTCGGCGTGCTCCACCGCTTCGGCCAGTCCCCAGCAGGGCACTTCGGTGACCGGTACACCGTCGGCGAACTCCTCGATGAGGCCGCGCTGGTAGGGGCTGCCGGTGGTGGCGGGTGTCGCCCAGATGGTGAAGGGGCCGCCGCCGGACGCGGCCGGCTTGATCGCCGGGACGGTGCCGATGACCGGCAGACCGGGTTCGAGGAGGGCGCGCAGGGCGGGCAGGGCGTGGACGGACGCGGTGTTGCAGCCGACGATCAGGGCGTCGGGCGAGTGGGCGGCCGCCGCCTCGGCGACGGCGAGCGCACGCTCCGTGAGCTCCTGCGGAGTGCGCGGGCCCCAGGGCATGCCGTCGGGGTCCGAGGAGATCACGAGATCCGCGTCGGGCCGCAGCCGCCGTACCGCGGCAGCAGCGGGGAGCAGACCGATACCGGAGTCCATGAGCGCGATCTTCACCCCGCCACGATAGACGATGGCCTCGGTACGGCCGCTCCGGTGGGGCAGACTGCGGGCGTGAGCGCCATCGCGTGGATCGCCGCCGGATCACTCGCCGCCTGGCTGTGGCTGCTGCTCGGCCAGGGCTTCTTCTGGCGCACCGATGTGCGCCTGCCACCCCGCCGGGACCCGGACGACTGGCCGTACGTGTGCGTCGTCGTCCCCGCCCGTGACGAGGCCGCCGTACTGCCCGAGAGCCTGCCGTCGCTGCTGGCCCAGGACTACCCCGGCCGGGCGGAGGTCTTCCTGGTCGACGACGGCAGCTCGGACGGCACCGGTGACCTGGCCCGTGAGCTGTCCCGACGCTTCGGCGGGCTGCCCCTGACCGTGTCCTCACCCGGGGAGCCGCCCGCCGGCTGGACGGGCAAGCTCTGGGCCGTGCGGCACGGAATCGCGCTGGCACGCGCGCGTGGACCCGAGTTCCTGCTGCTGACGGACGCCGACATCGCGCATCGGCCGGACAGCCTGCGCGTATTGGCGGCGGCCGCGCGCACCGGCGGCTTCGACCTCGTCTCCCAGATGGCCCGGCTGCGTGCCGAGAGCGTCTGGGAGCGGCTCGTCGTGCCCGCTTTCGTCTACTTCTTCGCCCAGCTGTATCCGTTCCGCAGGATCGGCGTACGGGGTTCACGCACGGCGGCAGCGGCGGGGGGCTGTGTGCTGCTGAGCGCCGAGGCCGCCGAGCGGGCGCGGATCCCGGACGCGATCCGGCAGGCGGTCATCGACGACGTGGCCCTGGCCAAGGCGGTCAAGAGGAGCGGCGGCCACATCTGGCTGGGGCTGGCGGAGCGCGTGGACAGCGTGCGGCCCTACCCCCGGCTGCACGACCTGTGGCGCATGGTCTCGCGCAGCGCCTACGCCCAACTGCTGCACAATCCGCTGCTGCTCACCGGCACGGTCCTCGGTCTGGCGCTGGTGTACCTCGTGCCGCCCGTCGCGCTCCTGGCGGGATCGGCCACGGGAGACCCTGCGACGGCGCTCCTCGGCGGGCTCGCCTGGCTGCTGATGGCGGCGACGTACGTGCCGATGCTCCGCTACTACGGCCAGCCGCTGTGGCTCGCTCCGCTGCTGCCGTTCACGGCGTTCCTGTATCTGCTGATGACGGTGGACTCCGCGGTGCAGCACTACCGGGGGCGCGGTGCGGCCTGGAAGGGCCGCACCTACGCGCGCCCGGACTCGGTCCTGGACGAGGGCTAGCTCCGAGCCGGCCCCGAACCGGAGCGCCCCTTTGTACAAGGGGCTTGCAGGGGGGCGGCTATTTCCTGCCCGGGGTCCAGTTCATCCCCCACCCGTAGGCGTAGTCGACCGTACGCTGCGGACTCACTCCGCGTTCCGGGACGAGGTAGCGGGCCTCGCGCTGGACGATGAGGTCGCCGCCCTGGTTGGTGATGAGGGCGAGCGCGCAGACGGTGGAAGGGACGGTGCACTCGTCGAGCGAGAAGTCGATGGGGGCCCCGTGCTGCGGCTGGAGGGTGACCGTCGCGTGCAGGTCGGCGAAGGAGCGGGCGCCCTCGTAGATGGTGACGAAGATGAGGATGCGCCGGAAGTACTGCTTGTGGTCGAGGTTGACGGTGAGGTTCTCGCCGCTGCTGACGGCGCCGGTGCGGTCGTCTCCGTCGAGATGGATGAAGGGCGGCTGACCCAGCGATCCGAAGGCGTTGCCGAGCGCCTGGACGACGCCCTTGCTGCCGTCGGACAGTTCGAAGAGAGCGCACAGATCGAGGTCGAGGTCCGCGTGCATGGCGACGGCCCGGCCCAGCTTGCTGCCCCACCCCTTGAACTGCTTGCGCACCTCCCAGTTGAGGTTCACGCGCAGCGCGCCGGATGTGCCGCCCTGCTTGGACAGGGAGACCGCCGGGGCCTCCTTGGTCAGCGTCACCTTGGTGAGGCGGACCGGGGCCGGCGTCGTCACGGGAGGGGCGGGCGGCGGGGGCGGTGCGGGTGTCACCGGGCGCGGCACGGTGACGGGGGGAGCGACGGGCGCGGCCACGGGGGCGGGCGCCGCCGCAGCCGTGTGCTGCGGTTCGTCCACGGTGATACCGAAGTCGGTGGCGAGGCCCTCCAGGCCGCTGCTGTAGCCCTGGCCGACGGCGCGGAACTTCCAGGCGCCCTGTCGGCGGTAGAACTCGCCGAGCACGAAAGCGGTTTCGGCGCCGGCGTCCGCGGGGTCGAAGCGCGCGAGCTCGGTGCCCGTCCGCTCGTCGAGCACCCGGATGTACAGTCCGGGCACCTGCCCGAAGGTGCCGCCGTCCGCCGAGGCGACCACCACCACGGTCTCGACGGCGGGCTCCACGCGCGCGAGGTCGACGAGGAGCGACTCGGTCACCTCGGCCCCCACGTCCCTCTTGCCCTCGTGCCGGACCGCGCCGGAGGAGTGCGCGGGCTGGTTGTAGAAGACGAAGTCGGCGTCCGAGCGCACCTTTCCGCCGACGAGCACCAGCGCCGAGGCGTCCGTGAGGGGCGCGCCCGGTGCGGAACGCCGACCCAGTTCCACGCGCAGCGCGGCCGTCGGCACCGCGGTGTTCGATCCTTTCGACATTGACATGTCCGCCCCCATCAGAAGGTCATCCAAAGGTCGTCGCCAGGCCGCGTCCCACGCGGACCGTCGGATCCGGCCGGATCCGTTGTCGGCGCCAAACCTATTCCCCCGGGGCCCGGAACCCCCAGAACCCGTACCGAAAGATCCGTGGCCAACCGCCGGTAACCCGCCGGGAACTCGGCCTTTACACGATCAGTACGCACTTCGCTGCCCTTTTTCGCCGAGTTCGCTCGCATTGGGGATCCAGCGTCACTGCCGACACGGAAAACAACCCTCTTATCGGTCTCCCCAACCAGCACATCGTGGGCTTAACTTATGTGCCATGACCTCCCCCCGCTCCACCTACGGCGGCGGTTACTACTCCGCCTCGTCCTTCGCGGACACCCCGATCTACGACTCTCTCGTCGCCGAGCGGGGAACTCCTCAGATCGCCCCGATCCGGGTACCCGCCCAGTACGACATCCCGGGCAACAACCTGCCCGCACTCCCGTCGGCGCTCCCCGCGCTGCCGGCCGGCCCCTCCCAGCAGTCCCCCGTCTACGGCTATCCGCAGGCCCAGCAGCCCTCGCCGCTGCAGCAGGCACCCAACGCGTACATCCCGCAGCAGGTCGCGGGTCCACGTGGCTACCCGGGCGCCCAGCCGCAACAGCAGCAGCAACGTCCCATGGCCGGCTACGAGGCCATGCGCCCGGCGGCTCCGCGCCCGGCCCAGGCGGCCCCCTACCAGCAGGACCCGTACAACGGACAGCAGTACCGCGGGTACTGACGTACTTGGAATATTTCGTGTGGGGTTGTCACGGTCCGCTGGCAGGATGACCCCATGGGGAATCCGTCGCTGCACTCGATCCACGTCCACCCGCTGAAGGCGGCCCGGGGCTTCGCCCCCGACGAGGCCGTCGTGGAGCCCTGGGGGCTGGCGGGCGACCGCCGCTGGGTGCTGGTCGACGGCTCGGGCAAGGTCATCACTCAACGTCCGCATCCGCGTATGGCGTTGGCCGCCGCCGGGCTGCTGCCCGGCGGCGGTCTCTTGCTGTCCGCGTCCGGCCGCGCGCCCCTCACCGTGCCCGTGCCGGAGCCCACCGGCACGGTCACCGTGGAGATCTGGCGGGACAAGGTGGAGGGGGTCCCCGCCGACGCCGCGGCGCATGCCTGGTTCAGCGACTATCTGGGCGTCCCCGTGCGGCTCGTGCACCTCGACGACCCGGCGACCCGCCGCCCGCTCGACCCCGAGTACGCCCGCCCCGGCGAGACCGTCAGCTTCGCCGACGGCTACCCCCTGCTGCTCACCACGCTCGCCTCGCTCGACGCGCTCAACGCGCTGGTCGCACAGGGCGGCCACCCCGAAGAGGGCCCGCTCCCCATGAGCCGCTTCCGGCCGAACGTGGTGGTCGACGGCACGGACGCCTGGGCCGAGGACGACTGGCGGCGCGTCGCGATCGGCGAGGTCACCTTCCGGGTGGCCAAGATGTGCGGCCGGTGCGTGGTGACCACCACCGACCAGGACACCGCCGAGCGTGGCCGCGAGCCACTGCGCACTCTCGCCCGCCACCGCCGTTTCGGCGACAGGTTGGTCTTCGGGCAGAACCTCGTTCCGGAATCCGGGGGCACGGTACGGATCGGCGATCCGGTGCGGGTGCTCGAATAGGGAGTTCGATCTCGACGAGATCTGCGTGGTCCTGAGGGAACCCCCCTTCCCCACTTGAAAATTCAATCTCCTACGATTCGGTTCGCGTGCGGGGAACACACGCCCCGGGGCCGACCGTTGGGTCTTTGTGAGAAGTTCATGAGAAGGCCGGCGGGAGGGTGATTTCGCTCTCTCTTGACCCGGACCGCGCGTGGACGGCTCCGCCCCGGGTTATCACGGACGCGGAAGGGGGTGTGGGGCAGTGCGGGCAATCGGTGGGCTACGCGCGTTCGGCGGGCTGTGGCGTTGGCGCCACAATCCACTGCGCCGGACGACCGATCTGGTCGAGGCCTGGCTGGCGTTCGCGGCACTCCTGCTGATCCTCGTCGCCGCGCCCCTGATCGGCGCCGTCGCCGGCACCACCGCCCAAGGAGCCCTGCAGCAGTCCGTGCGCGACCAGCAGCAGGCCCGGCACCGGGTGACGGCCACCGTCGTCAGGAAGGTCGACGGCTCCCCGCTGGACCCGGACCCGGAGACCGCCACGACCCGCGACCGTCAGAGCCGCGTGGTCGCCGACTGGACCGGCCCGGACGGCACCGACCGCCACGGCACGGTCATGGCGAACCTCAGGACCCCGCGGCCCGGCGACCACTTCACCCTGTGGACGGACGGCCGAGGCCGCATCGTGGGCCGCCCGCTGGACACCACCACCGCGACGACCCACGCGGTGCTGGCCGGATTCGGCGCCACCGCGCTCGCCGCGGGGCTCGTCGAGGGCGCCAGACGACTGATCGTCTGGCGCATGGTCCGCCGCCGCTACGCCCACTGGGACCAGGCATGGGACAAGGCGGGGCCGGACTGGGGCAGGACGGGCACGGGCAGCTAGTACCACGCCCCCGCGGCCGAGGCATGATCCAAAGGGCAGGCCCCAGCCGCCTTCCCACTCCGGTCAACTCCCCCTGCCCGCGCACGCTACGGTGGACCGACCAGCCGAACTGTTCGGCATCGACCCGCGTTCCACGAGGTGGGGGCACAGCAACGCCATGGCACAGGGCACGGTCCAGGTGACGCACACCGGTACATCGCGGTGGCGGCGCCGCACGGGTGAGTACGCATCGCTCGCCGCAGCCCTGGAGGCCGCGAGCGACGGCGATGTGCTCATCGTCGCCCCCGGCACGTACCGGGAGAACCTCGTCGTGCAGCGGGGGGTCACGCTGCGCGGCCCCGAGGGCTCGCCCGGCTCGGTCCGCATCGCGCCCGTGGACGGGGTGCCGCTGACCGTGTCCGCCTCGGCCGTGGTGCAGGACCTGCATGTGGAGGGCCAGGACGCGGCGGCGCCCGCGCTGCTCGTCGAGGACGGCACCCCCGAGCTCCTGGACCTGCGGATCGTCACACGTTCCGCGGTCGGCATCGAGGTGCGCGGCGGCGCCCGCCCGACGGTCCGGCGCTGCACGGTCGACAACCCGGCCGGCATCGGCATCGCCGTGGTCGACGGCGGCGGTGGCGTGTTCGAGGAGTGCGAGGTCGTCTCGGCCGGCCAGGCCGGTGTCGCGGTACGCGGCGGCGGCCATCCGCGGCTGGAGCGCTGCCGGGTGCACCACACCTCGGGCTCGGGCCTGACGGCGACCGGGGAGAACTCCGCGCTGGAAGCGGTCGGTTGCGAGATCTACGAGGTCCGCGGCAGCGGCGTACAGATCACCGGGCGGGCCACGGCCCATCTCACCGACTGCGATGTGCACCGTACGACGGCCGACGGGGTCACTCTCGACACGGACGCCGTGGTCACCCTCGCGGACTGCCGTATCCACGACATCCCGGAGAACGCGGTAGACCTCCGCTCGCGTTCCGTCCTCACCCTGACCCGCACGTCGGTGCGGCAGTTCGGGCGCAACGGACTGTCGGTGTGGGACCCGGGCACGCGCGTGGACGCCAACCAGTGCGAGATCTTCGACAGCACCGGCGACTACCCGGCCGTCTGGATCAGTGACGGCGCGACCGCGGTCCTGGAGTCCTGCCGGGTGCACGACGTGCCGGACGCGCTGTTCGTGCTGGACCGGGGTTCACGCGCGGACGTCGTCGACAGCGACCTCTCACAGGTGCGCAACACCGCGGTGTCGGTGAGCGACGGGGCGACCGCGCAGCTCGACGACTGCCGGATACGGGACGCCGCCACGGGCGCCTGGTTCCGCGACCACGGCAGCGGCGGCACCCTCAACGGCTGCACCGTGGACGGCACCCAGACCGGCGTGATCGTCACCAAGGGCGCCGACCCCACCTTCGAGCGCTGCACGGTGACCTCGCCCGCCGAGGCGGGCTTCTACGTCTCGGCCGGGGGGCGCGGCAGCTTCCTCAACTGCCGGGTGACGGGCAGCGGCGGCTACGGCTTCCACATCATCGACGGCTGCCGGGCCACACTGCGCAAGTGCCGTACGGAGCGCTGCGCGCGCGGTGGCTACGAGTTCGCGGACGGCGGCCCCGGATCCGCGGGCGGCGGTCCGGTGGTCGAGGACTGCACCAGCGACGAGAGCGCGGGGGTACGGCCCCTCGCCCCGCAGGAGACCGCCACACAGACCACGGCGCGGTCGTCCGGCCTGCTGGGCTCGATCCCGGGCCAGCGCACCACCGAGCAGCCGCCGGTCACCGTGCCCGCCGTGGAGCCCGAGACACCGGCGCGGGCCTCGAAGGCCGTCCTCGGCGAACTCGACGCGCTGGTCGGCCTGGACAGCGTCAAGCGCGAGGTCCGCGCCCTCACCGACATGATCGAGGTGGGCCGCCGCCGCCAGCTGGCCGGCCTCAAGGCGGCTTCCGTCAAACGGCACTTGGTGTTCACGGGCTCCCCCGGCACCGGCAAGACCACGGTCGCCCGCCTCTACGGCGAGATCCTGGCCTCGCTCGGTGTCCTGGAGAAGGGGCATCTCGTCGAGGTTTCCCGCGTGGACCTGGTGGGCGAGCACATCGGCTCCACGGCGATCCGCACCCAGGAGGCCTTCGAACGGGCCCGTGGCGGTGTGCTGTTCATCGACGAGGCCTACGCGCTGTCACCGGAGGACTCGGGCAGGGACTTCGGCAAGGAGGCCATCGACACGCTGGTGAAACTGATGGAGGACCACCGGGACGCGGTGGTGGTGATCGTCGCGGGCTACACGGCCGAGATGGAGCGCTTCCTCACCGTCAACCCCGGTGTGGCGTCCCGCTTCTCCCGGACCATCACCTTCGACGACTACGTCCCCGACGAGCTGCTGCGCATCGTGGAACAGCAGGCCGAGGAGCACGAGTACCGGCTGGCACCGGGTGCGGGCGGGGCCCTGCTGGACTACTTCACCGCGCTCCCCAAGGGCCCGGCCTTCGGCAACGGCCGTACCGCGCGGCAGACCTTCGAGGCGATGGTGGAGCGGCACGCGAGCCGGGTGGCCAAGGTCGCCGAACCCGACACCGACGACCTGACGTTGCTCTACGCGGAGGACCTGCCGAAGCTGTCGTGACGGACGCGCGGGGGGGGGATCCCCCGGGGGAGAACCCCACCACAGGTGGGCTGTCGGCCGGATGGGGCCGGAGTGATCCGGCGGACAGCATGATCTCCATGACGATTCGCACCCGACGAGCCCTGGTCCTGGCCCTCGCCGTCTCGGCCACCGCCACCGCGCTGACCGCCGTCACCGGCCCGGCGGCCGCCACGGCGACCCCCTCCTCCCCCACCCTCACCTGGCGTCGTGCGCCTCACCCGCGGACCCCGCCGGTCAGGAATGCGCGGAGCTGCCCGTACCGCTCGACCACCGCGACCCGGACGGCCCGCAGCTCACCCTCGCCGTCTCCCGACTGCGCAGCGAGGACTCCGAGGCGCGGCGCGGCACACTGCTGGTGATCCCGGGCGGACCGGGCGGCTCCGGCGTGAAGCGGCTGACCCAGCAGGGAAACGCGCTGCGGCGGGAACTCGGCGACGCGTACGACATCGTCAGCCTCGACCCGCGCGGCACGGGCGGCAGTACGCGGGCGAGCTGTGGGCTGCCCGCCGACGACCGTCATCTGGTGACGCTGCGGTCCTGGCCCGCGACCGACGGCGACATCACCGAGAACGTGGCACGGTCCCGGCGTACCGCCAAGGCCTGCGCGACGAACGGCGGTGCGGTGCTGCGCAGCCTCTCCACCGCCAACGAGGTGCGGGACATCGACCGCTTCCGGCAGGCCCTGGGCGAGGAGCGGCTGTCGGCGTACGGAGTGTCGTACGGGACCTATGTGGGAGCCGTCTACGCGCAGAAGTACCCGGAGCGGACCGACCGTTGGGTGCTGGACAGCAATGACGACCCGAACCCCCGGCTGGTCGCGCGCGGCTGGCTGGCGAACATGGCGCGGGGCGCGGAGGAGCGGTTCCCGGACTTCGCGGCCTGGGCCGCGGACCCGGCACAGGAGACGAGGGGTCTGCGTCTCGCCGAACGGCCGGACGACGTACGGCCGTTGTTCCTGTCCCTGGCGGCCGAACTGGACCGTGCGCCGCGGACGACGACCACCGAAGGGGTCCCCCTGACCGGGAACCGGCTGCGGCAGTCGATGCAGAACGCCCTGTACGACGACGACTCGTTCGACGAACTGGCTCTGCTGATGAGGCAGGCCATGGACCCGAAGGCGACGCCGGTCCTGACCCCCGACGTGGCCGGACCGATGAGCGACGCGGAGGCGGCAGCGGTCATGGCGGTGGTCTGCAACGACGTGCGCTGGCCCGCGTCGGTCGGCGCGCACGAGCGGGCCGTGGCCGACAGCCGGGTGCGGTATCCGCTCACGGCCGGGATGCCGGTGAACATCACGCCGTGTTCCTTCTGGAAGAACGGGCAGGCGGAGAAGCCGACCCGGATCACCGACGACGGTCCGTCCAACATCCTCATGATCCAGCATCGGCGGGACCCGGCCACCCCGTACTCCGGCGCGCTGAACCTCCGGGCCGCGCTGGGCGACCGGGCCCGGCTCGTCACGCTGGAGAGCGGCGGGCACGGCGCGTATCTCGGGACGGGGAACGCGTGCGGCGACCGTACGGTGACGAACTTCCTCCTCACGGGACAGCGGCCGGAGCGGGACACCACCTGCCCGGACGCGTGACCGAGGTGCCGACAGCCACGGTCTAGGACTGCCGGGGGCCCGGCAGCTCCGAGCCGATGCGCGCCAGCAGTTGTTGTCGCTCATGGGCGAAGGCCGGGTCCGCCTGGTAGTCGGAGTGGCCGAGGATCGGGGCGGGCAGCGGGTGGGCGCCGGTGCGGCCGTAGGCGAGCGGGTCCGTGAAGGGCTCGGCGTCGACCTGCGGCCCGCACCGGCTCGTCACACGCACGGGGCCTCCTATGGGGTCGGTGAGGCGGTACAGGTTGCGCCAGCAGTCGACCTCACGGTGCAGGGAGGCGAGCGCCTCGGGGCCGAAGTGGGCGGGGAACCAGCGTCCGTACAGCCGCTCCAGCGGGGAGCCGTAGGTGAGCAGCGCGACCCGTTTGCGGACCGACGGCGTCAGCTGCCAGGCGGCGGCCGCCGCGAGGACGCTGCCCTGGGAGTGTCCGGAGATGACGAGCCGGCCGCCCGTGGTGCGGGTCCAGGTGGCCATGCGCCAGGTCAGGTCGGGTACGGCCCGCTCGGCGTAGCAGGGCGGCGCGAAGGGGTGGGCGGCGCGTGGCCAGAACGTGCCCACGTCCCAGAGGATGCCGATCGTGCGGCGCGCGGAGGCGTCCTTGTAGGCCCGGCGCCCCCAGGTGACGAACAGCAGGAAGCCCACGCCGATCATCCAGGAGCCCAGCGCCTGCGCGGTCTGGGCGGCGCCCGCGAGGAAGTCGTACGAGCCGTGCGCCGCCCGCGCCGGTGTCTCGTGTGTCGCCAGGGCGCCGGTCAGGGCTCCGGCGCCGAGCAGCAAAGTCACGGTGGAGGTGACGGCGATGATGCGGGGCGCACGGTCGGTGAGGGACGCCATGGCCCGGGTGCGGGCGATGCGGCGGGTGCGGCCGGCGTCCTGGGACTCGTGTTCCTCGTTCGGTCGCTCCCGAGACAGGTCGTACTCACTTTCCACGGCCGCCGTCTCCGTTCGCCGCAGGACCCAGGTGCGGCGGGCCAACCAGCCGAGGAGGCCGAGGGTCACCAGGAGGAGGGGCGGGATGACGGAGGCCTGCCAGGTGAGGAGGACGGGTGGGCCGGGCAGGGCGTCGTCGGTGCCGCCCAGCCAGTCGGCGACGCGCTGGGCGACGCCGGCGGACATCACGCCGCCGAGGGCGCAGGCGAGCATCGCGACGGCGGGGCCGGCGAGACCGTACATGGCGGTGCGCGGGTCGGGGCGGGAGCGGTACAGGGTGTGGGCGACCACGCCGAGCGCGATCACGAGCAGGCCCTGGACCAGGGTGATCCCACCGAAGGTCATGTCGCCCGGCAGCCGCCCCGCCGACCGCCAGCCGGGGCGTGACCACCCGGCGTACACCATGGCGAGGACGAGCACGGCGATCGAGCAGGCCGGCAGGCGGCGCACCAGGTGCTCGTCCAGGTGCTTGTCGAGGCGCCGCTCGCTGCGGCCCCGGCGGCACACCACCCACACCACGGCGACGGCGAGCACGACGAGTGCCGCGTTCAGCAGCCAGCCCAGGAGGTCCAGCAGGACGGGGCCGCCCGGTCGGCGGTCGTGGCGGGCCGCGGACATGCCCACGGCCGCCGCGACGGTCAGGAAGCCGGCCGCGGTGTGCGCGGCCCTCAGTCTGGCCACGAGGCGGCGCCCGTACCAGAAGCCGGGCCGGCCGAGAGCGACGCGGGCCGTGTCCTCGACGTCGGGTGCGATGCGTGGCGCCTTCCCCTCATCGGGGTCGGCGTCGTCGCCGTCCATGGGGCGCTGGGACTCGTACTCGCTCCAGGTGCGGTGAGAGAGGTACCACAGCAGCCCGGTCAGCGCGGTGGGCACCACGGCCGCCAGGGCGAGGCGGCGGCCGGGCAGGCTCCACCAGCCGTCGTCGGAGACGGCCGGGGACAGGAATCCGAGCCAGGTGTGCGCCTGCGCGCACGCGCGTGCGCCCGCGCACTGCCAGGCGGTCAGGTCGAGGGCGACCTCGCAGGCCGCCGCGACGAGCAGCACGGTCAGGGTCAGGCCGGTCAGCCGGACGAGGAGGCCGTAGAGGCGTACCGCTCGACGACGGTCGCGGGTGCCGGGGCGCATCCAGTGGGCGAGGTTGACGACCATGAACGGCAGCAGCAACAGCCACAGGGCGCGGGAGCCGTTGCCGGAGGTGAGGTTGCACCAGACGTAGGCCTCGGGGACGGGCTTGCCCCTGTGGTCGGCGGGTCGACTCTCCGCGTCGGCGTCCTCGGTGCGCCGGAAGACGGCGGCCGTGTCGTCGCCGGTGATCCGGACCGTGCGCGGATCGTCCAGCATGCGTTCGGGGCTGGTTCCGCCGACGCCGTGGACGAGGAGTTCGAGGGCGACACCGTCCGTCGTGGACCGGCCGGGTTCCGGGTGCTCATCCGCCTCGACGGGCTCCGGATGTTCCCTGGGTTCCGTAGGTGTCGTATGTTCCCTCGCACGATCCACTGTTCCGCTTCCCCCGTGATGCGCCGCAAGTCAGGTGTGAGGTACAGGCACTGATGATCGCCGCTGAGAGGGCCTGGTACACCTGTGGTCACCGAATCTCCCCGATCCGTGTGATAGTGACGGGCGCGGGGAACGGAGCGTGACGCGTACGTGACGGTGCAGGTAGTGGCGTCACCCGTGGTGGGGCGTGCGAATATGGGACGTCCTCGGGACCGGGGACGGGGAAATGTCCTCGTCGGAGGGGGTAGGGAAGGCGTGTCGGGCGTGATGGGGCGAAAGGACCGGAGCGAGCGTGAGTGAGAACCAGAACCTCCTCGCGGAGCAGCGCCGAGCCCTGATCCTCGACGAGGTACGACGGCGGGGCGGGGTCCGGGTCAACGAACTGACTCGCAGACTGGGCGTGTCGGACATGACGGTGCGCCGCGACCTGGACGCACTCGCCCGCCAGGGCGCGGTGGAGAAGGTGCACGGCGGCGCGGTGCCGGTGGCCGAGGCGAGCACGCACGAGCCGGGTTTCGAGGCGAAGTCCGGGCTGGAGCTGAGTGCCAAGGAGGACATCGCGCGGGCCGCCGCGGAGCTGGTCGCTCCGGGTTCGGCGATCGCGTTGTCGGGCGGTACGACGACCTATGCGCTGGCGCACCGGCTCGTGGACGTGCCGGACCTGACCGTGGTCACCAACTCGGTGCGGGTCGCCGATGTCTTCCATGCCGCCCAGCGCACCACGGGCCCCCGGCAGGGGGCGGCGACCGTGGTGCTCACCGGTGGCGTGCGGACGCCGTCCGACTCCCTGGTGGGGCCGGTGGCCGATCAGGCGATCGCGGCGCTCCACTTCGATGTGCTGTTCCTCGGGGTGCACGGGATATCGGTCGAGGCGGGTCTGTCCACACCGAATCTGGCGGAGGCCGAGACGAACCGTCGGCTCGTGCAGTCGGCGCGGCGGGTCGTGGTGGTGGCGGACCACACCAAGTGGGGGACGGTGGGGTTGAGTTCGTTCGCGGCGTTGGAGCAGGTCGACACCTTGGTGACCGATGCGGGGTTGCCCGCGCAGGCTCGGGCCGAGATCGCGGAGCACTTGCGGCCGGTGGTGGTGGCCGGGGAGGACTCCGACGACGGCGTCGAGATCTGAGCGCCGTTTCACCGAAGGTGGTCTGCGAGCCGCGGGCCGGTCGTGGCTGGTCGCACCCACGCGGCGGAGCCGCATACGGATACGGCCCCGCGCCCCTAACGGGGCGCTGCCCAGACCCCTGTGCGCAGCAGTGACTCGATGACTGCCGCGTACGGCGCGATGTCCAGGCCTTGGCTTGTGAGCCACTCGTCCGAGTAGTACTTGTCGAGGTAGCGGTCGCCCGGGTCGCACAGGAGGGTCACCACGCTGCCGTGACGGCCCTCCGAGACCATCTCAGCGATGATCTTGAAGGCGCTCCAGAGGCCTGTGCCCGTAGAGCCGCCGGCCTTGCGGCCGATGGTGTCTTCCAGGGCGCGTACGGCTGCGACGCTGGCGGCGTCGGGGACCTTCATCATGCGGTCGACGGCGCCGGGGACGAAGCTGGGCTCCATGCGGGGGCGGCCGATGCCCTCGATGCGGGAGCCGCAGTCGCAGGTGACGTCAGGGTCACCGGTGGTCCAGCCCTCGAAGAAACAGGAGTTCTCGGGGTCGGCGACACAGATGCGGGTGTCGTACTGCATGTAGTGGACGTAGCGGGCGATGGTCGCGGAGGTACCGCCGGTGCCGGCGGTGGCGACGATCCAGGCGGGCTCGGGGAAGCGCTCCAACTGGAGCTGGCGGAAGACGGATTCGGCGATGTTGTTGTTGCCTCGCCAGTCCGTGGCCCGCTCGGCGTAGGTGAACTGGTCCATGTAGTGGCCGCCGGTCTCCACCGCGAGGCGAGCCGACTCCTCGTACATCTTCCGCGAGTCGTCCACGAAGTGACAGCGGCCCCCGTGGAACTCGATCAGACGGATCTTCTCGGCGCTGGTCGTGCGGGGCATGACGGCGATGAAGGGGACGCCGATCAGTTTGGCGAAGTACGCCTCGGAGACGGCCGTGGAGCCGCTGGAGGCCTCGATGACGGGGCGGCCCGGCCGGATCCAGCCGTTGCACAGGCCGTAGAGGAAGAGGGAGCGTGCGAGACGGTGCTTGAGGCTGCCGGTGGGGTGGGTCGACTCGTCCTTGAGATACAGGTCGATGCCCCATCTCTCGGGCAGCGGGAAGCGCAGCAGATGGGTGTCGGCGGAGCGGTTGGCGTCGGCCTGGACCTTGCGCACGGCTTCTTTGAGCCAGGTGCGGTACTCGCTGTCACTGTGATCGACGTCGAGGGTCGCGCCAGGACGGGTGGGGCGGGGGGTGCTCACGGCGTGCTCCTCACGCATTGCGCCGACGGCGGATCGCGGCGTCGGACACCTCGATGATAAACACCTTCCGCACGCTTCTCACCTGCATAAACATGCCTTTGAGCACCCCAAAGGCACTCCTGTGGCAGAGATGCGCGGGGCGCACGGGGGGCGCATGCCGCGCATGCGCCGGAACCCCGCCCCTGGCCCACCGTGCGCACTGGTGCTCGACGCGGGGGACGTGCAGACTTCACCGCACGGGCCGGGTCGACACCACCGGGGCCACCCGGGGGAAGCGGCCTCGGGCACACTGGTTCACGGTCCGCGACGGATCGCACGACACAGGACAGCCGAGGCGCACTAGGGGGCGGGGCACATGGCCGAGCCGGAGTTCACGGCCACGGGCGTGCGGATCGGAAAGAGGCTGCGGCAACTCACCCGGGCGGGGCAGGTCCGGATCGAGGACGGCCGGCTGCAGTTGCTGACCAGCTACGGCAGCGAGATCGACAGCGCGCCGGTGCAGGCGGTGCGCGCCTCGAAGCCCTGGTTCGCGAACGAGGACCGGGCGTTGGCCGACGTCAACGGCACCCGCTACACGCTCACGCTGAACGAGCACGACCCGGCTCCGGGGAAGCCCGGTCCGCCCTCGGCGCGCCGGTTCATAGAGGCGGTACGCAGGGCCGCGGGGCGCGGCTGACGGACCGCGAGTTGCGGGACCGGACCCCCTGGGTCACTCTGGTCTCACGTCACTCTGGGTTTACCGGCGATAACGCTGCGAACCAGTTCGCCGGCCACGTCAGCGGGCGGCGGCCGTACGCAGCCACCCCACGAGCAGGCGGCAGCCCCGGCTTCCGTCATCAGGCGGCCAGTCGTACGCGGCCGCACCACAGCAGGCGGCGTTTTTCGCACAGCCACCTCGCTGGATCCGTACTCCGATCTTCTTCCGGACTCAATTCGGGGAGTCGCAGCCGTGATCAGCCAGCAAAGCAGGCACTGCACGGTGGAGCTCCAAGCCCTGCCGTCGCGGATCGGCCAGGTCCGCAGAATCGTATCTGCGCAATTGCGCTACTGGCATCTGGATCCCTTGATAGAGCGGGCCGCACTCGGGGTGACCGAGCTGCTGTCCAACGTCCACCGGCACGCCGAGCCGGACAAGATGTGCACCGTGGAGATGGAGTTGCTCCTCGGCCGGCTCACGGTCTCGGTGCACGACCACGACCCCCGCCTCCCGGTCGCCCAGGACGCGGAGCCCTTCGCCACCTGCGGCCGCGGTCTCGCCATGGTCGCCGCGGTGAGCGAGAGCTGGGGTGTGCGGCCGCACGGCGAGTCGGGGAAGGTCGTGTGGTTCACGCTGCCCGCGTCCTCGGCCGCGGTGCCGAAGATCTCGCCGTACGACACCGGACTGACGGTCGACACCGGACTGACGGTCGACACCGGGCTGACGGTCGACACCGGGCTGACGGTCGACGCCGGACTGACGGTCGACGCCGGGCAGCCGTACGACACCGGACGCAGGCCCGCCGCTGCACGCGGGCGCAGGTCCGAACACGCTCCCGCCCGGTCGGCCGTCGCAGGCTGACCGGGCGGTGACCCGCCCCGTCACAGGCCGACCCGGCGGTGACCTGCTCGCCGTCCATCGGCAGCGGTCGTACACCGCCAGGCGACCGCCCCCTCGGCACCGGTCAGGCATCGCCACATGTTCGTACGTCGGTCGCGGAGGTCAGATCGCACCGCCCTTCGAGGCCGGGCCGAACTGCTCGTCCAGGACGGACAGGCGGCGCCAGTACTCGTCCTCGTCGATCTCGCCGGAGGCGAAGCGGCGGCCGAGCACCGCGATCGGGGAGTCACCGGAGCGGTGAGGGCCGTCGTACGGGCGACGGTCCGCGCGCCCCGGTCCTCGGCGGTCCCGGCGGACGGTGCGGCGCAGGAGGGTGACGGCGCCGACGACGAGCGCCGCCCAGATCAGCGGGAGGAAGAGGATCCAGGGGCCGGGGCCGGCGTCCCAGTTCGCGAGGGTCTGCATCTCGAACTCATCTCCTTGGTCGCGTTCTTCCGAGATGCTTCGAGGCTCCCGCAGGAAGGGGTGCGGGTCGTCGTCCGGCCGGCGGCAGTGGGGATACCTCCTCCGAAGTACGCCGAGAACCCAGATTCTGTAACTACTAGTATGTACAGTAGGGGTGTGAGCACCCCGGAGCGTCTGATCGAGTCCACCCGCGAGTTGCTGTGGGAGCGCGGCTATGTGGGCACCAGCCCCAAGGCCATCCTGGAGCGCTCGGGTACGGGGCAGGGCAGCATGTACCACCATTTCAGGGGGAAGCCGGATCTCGCCCTGGCCGCGATCCGCCGGACGGCCGAGGAGTTGCGGGCTGCCGCCGAGGGAGTACTCGACGGGCCGGGCTCGCCGTACGAGCGCGTCGAGGCGTATCTGCGGCGCGAGCGGGACGTCCTGCGCGGCTGCCCTGTCGGGCGGCTCACGATGGATCCGGACGTGATCGCGAGCGAGAAGCTGCGGGCGCCGGTGGACGAGACGCTCGACTGGCTGCGTGAGCGCCTCGCCGGGCTCGTCGAGGAGGGCAGGGAGAAGGGGCAGTTCGCGCCGGAGCTGGACGCGGAGGAGATCGCCGCGACGATCGTCGCGACCGTGCAGGGCGGCTACGTCCTGGCCCGCGCGTCGGGCTCGCCGGCCGCATTCGACGCCGGGGTCCGGGGGCTGCTCGCCCTGCTCCGGCCGGCTCGCCCCGCTCGCTAGATCCGCACCACTCGACAGTCGGCCGGAGGCACGTCATGCACGCCACGCAGTACGAGATCACCCTGCCCGCCGACTATGACATGGAGGTCGTCCGACGCCGCGTGGCCAGTCGCGGGCACGCGCTCGACGCCTGGGAGGGCCTCGGCCTCAAGGCGTATCTGATGCGTGAGCGGGGTGTGCACGGCTCGCCCGTGAACCAGTACGCGCCCTTCTACCTGTGGAACAGCGTGGAGGGCATGAACTCCTTCTTCTGGGGTGGCGGCTTCCAGGGCGTCGTCGACGACTTCGGGCGTCCGTCGGTCCGCCAGTGGACGGGCCTGGCGTACGAGGCGGGTGGTGGCGCCGACTCCCCCGCGCGGGTGGCGGTACGGGCGCGGCGGCCGGTGCCGGGCGGGGTGTCGTTGGGCGAGGTCGTCGAGGACGCGGTGCGTGGGACGGAGCGGCTCGCCTCGTCGGACGGGGCGGTGCTCGCGGCGGCGGCCGTGAACACCTCCCGTTGGGAGATCGTCCACTTCTCGGTCTGGGACCACGACGCGCCGAATGCCGAGGGCGAGACCTTCCAGGTGCTGCACATGAGCACTCCCGAACGCGACCGGCTGCCACGGGGCCGACAGTGGTGACACGTCCGTGGCCCGATCGTGCCGATCTCTGACCCGCAGGCGACTTTCGGCCACGCGCGGGGTGCGGAGGATGGGAGGTGACAGGTCACGGCACCCCGATCCGAGAAAGGCCCGCACATGGCACTGGAGATGCGCGAGCGCTGCGAGCGCTGCGAGACGATGGCCCTGCCCGCCGACGCCCCGGCCCGCATCTGCTCGTACGAGTGCACGTTCTGTGTGCCCTGCGGCGAGGCCCTGCATGGGATCTGTCCCAATTGTGGCGGGGAGTTGGTGGCAAGACCTCGCCGCCGGACGGCCTCGTAGGCGGGCAGACGCCGGCCATCCGACGTCAGGCGTCAGGCGTCAGGCGTCAGGCGTCAGGCTACGGAGATGTCCACCGAGGGCCGGAGTTTCGCCGCCGCCGCCAGGGCCTCGTGGACGGGATGTCCGTCGAAGGACGCCAACAGGGCTTGGTCTGGCGGGTGTTGGGCTGCCGGGTAGGCGATCTGCTCGTAGGCGGCCTGGAAGCGCGGGCCCCAGCGGCGGGCACCGAGGCGGGCCGTGCGGGAGCAGTTGTCGACCATGTACGCGACGTCGCGGGCGTGCATGTAGGGCAGGAGGGAGTCGACGGCCTCGATGACGGACTCGTTGACGATCTCCGACCAGGGGTGGCCGCGCTCGGCGAACTCGTCGATCTGCGCGGTCATGGTGGCGACGAAGACACCGGCGGTGAACGGCTCCACGGGCAGGCCGCTTTCGCCCCGACGGGCGTGTGCCCGCTCGCTCACGGACCACATCGGTGAGCCGCCGATCCCGCTCATCGGGCGGGCACCGAGGCGGCGTTCGGCCAGGACGACGCTGCGCAGTTCGGTGCCGTCGGCGACCTCGTCGTAGATCTCCGCGACGATCTCACGGGCGGGCCCGTACGTGGCCGTGTAGGCGCGGTCGAAGACGTCCCGGCCGGCCGCGTCGAGGCCCTCGCGCACCGCGCGGAGCCCGGCGTGGGAGATGGTGCGGGCGATCGGGCCGGTGATGTTCTCGCAGGAGCGCTCGTACGCGGTCACCTCGTCGTCGCCGGCGAGCCGGTGGCGGGTGTACAGGCTCTCGACTATGCCGTGGACGGCGCCGAGCAGGATGGCGCGCTCGCCGACGATGTCGGAGAGGTACTCGCTCTCCAGGGTGGTCCGGAAGGTGTACGGGGAGCCGAGGGCCACCGACCAGGCAAGGGCACGGTCGGTCGCGTTGCCGTCGGGGTCGGCATGGACGGCGTAACTGCTGTTGATCCCGGCGCCGTTGGTCTCGGCGCCCTGCTCATACAGACGGCGGACCGAGTCGCCCATGCCCTTCGGGCAGACGGCGATGACGCCGTGTCCGGGCGGGAAGTCGCCGCCGGTCTCGCGGAGATGGCCGAGGAGGAAGCCGTGGGAGAGACCGATGGTGGCACCGGGCTTCAGGGCGGTGAGGATCTCCCGGTGGTGGGCGGCGAGGGCCGCGTCCGCGATCAACAGGATGACGAGATCACTCTCGGCGGTGACGGCGAGCCAGTCGCCGAGGGTGCCGTCCGTCTCGGTGAAGCCGTGGGCGCGGGCGTCGGCGGCCGAGGCCGAGCCCGGGCGCAGTCCGACGGCGACGGTGATGTCGGTGCCGGAGAGGGAGTCGCGCAGGTTGCGGGCCTGGGCCCGGCCCTGCGGGCCCCAGCCGATGACGCCCACGCGGCGCACCCCGGCGAGGGCCTGCGGCAGCAGCGGGAAGAGGTGGCGGCCGCCGCGCAGGACGGTCTCCGTGCCGCCGGGCACGTCCATGGTTTCGAGAACGAAGACAGTGGAGGTGGTCATGGAGGAGTTGTAGGGTCCGGCCGAGTGTTGCGGCAAGCGCAACCTTTGCAGCGGGGCGTTGCAGAAGACGAAAGAGCCAGGTGGACGGGTATGCGGGACGATCATCGCGAGCTGCGGCTGTTCCTTCACCTGGCCCGGACGCTGAACTTCGGCCGGACCAGCACGGACTGCCATGTCAGCCCGGCGACGCTGACCCGTACCGTGCAGCGACTGGAGTCCGGCCTCGGGCACCGGCTCTTCGACCGGGGGCCGAGGGGCGTCTCGCTCACGGCCGAGGGGCATCGCTTCCGTGAATACGCCGTGCGGGCCCTGGAGTTGTGGCGCGCGTACCGCGAGGAGCATCCGGACCCGGCCGAACTGACCGGGCGACTGGCCGTGTTCGCGACGGTGACCGCGTGTCAGGCGCTGCTGCCGGACCTGTTGACGCCGTTCCGTACGGCCCATCCGCAGGTCCGCCTCGATCTGCGTACGGGGGACGCGGCGGCCGCGCTGGCCCGGCTGGACGAGGGTGAGGTGGACGTGGCGGTCGCGGGCATCCCGACACGCCTGCCGGAGCCACTGGTGAGCCGGACCGTGGCGACGACGGACCTGGTGTTCGTCACCGCGCGCGACCGCCCGGACCCCGGCCTCGGCGGCCCCTTCGTCCTCCCCCACCGCGGTCTGGTCCGTGACGCCGCCGACCGCTGGTTCCGCTCCCACGGCACCGCACCCGACCTGACGGCCGAACCGGAGGGCCACGAGGCGCTGTTGACCCTCGTCGCGCTGGGCTGCGGCACCGGTGTGGTCCCCCGGCCGGTGCTCGACCACAGCGCCGTACGCGACCGGCTCACGGCGGTCCCCACCGACACACCGCCCGAACCGTTCCCGATCGGGCTGTGCGTGCGGCGGGCGGATCTGCGGCGGCCACAGGTGGCGGCGTTGTGGAGTCTCACGGCGGAGTTCACCTCCTGATCACTCCGGAGACAACTCCCGTACCCGAGAAATCAATTACCCATTTCCCGCCTCCCGCGGTATTCGGAATTATTTCTTTCACTTTTCGCCGACGGCACAACCATCATCGAGCGGTAGACCTCTAATTCGGCGAATCGATGAAGCGCGGGGAATGGCGGGGTCTTACGCAAATGAAGTGGGTCGCTCAACGGCCGCGGGGAAAAGCCGCTCTGTTCGCCGCCGCGTTCACCGTCGTCGTGCTCTGCGCCGCCGATGTCGTGGCCCGCGCCTACCCCTTCGGGCCGCGCACCCGGAGCGTCAACGACCTCGGCAACCAGTACGTGCCGTTCCACGCGCACCTGTGGGACCTGCTGCACGGCAGGGCCGACGGCGGACTGCTCGTCAACTGGCAGTCCGGGTTCGGAGCCAGTTTTCTGCCCGACCTCGGTACCTACGTCAGCAGCCCGTTCGCCCTGCTCGTGGTGGTGTTCCCGAGGAACGAGATCGACCTCGCGGTGTACGCGGTCACCGTGCTGAAGGTGGCGTCGGCCGCCGCCGCGACGGCTTGCCTGCTGCTCGCCCTGCGCCCTGGCCGCTGGTGGGCGGCGGGACTGCTCGGCTCGTCGTACGCGCTGTGCGGCTGGACCCTGGCGGACGCGGTCTACAACCCCATGTGGCTCGACGGCCTGGTCTTCCTGCCGCTGCTGTGTCTGGCCGGCGAATGGGCCGGACGGGGGCGGCGTCCGTTCCTCTGTGTGCTGATCGTGGCGCTCGCCTGGACCGCCAACTTCTACACCGCGTACATGGCCACCCTCGCCGCCGGCCTGGTGCTGATGCTCCGGCTGTTGCTCGGTGACCTCACGCTTCGTCAGCGGCTCAGGGCCGCCGGCCGCGCCGTCCTGGTCACCGCCCTCGGCATGGGCCTGGCCGCGCCGCTGGTGTCGGTCGTGTACTTCGGCACCCGGCACTCCTCTCCGGGCCGGGTCCGGCATTTCGTGCCCGTCCCCACCGAGGACCTGCTCGCCCGGCTGCTGCCGGGGACGTACAGCTTCGGGACGCCGGCCGTGTTCGTGGGCACCACCGCGCTGCTGCTCGCGCTCGCCCTGCCCTTCCACCGGGCGGTCCCCGGGCGGGTGCGCGCCGGGTGGACCCTGCTGGTGGTCGCTGTGGCCCTGTCGATGCAGTGGGGGCCGACACATCTGCTCTGGCACGCCTTCGCCACCCCGCAGGGCAGCTCGTACCGCCAGGCCTTCGTGCTCTGCGCACTGCTGGTGATCGCCGCCTGGCACACGCTGTCGTACGGCGTTCCCGGCCCGCGTGCGCTGGGCGCGGCGGGGGCGCTGCTCGCGCTGGTGATCGCCTTCGCGAGCGGCAGCGAGCGGACGCTGCGGGCCTTCAGTCTCCCTCTCGCGCTGCTCGCGGCCGCCGGTGCGCTGGGCGGGCTGATCCTGCTCGGGGTCGGGCGGAAGGGCGGCAGGCCCCTCGCGGCCCTCGCCGTGGCGCTGCTGGTGTGCACGCAGTTCGGCGAGGCCGCCGTCACCTCCGCCGCCGACACCCGGCTGCGGCTCGGGCACATGGACGACTACGCGCCCTGGGGCGGGCGGCAGCGGGACCAGACCGAGGCGATCGCCGGGGCCGACGGCTGGCCCCGCCACCGGACCGACCCGGGCCGGGAGCAGACCGTCGGCAACGACCCGCTGCTGGTGGGCGGGCAGGGCGCCCAGTACTACAGCAGCCTCACCTCCGACGTGCTCAGCCGGACACTCACCGCCCTCGGAGACGGCTGGACCTCGCACGGCCGTAACGTGCAGAGCCTGGACAACGCCGTCACGGACGCGATCTTCTCCGTCGGCGCCCGGGTGCACTCGCCGCCGGACCCGCACCAGAACTGGTTCCCGCAGGACGGCAGCCGGGTGACCGTGACCCGGCAGGACGTGCCGCCGCTGGTGACGGTTCGCCCGCCCGCCGACCGCGCCGGCGGCCGTACGGACCTCTCCGCCTTCGGGCCGTCGCCGTACCGCAACCAGGAACTGCTGCTGGGCACGCGGGTGTACACCGTGCCCCGGTTCACGGTCCGTACCGCGGCCGGGAAACCGCCGTCCCCCAGCGACGACGGACGGCCGGGTGTGCGGGTGGGACCGCTGCCCCACCCGGGCGCGCCGAAGAAGCCGACGATCACGGGTGGTTGCCCGCCGGGATCCGAGCTGTATCTGTGGGCGCCGCATCTTTCGGGCACCGCGCGGCTCGCCGACGGCTCAGGCTCTGGAGCCACCTCCGGCTCCAGCTCCGGCTCCGGCCCTGGCCCTGGCCCTGGCCCTGGCTCCGGCTCCGGCTCCGGCTCCGGCTCCGGCTCCGGCTCCGGCGAGGAGCTGACCGGGCGGTTCCGGTCCGACCAGCCGGTCACCAAGATCGCCCCGATGCAGCGGCTGGGCACGGTCGGGGAATCGGGACGGTTCCGGATCGAGCTGTCGCCGGACAGGACCAGTCCGGTCCCGGACGGCGCGGTCGGCTGCCTGGACACCGCGCGGCTGCGTACCGCCGTCGAGGGGCTGAAGGCCACCGGCGCCACCGGCGTGAGCGTGTCCGACGGGACCATCCGGGCCGAACTCCCCGCCCACAGCACGGGGATCGCGGTCGTCGCGGCGCCCCGGATCTCCGGTTGGCGCTGCGCCGCCGACGACGCTCCCGCCGTACCCGCCAAGGAGTACTACGGGCTGATCGCCGTACCCCTGTACGGCTCCGCCAGCAGCGTCACCTGCACGTTCCACCCGCCGGGGCTGCGCCTGGGCACGGCGCTCGGGGCCGCCTCGCTCACCACCGTGGTCCTGATCGGGGCGACGGGCCTGCTCCGCCGCCGACGGGCCCGGGCGGCGCCCGCGCCCGTACCCCTGGCCACCACTCGAACCGCGCCCGACGACCCGACCGCACACGAGCGCATGACCACCGCTCTCTGACCGCACCCCTGGGGGAGAACCATGCTCATCTCGATCGTCGCACCCTGCTACGACGAGGAAGCCGTCGTCGCGCGCTTCCACGAAGAGATCCAGAAGGTCGCGGAGGAACTGCTGCCGCTCGGCCACGACATGGAGTTCGTCTACGTCGACGACGGCAGCAGCGACCGGACCCTCGCGGTTCTGCAGCAGTTGGCCGAGTTCGACGCACGCGTGCGATACGTCTCCTTCAGCCGCAACTTCGGCAAGGAGGCGGCACTGCTCGCGGGTCTGCGGCACGCCTCGGGCGACTCCGTGATCGTCATGGACGCCGACCTGCAGCACCCGCCGGAACTGGTCCGGCGCATGGTGGGCCTGCGTGAGCAGGGCTACGACCAGGTCATCGCCCGCCGCACCAGGACCGGCGACGGTCTGATGCGCACCGCCACCGCACGGCTGTACTACCGGCTGGTCAACCGTCTCGTCGACGTCGAACTCGCCGACGGCGTGGGCGACTTCCGGCTGCTGTCCCGCCGCGTGGTGGACGCCGTCCTGGACCTCACCGAGTACAACCGCTTCTCCAAGGGCATCTTCGCCTGGGTCGGCTTCCCCGGCACGACCTTCGAGTACGAGAACGCCGTGCGCGAACACGGCCGCAGCTCCTGGAGCTTCCGGTCGCTGCTCGACTACGGGATCGACGGACTCCTCTCCTTCAACAACCGGCCGCTGCGGGCCGCCCTCCACCTCGGTATGTGCCTGCTGGTGTGCGCGGGGCTCTACACGGCGTGGATCGTGGGCGCCGCGCTCGTCAACGGCGTGGAGACACCGGGCTATGTCACCATCGTCATGGCCGTCACCGCCCTCGCCGGCGTACAGATGATCATGCTCGGGGTGATCGGGGAGTACACCGGCCGGATCTACTACGAGGTGAAGGGGCGCCCGCACTTCCTGGTGAAGGCGACCAACATGGAGCAGACGGAGGGGCACGCGGCGTGCGGCACGACGAAGGACTTCATTCGCTGATGCGGACGGCGACGCGCACGGAGACGCTCCCCGAGGCCCACCCGACGCCGGAGCGTCGCATATCGGGGCAGATCATTTCCTTCGCCCTGGTCGGAGTGGTCAACACCGCGACCTACTACGGCCTTTACCTGCTGTTCCTCAATCGGCTTCCCTATCTCGCCGCACACATTCTCGCCTTTGCCCTCAGCATGACGGGCTCCTTTTTCCTGAACGCCCGGTTCACCTACCGCACCCGTCCAACCTGGCGTAAATTCCTGTTGTTTCCGCTGACCAATGCCACCAATTTCCTGATCACGACCGCGGGCGTGTACGTGATCGTGGACGTCCTGCACGCGGGCAACCGGTTCGCCCCCCTGCTCGCGTCGGGGGCGGCGATTCCGGTGACGTTCATGGTGTCCCGCACGATCATGCTGCGGGGTTCACGGCCCTGGTGAAGGCTGTCAGACCAGCGCGCCCAGCGGGTCGTCGAGCACCGGCTGCCACGCCAACTCGGCCGCCCCGACCAGGCTGTTGTGGTCCAGCGTGCAGGCCAGGATCGGGGGGACCCCGCTCTGCCTCCCCCACAGGCTGCGGTCCGCGACGACGGCGCACAGCCGGTCGGGGTCGGCGTCGAGGAGGGCGCGGTGCATGCCGCCGAGGATGATGCGGTCGGGGTTGAGGATGTTGACCAGGCCCGCGAGCCCTAGGCCGAGGCGGTCGATGATGGCCTCGGCGGCCGTGCGGACGCCCGGGTCGGCGTACTGGGTGCGGATCAGCTCGTTGGCCTGCTGGAGGAGTGAGCCCTCGGGTCCCGGATCGCGGCCGACGGCGGTGAGAAAGGCCCGCGGGTCGGCCTCGATGTCGAGGCAGCCTCGGCTGCCGCAGTGACAGGGGCGGCCCTCGGGGTTGACCGTGAGGTGGCCGACTTCGAGGGCGAGGCCCGAACTGCCCGTGTGCAGACGGCCGTCGAGGACCAGCGCACCGCCGACGCCCCGGTGCCCGGTCGCCACGCACAGCAGCTCGCGGGAGCCCCGCCCTGCGCCGTGCCGGTGTTCGGCGAGCGCGGCGAGGTTCACGTCGTTCGCCGCGAACGCGGGCCCCTCGATCCCGGCCGCGCGCACCCGCTCGGCGAAGATCTCCCGGACGGGCGCCCCGGCAGGCCAGGCCAGGTGCAACGGGTTCAGCGCCAGCCCCGCCGGCTCGGCGACCGCGGACGGCACGGCGAGCCCCGCGCCCACACACCGTCGGCCGGTCTCGCGCAGGAGTGCGGCGCCCGCGTCGACGACCGAGCCGAGCACCTTGGCCGGGTCGGCGTCCACGATCTCGCAGGCGGGCGCGGTGGCGACGATCCGCCCTCCGAGGCCGACCAGCGCTGCCCGCCAGCCGTCGGCGTGCACCTGGGCGGCGAGCGCCACGGGTCCCCCCTCGGCGACTTCGAGGCGGTGGGAGGGCCGGCCCTGTGAACCGGCGGCGGCACCCGGATGCGCGTCGACCCGGATCAGCCCCAGCGCCTCCAGCTCGGCGGCGACGGCACCCGCCGTGGCCCGGGTGACGCCCAGCTCGGCGGTGAGCACGGCCCTCGTCGGCGCCCGCCCGGTGTGCACCAGCTCCAGCGCCGGACCGAGCGCGCCCCTCCCCCGGTCCAGCCGCGTCCGTGTCGTCGCCCCTTCGCCCGCCGCCTTGGGGGCCGCCTTCCCGTCCATGAGGGGGAGTCTCCCATGATCCGCTCGGCATCGACCCCCCGCCCGGCGAGCCTCAGCCGTCACCGAGGCCGCTGACCCGCAGGGTGACGTTCAGCCGACCGGTCAGCCCCAGTCCGGCCGGCGCGGTCCCCCCGTACACCCGGGGCACTCCGTGGTACGCCTGCCGCGCCGCCCCGCCGAACACGAAGAGATCACCGCTGCGCAGCTCCACGTCCGTGTACGGCCGTGTCCGTGTCTCGGTGTTGCCGAAGCGGAAGACGCAGGTGTCGCCGAGGCTCAGCGAAACCACCGGCGCGTCCGCATCCTCGTCGCTGTCCCGGTGCATGCCCATGCGGGCGTCGGCGTCGTAGAAGTTGATCAGGGCGATGTCGTACGCGGCCGTCGCCTCCGCCGCGCCCAGCGCGTCCGCGACCGCGCGCCGGCCCAGCTCGCCCAACCAACCGGGGAAAGGCTTCACGGGCGTCCCGTCGCCGTCGACGACCGTGCGGGCGTAGGCGTACGGGTACCGGTGCCGTCCGGGGCATCCGGGGTTGTCCCGGACGGCCCGCCCGCAGTTCGGGCACCTTGGTACGGGAGCCCAGTGCCGGCCGAGGCAGACCTGCCGGGCGGTCATCGTGCCGCCGCCCGGGGTGCGGACCGTGCGGAGCCCGGCGGGCGGCCTGGCCCAGTCGC
>NZ_LRTR01000618.1 GCF_001550375.1 Streptomyces europaeiscabiei | reverse complement strand
CGTCGCGCAGCCCGCGCGCCACCCCGGCGGGCAGCACCCGGGTGGTGTACCGGCGCTCCGACTCCAGCCCCCTGGCGGCGCCCACACTCCGCGCCACCAGCGCCTTCGACAGGCCCTCCGCGTACGTACGCGTGCGGAAGTACCCGAAGCGCATCCGCGCGTCGGACACCCGGTGGTGGATCACCGCCCGGTCGTCGAGCAGCAGGACAGCGTCCGGTCTGGCCCGGGAGAGACGGATGCACAGCTCCGTCTCCTCGCAGCCCAGCGGGCGCTTGTCCCCGTCGCGGCCGAGGCCCGTGGCGAAGCCGCCGGCCGCGTCGAAGGCGGTGCGGCGGAACGAGGCGTTGCCGCCGAGGACGTTGCGGACCTCGGCGACACCGCCGGGCAGGCCCTTGTAGGCGCAGCCCACCACCCAGTCGAACTCCTCCGGGAACCAGACCGGGCGGCGGCCGGACTCCCACGCGGGCACCGTACGGCCGCCGACGGCCATGACCCGGGGGTCGGCGTACCCCTCGACGAAGTACGCGAGCCAGTCGCGCTCGGCGACGGCGTCGTCGTCGAGGAAGGCGATGATCTCCCCCTGCGAGGCGGCGATGCCCGTGTTGCGGCCCGCGGACAGGCCGCGGGGGCCCGCGTTGGCGAGCACCCGCACCTCGTCGATCTCCTTGTACGCCCCGGTCAGACGCTCCAGCAGGGCCTGGTTGTGGTCCACCACCAGGAGCGTCTCCAGGGCCGGCCGCGACTGGGCACGCACCGAGGCGACCGCCGCGAGGATGTCCTCCCAGCGGTCCTCGGTGTACGCACAGACGACGACCGAGACGGCCGGCTCGCTCAAGACGACTCTCCCCGACGGGCGGTGAGCATCGTCGCGTGCGAACGGCGGCTCAGCGCCCGCCGGTTGGAGCGCTCCATCAGGATCACCTTCAGTACCCGCAGCCCGTCGCGCACGGCCCGCAGATTGCTCGCGCCGTGGATGCGCAGATACTCGTGGCTGGGGATCTCCTGCACCTTCAGGCCCGCCTTGACGACCCGGATGTTCATCAGGGTCTCCACCTCGAAGCCGGTGCAGTCGAGGTCGATCTCGTCCAGGCAGTGCCGCCAGAACGCGTTGTAGCCGTAGCACAGGTCGGTGTAGCGGGCGCCGAACTTGCGGTTCACGGTGGTGCACAGCGCCCAGTTGCCGAGCTTGCGGACGAGGGTCATGTCGTCGGTGCCGCCGCCGTTGGCGAAGCGGGAACCCTTGGCGAAGTCGGCGCCCGAGACGAGGGCGGAGACGTACGACACGATCTCGTGCCCGTCGGCCGAGCCGTCCGCGTCGACCATCACGATGATGTCACCGGTGCACGCCGCGAAGCCGGTGATCAGGGCGTCCCCCTTGCCCTTGCCCTGCTGCGGGACGACCTTGACGTCCGGCCACAGTTCGCGGGCCACCTCGACGGTGTCGTCGGTGGAGTTGCCGTCGACCAGGACCACTTCGTGGATCCAGCCCGGCAGCGTCTTGAAGACGTACGGCAGGTTCTCCGCCTCGTTCATGGCGGGGATCACCACACTCACCGGCGGCGCGATGGCCAGGTGGTCGGAGATCGGCCGGTACTTCGCGAGCACCGAGTCGTCGGCGCCGCTGGTATCGGACTCTGCTGTGGATTCGGATATCGCCGGGCGCAGAACTGAGCTCATGAGTCTGGTCCCTCTCGTCCGGTGAACCACCCGCCCCTGGGTGGTCCGGCCTTGGTCCGAAAGGGGGGTTCTCACTCATGGCATGCCGAAGCCGATCTCCGTGCATGCCGGGTGAGCTGGCAAAGCCGGCCGACTGTCGCGACTCGGCAGTCGGCCGCGCGGCACGACTCGGCAAGCGGTGTGATCACCGAGCACGGCACCCCCCTACCGCGCCCCGCCCCGGGACCGTCGCGCTCCTTGAGCCCTCCCCCAGGAGCATGTGCTGACGGACCGATGCGGGTGGATGTATGACGGTATTGATGATTGAGACGGTATGGCAAGACCTATTACAAGGCCTCACGTTTTTGTTGTTGTGTCCGTTACCTGACCTATCGACCGGATTCTCCCCATCCGCTTCAGCAATTTATCGGCAGGTTCGAACAGTTCCGGTCGTGCCAACACCGCGTTCCGCAGCGCCCGGACCGGGGCTCGGCGAGCCCGGTGCCCGAGTGCCACCGGATGGCGTCGGGTGACCCACCCCTCCGACACGGAGATCTCCCGGGTCTTCAGGGAATCCTTGTACTGCTTCTGGCCCCGGCCCAGATCCAGGTAGGCGATGCCGTCGGCGGCACCCTCCTCGGCCATGTGCAGATGCAGCAGCAGGCCCGGCGAGAACCTCGCGAACGCCGGGTCGTACGCCGGGAACCAGCATGTCAGTACCCGCTCGGAGCGCAGCCCGAAATGAGCCGCCGCAGGCTTGCCGTCCGCGTACAGCACGGACAGCTGGCCGGCGAAGGATTCGGAGCGGGTGTGGAAGAGCCGGTGCACCAGCCGGGTGATCCACGGGTGCGCGAAGCGGTCGCTGCGACCCGTCCTGCGGTACTGCGCCGACTTCCAGGCCATCAGCGTACGCAGGGCCTTCGGGTCGCGCTCGTCGTGCACGTAGCGCACCTCGCTCACCGCGCGGCCGAGCCTGCGTTCCTTGGCGAGCGTCGAGCGCACGAACTTCGGCGACCCGGCGCGTAGTCGGCCGAGATAGGCCTCGTAGCCCTGTTCCAGGTCCATGACGGGGGACGGGTAGGTTCCGGTGACATGGGCCGCGAACGGTGTCTGGCCCTCCGCCAGATGGTCGAACTCCCACACGGCGAGCCCACAGGCCCGCAGCAGCTCCTGCGCGTCCCAGGTGAATCCGGGGCGGTGGACCAGGCCCTGGCAGTCGGAGAGGCCGAGACCGACGGCTCTGCCCACCCCGACGGCGGATCTCTGGTACGGGAAGAAGGCCGCCGGCTCGCCGCCCTCCCGTACGACCGCGATCCGCACCCCCCGCCGGCAGCGGCCCACCGCGAGCGCGAACTCCGGGGACAGGAACGGGTTCGCCAGCTCCGGCGCGCCGTGGAGATGGGCCTTGGACTGCAAAGCGGTCCAGGCCGCCCGGTCGGTGGCGGTCAGTTCGCCGGGGCGGTACACGCTGATGTCCACGTCTCAGGTCCGTCTTCTCTCCGTACGGCCGCGCAGGCGCCGTACCAGGCTCGGCAGGAGAACGAGTGAGCTGATCACGGTCACGGCCGTGATCCCACCGGTCACCGACCACGAGTGGGTGGCGATCATGCCCTGTGCGACGAGGAGGTTCACCGTGATCGCGCCCGCGACGGACGTCACGACCCGGCCGAACGGCTCCATTCCGCGCAGAACGGACCCGATGGCGGCTCCTGGCGCGACGAGGAGGAAGAACAGGGTGAACGGGCCGCGCAGCACCGAGTCGGTGTCGGCGAACGCGAGCGCCGCGCCGACCCCCGCCACGGCCACGCCCGCCAGCAGTGGCCCGCCACCGCCTGACAAGGATGGCTTGATACCCAAGGTCTGCATGGGCGACTTTGCCCCCTGAAGCGCCGGATGCCGGGCTTCAATGTCGCTCAGCGGGCGCGGGGGAGTCAATACGTCGAGGCACGCTACGGGACCGCACGTCCGGTCGCGGTGCACCGGCGGAGAGATTCGCCGCCGCATACGAAGTTTCCCCGGAGGCCTCGCAGGCCTCCGGGGAAACTCCCGTTCACATCGGCGCAGTTGCCGCTACGGGACGATCTGCAGCAGACGGTTCGGGGAACCGGTGCCGGGGCCGGTGACCTTGCCGGTGACGGCGCCGGCCGTCAGGGCGGAGGCGACCTGGGCGGGGGTGGCCGAGGGGTGGCCCGCCAGGTGGACGGCGGCCGCGCCCGCGACGTGCGGCGTGGCCATCGAGGTGCCCGAGATGGTGTTGGTCGCGGTGTCGCTGGTGTACCAGCCGGCCGTGATCGACGAACCCGGGGCGAAGATGTCCAGGACCGAGCCGTAGTTGGAGTAGCTCGCCCGGGCGTCCGTGCTGGTGGTGGCTCCGACCGTGATCGCCTCGGTGACGCGGGCCGGGGAGTACGAGGAGGCGTTGGCGCTGCTGTTGCCGGCCGCGACGGCGTAGGTCACACCGCTGGATATGGAGTTGCGGACGGCCGTGTCGATGGCGGTGGAGGCGCCGCCGCCGAGCGACAGGTTGGCGACCGAGGGGCCGCTGTGGTTGGCCGTCACCCAGTCGATGCCTGCGACGACGCCGGCCGTGGTGCCCGAGCCGGCGTTGTTCAGCACGCGCACGGCCACGATCCTCGCCTGCTTGGCGATGCCGTAGGTCGAGCCCGCGATGGTGGACGCCACGTGCGTGCCGTGGCCGTTGCCGTCCTGCGCGACGCTGTCGCCGTCCACGGCGTCGTAGCCGTTGACCGCCCGGCCGCCGAACTGGGAGTGCGAGATGCGCACGCCGGTGTCGATGACGTAGGCGGTCACGCCGCTGCCCGCGGTGTCCGGGTAGGTGTACGTGCCGGAGAGCGGCAGTGACGCCTGGTCGGAGCGGTCCAGGCCCCACGGGGCGCCGGACTGCGTGGCGTCGGAGGTGAAGACCTGGTCCTGCTCCACGGAGGCGATCGCCGGGTCGGCGGCCAGTCTCCCGGCCTCGGTCGCGGAGAGCTCTGCCGAGTAGCCGTTGAGGGCGGACCTGAAGGTCCGCTTCACCGTGCCGCCGTACTCCTCGACCAGGTCTCTGCCCGCGCTCGACGCGGCCTTGAGGCCCGTGCCCTTCTTGAGTGTGACGACGTAGCTGTCCTTGACGGCGGTGGGGGAGCCTGCCGCGAGCACCCTGCCCTCGGCCGGGGCGGCCTGGGCGGGGAGCGTGGTGAGGCCGCCGAGCAGGGCGGCGGTCGCCATGGTGGTGACGGCGGCGACCTTGATGTTCCTGATGCGCGGTGCCATTACGAGGGATTCCTCCTCATGGGCGGCGCACGCCTGGGTGGGGCGCATGCCTGTGGGGGCTGTGTGCGGGCTCGCACACACGGCCGGGAGCGTCGCGTTCCGCTCTTGGCTGTTCAGCAGACTGGGTGATCGACGGGTGCGACTCAAGGGAGTTGAAGTCTTGTCATGTTTCTGTCACGCGCGCGTAATCGAACAGGCGTGGGGCGCGGTGGGTACGTTCCCTTGCGGGTAGGAAAGTATTGACATGAACACTTCCGATCAACACGCGTAGTTGCTACGACGGTTGAGGCAGAGATCCTGCTAAAGGGAGGTTCCATGAGACGTTCCCGACTTGCGGCATGCATGACCTCACTCCTCCTCGCCGTCGGCGCCGCCCTCACCGGGGCCGCGACGGCGCAGGCGTCCCCACAGGCCGCCGCCACCGGCTATGTGGCGCTCGGCGACTCCTACTCCTCGGGCGTCGGCGCGGGGAGCTACATCTCCTCCAGCGGCGACTGCAAGCGCAGCACGAAGGCCTACCCGTATCTCTGGGCGGCCGCCAACGCACCCTCGTCCTTCAACTTCACGGCCTGCTCGGGCGCCCGAACGGGTGATGTTCTGGCGAGTCAGCTGGGACCGCTCGGCGCGGGCACGGGGCTGGTCTCCGTCAGCGTCGGCGGCAACGACGCCGGCTTCGCCGACGTGATGACCACGTGCGTCCTGCAGTCCGACAGCGCCTGCGTCGCGCGCATCAACACGGCGAAGGCGTACGTCGACTCGACGCTCCCCGGCCAACTCGACAAGGTCTACTCGGCGATCAGCGCCAAGGCGCCGGCCGCCCATGTGGTCGTGCTCGGCTATCCCCGCTTCTACCAGCTGGGCGGCACCTGCCCCGGCCTCTCCCAGGCCAAGCGGTCCGCCATCAACAGCGCGGCGGACCACCTCAACACCGCGCTCGCCAAACGCGCCGCCGACCACGGGTTCACCTTCGGCGACGTCCGCTCCGCGTTCACCGGGCACGAACTGTGCTCGGGCAGCGCGTGGCTGCACAGCCTCAACCTGCTGAACGTGGGTGAGTCGTACCACCCGAAGGCCGCGGGGCAGTCGGGCGGCTATCTGCCGGTGTTCAGGAACGCGGCCTGACGGCCCCGTTCAGGGCTCCGGTCTCGTCGACGGCTCCGGCCTCGTCGTCGTAGTCGGATTCGGAGTCGCTGTACTCGTCAGGGTTCTCCGAGTCGTCGGAGGGGGAGGTCCCGCCCGTGGTCGGGGCCTCCGTCTCGCACGTCACCGAGAACGCGACGGAGTTGGACTCGGCCTTCACCGGACCGCGGACCTCGACGCTGATCTCGTCCGTGTGGCTCCCGCTCGTCGAGACGACGACCTGGTCCTGTTTGGTCCTCTCGCCGCCGGACGCGAACGACAGGGTCTTCCAGCCCTCGTCCTCGACCTTGCCGTTCTTCGCCACCCAGCGGTACTCGACGTCCACGGGGACGCTGCCCACGGTGAACGTGGCGGTGAAGGTGGGCACCTCGGCGTCCGCCGGCGGGCAGGTGCCGGAGTAGTCGGTGTTCGTGCCCTCGACCGTCACCTCGACCGACTGCGCGGGCGGCTTGCTGGTCTGTTCCTTCTCGGGTGTCTCGGAGGGGGTGTCGGCGTCGTCACTCGTGTCGCCGGCGCCGGGTTCCTCGCCCGTTCCGCCGTCGCCCGTCTGGTCGTTGGTGCCGCCCACCGCGCCCGTCCCGTTGGTCGGGTTGCCGTCCTTCCCGCCGTCGTCGCGGTTGACCAGGGCGTAGGTCAGTCCGGCGATGGCGAAGGCGATCGCGGCGATACCGGCGATCAGGAAGACGAGGGCCCGGCGGTTGCGGTCCGGCTCGCGGGCCGGCACCGCGGAGGGGTGGGTCGCGGCCGGTACGGGATGTGGCGGCGTCGGCGGCCCGAACCGGTTCGTGCCCGGCCCCGGGCTCGCGTCCGGACTCGGGAAGGTGGCAACTGTCGGGCCGTACGCGCCCGAAGCCACCGTGTCGGAACGCGGAGTACCCCCCGCGCCGATGATCCGCAGGTCCTGCTCGGCCTGCTCGGCGGAGATCCGGTCGGCCGGATCCTTGCGCAGCAGCCCCTCGATCACCGGGGTCAGCGGCCCGGCCCGGTGCGGCGGCGGCAGTTCCTCGTCGACGACCGCGCGCAGGGTGCTCAGCGGGGTGTTCTGCCGGAAGGGCGAGTTGCCCTCGACCGCCGCGTACAGCAGTACACCGAGCGACCACAGGTCCGACTCGGGGCCGAACGCCCGGCCGAGCGCACGCTCGGGGGCGAGGAACTCGGGGGAGCCGATGACCTCGCCGGTCATGGTGAGCGCGGAGCTTCCCTCGACCGTGGCGATGCCGAAGTCGGTGAGGACGACCCGGCCCTCGTTGGACATGAGCACGTTGGCCGGTTTCACGTCCCGGTGCAGCACCCCGGCCTCGTGCGCGGCGCGCAGCGCGGACAGCACCTCGGCGCCGATGTGCGCGGCGCGCTGCGGATCGAGCGGGCCCTCGGCGTCCAGGAGGTCGGCGAGCGAGAGACCGCGCACCAGCTCCATCACGATCCACGGGCGGCCGTCCTCCATGGCCACGTCGTACACCGTGACGACATTGCGGTTGGCGACCCGAGCGGCCGCCCACGCCTCCCGCTCCAGCCGGGCGTACATCCGCTCGACGTCGGACACCGGGATCCCGCCCGGCGCCCGCACCTCCTTTACGGCGACCTCGCGGTGCAGCACCTCGTCGCGGGCCCGCCACACGGTTCCCATGCCGCCCTCGCCCAGCGGGGTCAGCAGCCGGTAGCGGCCCGCGATCACCCGTTCACTGCCCGGATCTTCGGACACGGCCATCCCCCGTCACTCGCATCCGCCTGAAATCTCCACTCCGTGCGATTTCCCCACAAAAGTAGCTCAGCCGAGTGCGGATGTTGCCCCCCTGAACACCAAACCAGCCCCCAGGGCGACGACCAGCAAGGCCGACGCCAGTGGCACGGTGTTGCGCACCAGCGCGGCCGTCGGCCCGCCGAGCCGGCCCTCGCCCTTGTCCATCACCCGCGTCACCCAGCCGCCCGCCTTCACCACGGCGTACCCGGCCGCCGTCAGCGTGAGCGCGAGCCCGATGCCGTACGCCACCACGAGCAGCAGCCCGAACCACGCCTTGCCCAGCGCCGCCGCGCCGACCAGCACGACCACGGCCGACGGGCTCGGCACCATGCCGCCCGCGAAACCGAGCAGGATCGTGCCGCGCAGGGTGGGCGCGGTGGGGTGGGTGTGGGTGAAGCCGCCGTGGGTGTGCGTGACGCCGCCGCCGAAGAGGGAGCGCTTCTGCTCGGGGGCGTGGTCGTGGGTGTGCGGGGCGTCGTGGTCGTGGTCGTGCTTGTGATCGTGGCTGTGGGTGTGTGCCTCGGCCGGCGCCGGTGCGTGCTCGTGGGTGTGGGTCGCGACCGACGCGTGGGTGTGCGTGTGGGGTGTGTGGGTTTCGCTGTGCGTGCGGGTGTGCGAAGGGGCGGCCTGGGCGAGTACGAGTTCCCGGTCGGGCTCGTGCGTGTGGGAGTGCCCGTCTTCTCCGTGGCTGTGGGGATGCCCGTGGTGGTGGTGATCGTGCTGGTGGTCATGGTCATGGTCATGGTCGTGCTCATGCCCGTGACCGTGACCGTGGTCGTGCGTGTGTCCGTGTCCCTGAGCCTTCGCCTGCGTGAGGGTGAGCTTGCGGTTCAGCCACGCACGTCGTGCGAGTGTCACGCCCGCGCCCATCACGAACAGGCCGCTCGCGATGCCCAGCCAGGTGATCACCGACGGGGCGGCGGCGGAGCCGGCGAGAACGAGGAGGCCGAGGGCGACGACGCCCAGGGTGTGGGTGACCGTCACGGACGCGGCCATGGGGAGGACGTCGCGCATCCGGGCCCGGTCGCGGGCGGCGGCCGTGGCGGCCATCAGGGTCTTGCCGTGGCCCGGGCCGAGCGCGTGCATGGCGCCCAGGAACATGGCGATGCCGAAGGCCAGGGCGCCGAAACCGAGGGTGAGGTCCTGGCTGGAGACCAGGTCGTCGAGGGCCCTGGTCCAGCGGTCCGCGCCACGCGGGAGGATCGAGGCGCCGGGCGCGTCGCTCCGCTGCTCGGCCAGGGCCGGGCCGCCCGGCTTCACCTGGAGGGAGGCCGTCGCCGTGTCCTGCGGCGACTGCAGCAACTCCTCGGGGTAGCTGGTGAGCCGCTCCGAGACCGACTCCTCGGGCACGTCCGACCCGGCCAGGGTCATCCGGTCGCCCTGCGCGGTGACCTCGCGCCAGCCGGGCCCGGAGTCCACGGCCGCGTGGAAACGTACGTCGGCGGCCCGGTCCGGCAGCGGAGCCGTCAGCCTGCACTCCACGCGCAGCGTCTTCAGCCCCGCCTGGCCCGGCCGCTCCTCGGCCCGGCTCGACCCGAGCGCCACCTCGACGGCACTCCCGTCGACGGTGACCTCGCTGGCCTCGGCGGCCTTCTCACACCGCTCCCGGGCCCAGTCGCCCACGCCCTGCCGCTCGATGGCGGGCGCGGCCTGGGTCGCCGGGATCTCCGCCAGGTCCTCGACATGGAGGACCTTCAGCTGTCCGGGGGTGGCGACCAGGCCGTCGTACCGGTTGACGGTGAAGTTGCCGAGCGGATGCGCGCTCGCCGCCGCGGCGGGGACGAGGACGAGCGCGCAGGTGGCCAGGAAGACGGCCGTGCCGGAGGCGAACACGCGCCGGGGAGAGGTCACTTGGCGGTCTCCAGAGCCTTCAGTGTCTTGCGGGCCTGTGCCGCGCCGAGCGGCGAGAAACCTGCGTTGAGACCGAGCGCCCCCTTCAGCGAGGCCCTGGCCTCCTTCTTGTCGCCGACCGCGGCCTCGACCACGCCCCGGTGGTACAGGAACGTCGCGTCCTTGTAGCCGGTGGCGGTGGCGCGGCGGGCGTACGGCAGGGCCTCGTCGTCGCGGCCGTTGACGTGCAGCGCCCAGGCGAGGGCGTCGGCCGTGTGGACCGTCTCCCGGCGCTTGAACTCGGCCTCGGCGGCCCGCAGCGCGGCCTTCTCGTCGCCGTGGTCGGCGGCGGCCAGCGCGGTGTCGAGGTCGGCGTTGACGCCGTTGGACCGGGCGATGGCGGTGTAGGCGTTCACCAGCGCGTACTGGTCGCCCGCCTTGGTCCTGTCGCCCTTAGCCTCGTACAGCTCGCCGAGCACGACGAGCGGTCCGGGCAGCGGATAGGCGGACACGACCTGCTCCAGGCCGCGGATCGCCTCCGCGCTGTCGCCGCTCGCGGCCTGGGCGCGGGCGCGGCCCTCCAGCGCGGGGAGATAGGTGTCGTCGGCGCCGAGGGCGCGGGCGTAGTGGTCCAGCGAGGTCTTGTAGTCGCCCTGCCGCCAGGCGAGCTGGCCGAGCTGGGTGGCCACGTAGGCGATGTCGCCCCGCGTGGCCGCCGAGCGGAGGGCTTGCTCCAGGACGCGCCGGGCGGTCTTCACGTCGCCGCGCAGCTCGTACACGTAGGCGTACCGGGTGAACACGGGGATGCCGGGGCGGCGGGTGTCGGCGAGCTTGACCGCCTTCAACGCGTCCTCGTAGCGGCCGAGTTCGACCAGAGCGTCGACGCGGCTGCACAACGCCCGTTCGCTGTACGGGTTCTCCTTGAGCGCGCGGTCCGCGTACCGCAGCGCGTCGCCGAACTGGTGGCGGGCGGCGGCGAGGGCGGCGAGGCCCGCGAGCGCCGGATCGTTCTCCGGCCGCAGCTTCAGCGAACGCCGCAGGGCCTTCTCGGCCTGCGGGTAGCGGGTGGAGTCGCCCTTGACGCGGGCCTGCTCGACGTAGGCGAGGCCGAGCGTGGACCAGGAGCCGAAGTCCTTGGGTTGTTCCTTGAGGTGCGCCTGGAGCAGCTCGACCGCCGTGTCGAGGTCGCCATGGGCGAGCTGGGCGGCCGAGACGCCCGCCGAGGTCGAGGTGGCCACCGTCCGGTCGTCGTCCCTGGCCCCCAGCGCCACGGCGAACCCGGTGAACGCGACGGCCAGCGCGGCCGCGCACGCGGTGAGCCGCAGCAGACGTCGCCGGGCGGGTTCG
>NZ_LRTR01000617.1 GCF_001550375.1 Streptomyces europaeiscabiei | reverse complement strand
GAGGCCGAGACCCCGGCGGCGGAGGCCGTCGCACCGGCCGACGGCGGGAGGGGCCTCGCGAAACCGTCCGGGTTGCCCGTCCGCCGCAGCAGCGCGCGCAACCGTGCGAACACCTCCTCCACGTCGAACGGTTTGACGACGTAGTCGTCCGCGCCGGCATCGAGGCCGGCGATCCGGTCGGCGGTCTCCACGAGCGCGGTGAGCATCAGGATCGGCGTCCGGTCGCCCTCCGCCCGCAGCACCCGGCAGACCTGGAGGCCGTCTATGCCGGGCATCATCACGTCGAGCACGAGCACGTCGGGCGGGTTGCGGTGGGCCTGGGCGAGCGCCTCGACGCCGTCGGCGACCGCCGTGACCTCGTACCCCTCCAGGGTCAGCGCGCGTTCCAGGGCATGGCGGATGGCGCGGTCGTCCTCGGCGAGCAGCACGTTCTGGGGCACCCCACCAGTCTGCCAAGGTCACGGGCGCCCACCACCTCGTCAGGAGGGCAGGGCCGCCCTTCTTACCGGCCTCTCACCCCGCCCGCGCGTCGGGTTTACCACTCCGGAGCAGCGTGTCCGTGTGACACCCGCCCGCACGGGAACCCGGGCAGAGCGAGCAGATGGAGTACAAAGGGTCCGAAACAGCCGAACCAGCCAAACCATCATCAGAGCCCGCATCACCGGACAACCGCACGCCACCCGCGTCGTCCGTGTCCGCGCCGCACAACTGCATCACCGTGTCACCGCACCGCTCACCCCGTCGGGAAGGCAGGACCTTGAGCCGCCGCATGAAGATCGTGTTCCTGCTGCACAACGCCTACGCCATCGGCGGCACCGTCCGTACGACGCTGAACCTGGCGTCGGCGCTCGCGGACCACCACGACGTGGAGATCGTCTCGATGGCCCGCCACCTGGACGAACCGCGCTTCACGGTCGACCCGAGGATCACGCTCGTCCCCCTGGTGGACATCCGCCCGTACAGCCCCGACCTGCGCGATCCGGCGCAGGTGCAGCCCGCCGTGGACTTCCCGGCCCAGGACAAGCGGCACCGCCAGTACAGCCGCCTCACCGACCTCCGGGTCCGCGCCCACCTGGCCCGCTGCGGCGCGGACGTCGTCATCGGCACCCGCCCCGGCATCAACGTCTACGTCTCCCGCTTCGCCCCGCGCCGCGCCCTGCGCATCGGCCAGGAGCACCTGCGCCACGACGCCCACACCAAGCAGCTCCGCAAGGTCCTCGCCCGCCACTACCGCGCCCTGGACGCGGTCGTCACGACCACGGCGGCGGACGCGGCGGTGTACCGCGCACGGATGAAACTGCCGGGCGTACGGGTGATGCCGGTGCCCAACATCGTCCCGGCGTCCGGGGTCGCCCCGTCGGACGGTACGGCGCCCGTCATCGCGGCCGCCGGCCGCCTCGCCCGCGGCAAACGCTTCGACCTCCTCCTGGAGGCGTTCGCGACGGTCGCCGCGAAGGAACCGGACTGGCAGCTGCGCATCTACGGCGGCGGCAAACAGAAGGACCGGCTGGAAACCCTCATCCAGGATCTCCGCCTCGCCGACCAGGCCCATCTGATGGGCCCGCACACCCCCATCGAGGAGGAGTTCGCGCGCGCCTCGATCGTCGTCAGCGCCTCGGACGCCGAGTCCTTCGGCATGACCCTGGTCGAGGCCATGCGCTGCGGCGTGCCGGTCGTCAGCACCGACTGCCCGCTCGGCCCCGCCGAGATCATCACCGACGGCACCGACGGCCGCCTCGTCCCCGTCGACGACCCCCACGCCCTCGCCGAAGCCATCCTCGACCTCACCGCCGACCCGGACCTGCGCCGCGCCATGGGCCGGGCCGCCCTGGCGAGCGCCCACCGCTACGACGCGGCCCCGATCGTCACCAGGTACGAGCAGTTGTTCGCCGAGCTGCGGGAGACGAGGCTCCAGCGGACCTGGGAACGGGGATCGACGAGGGCGAGGGCCTGGCTGCGGCGCCGGGTGCGCGCGGGGAAGAGGGCGGCCCCGGCTCTTCTCAGGGACGCGGGGCTGTCACCGGTGCGGCTCCGCCGCGCGGGCGCGAGCAACCACGAACACCCCGCGGCCTGAAGCGCTCCGCCCCCGACGGCGGACTCAGCCCTTCAACGCAGCCAACCGCTCCGCGAAGGGAACGACGACGAACCCCTCGGGCTCGACCGGCGCGGCATCCGCCCTCCGGGACAGCCCAGCCATCAACCCGGCCAGCTCCGACGCCGCCCGCTCGATCCGCCCGGCCAGCCCCTCCGCGCCCCAGTCCTCGGACGCGGCATAGACACCCGTGGGCACCACCACGGCCCGCAGATACGCGAACAGCGGCCGCATCGCGTGCTCCAGCACCAGCGAATGCCGTGCCGATCCCCCGGTTGCGGCGATCAGTACCGGCTTCCCGGCGAGCGCGTCCCGATCGAGCACGTCGAAGAAGGACTTGAACAGCCCGCTGTACGACGCCGAGAACACCGGCGTCACCACGACCAGCCCGTCGGCCCCCGCCACCGCGTCCGACGCGGCGGCGAGCTTGCGGCCCGGGAACCCGTTGGTGAGGTTGTGCGCGATCTCCACGGCCAGGTCACGCAGTTCGACGACCTGAACCTCCACCGCGGCGTCGTGCCCGACCACCGCCGCGGCCAGCCGGTCCCCCAGCAACCGCGTGGACGACGGCACACTCAACCCCGCCGAGACGACGACCAGCTTCGTACGACGCCCTCCTGCGGCATTCACGCGACGCTCTCCTTCTTCTCCGCGGCCAGCAGCGACCCGTGTGTGGGCGCGTCCGGCACCTCCGCCGGCCGCCCCTTCGCGAACTCCTCGCGCAGCACCGGCACGACCTCCTCGCCGAGCAGGTCGAGCTGTTCCAGGACGGTCTTCAGGGGCAGCCCCGCGTGGTCCAGGAGGAACAGCTGCCGCTGGTAGTCACCGGCGTACTCCCGGAACGCCAGCGTCTTCTCGATCACCTGCTGCGGCGACCCGACGGTCAGCGGCGTCTGGTCGGTGAAGTCCTCCAGGGACGGCCCGTTGCCGTACACCGGAGCGACGTCGAAGTACGGCCGGAACTCCCGCACCGCGTCCTGCGAGTTCTTCCGCATGAACACGTGCCCGCCGAGCCCCACGATCGCCTGCTCGGGCGTGCCGTGCCCGTAGTGCGCGTACCGCTGCCGGTACAGCTCGACCATCCGCTTGGTGTGGTCGGCCGGCCAGAAGATGTTGTTGTGGAAGAAGCCGTCCCCGTAGTACGCGGCCTGCTCGGCGATCTCGGGCGAGCGGATGGAGCCGTGCCAGACGAACGGCGGTACGTCGTCCAGCGGGCGGGGCGTGGAGGTGAACCCCTGGAGCGGCGAGCGGAACTTGCCCTCCCAGTTCACGACGTCCTCGCGCCACAGGCGGTGCAGCAGCGCGTAGTTCTCGACGGCGAGGTTGATGCCCTGCCGGATGTCCTGCCCGAACCACGGGTAGACGGGCCCGGTGTTGCCGCGCCCCATCATCAGGTCCACCCGCCCGTCGGCCAGGTGCTGGAGCATCGCGAAGTCCTCGGCGATCTTCACCGGGTCGTTGGTGGTGATGAGGGTGGTGGAGGTGGAGAGGATCAGCTTCTCCGTGCGCGCGGCGACATAGCCGAGCATCGTCGTGGGCGACGACGGCACGAACGGCGGGTTGTGGTGCTCACCGGTGGCGAAGACGTCGAGCCCGACCTCCTCCGCCTTCAGCGCGATCGCGACCATCGCCTTGATGCGCTCGCGCTCGGTCGGCGTCCGGCCCGTGGTGGGGTCCGGCGTCACGTCTCCGACACTGAAGATCCCGAACTGCATCATCGCTGCCACCCTCCCAGGTTGTTTACGATTCAACTATACCCGTGAACGAGGGCCCCGTCCCCCCTATTCCCCCCGTTGTCAGTGGCCGTCCCTACGATCTCCTCATGGCCGCCCCACGCCGTGACACCCGAGGCATCGTGGACGCCCCGGAGCTCTTCGCCCGGGTCCGCTTCCGCCGCCGCGAACCCGCCGAGCCACTGCGCCCGTATCTGGAGCACTACTGGCTGATCGACTGGGACCTGCCCGAGCCGTACGTCTCCCAGGTCGTCCCGCACCCGTCGGTGAACGTCGTCCTCCAGCGGTACGAGGGACAGGAGCCCTTCGCCGAGATCTCCGGCATCGGTCTCGGCCTCTTCACCCAGAAACTGGAGGGCAGGGGCCGGGTCTGCGGCATCCAGTTCCGCCCCGGCGGCTTCCGCCCCTTCGCCCCGTCCCACCCCGCGACCCACTGGACCGGCCGCCGCGTACGACAGCCCGAGGCGTTCTCCGAAACCGACATCGACCCGGCCGCGATCCTCGCCCCCGACGACGAGGACGCCCGCGTCGCCGCCCTCGACGCGTTCCTGACGGGGCTCGCCCCCGCCCCCGACCCCCACGCGGACCTCGCCATGGCCCTCGTCGACCGCATCCGCACCGACCGCACGATCCGCCGCGTCACCGACTTCGCCCGCGCCGAGGGCGTGTCCGTACGACTCCTGCAGCGCCTGTTCTCCGCGTATGTGGGCGTCGGCCCCAAGTGGGTCATCCTCCGCTACCGCATCCACGAAGCCCTGGAGCGCGCCGAGACCGCACGGGCCGTCGACTGGGCCGCCCTCGCCGCCGACCTGGGCTACGCGGACCAGGCCCACCTCGTCCGCGACTTCACGGCGACGGTGGGGGTGCCGCCGACGGCGTACACGGAAGCGGTGTCGGCGTCGGTGCCGGTCCCGTCGTCGTCTACTTCGCGTGCGTGACCGCGTAGATCATCACGAACGCCACGATGTGGATACCGAACAGGAAGTACGCGAGGAACCACCACACGTACCGCTCGTTCTTCTTCTCCTCGGCGAGGCGCCGCTTCTCGGGCGTCAGGCCGGCTTCGGGCTCCGGGCCGGCTTCGGGCTCCGGGGCGTCCTCGGGCGCCGGGCGGCTCTCGGGCGTCAGGCCGGCTTCGGGCTCCGGGCCGTCCTCGGGCGCCGGGCGGCTCTCGGGCGTCAGGCCGGCTTCGGGCTCCGGGCCGTCCTCGGGCGCCATCACAGCTCCCGATGGACCTTGGTGTTGGAGGCCTGGGCGCGGGGGCGCAGGACGAGGAGGTCGACGTTGACGTGGCTGGGCCGGGTGACCGCCCAGGTGATCGTGTCGGCGACGTCGTCGGCGGTCAGGGGCTCGGCGACCCCGTCGTAGACGCGCGCCGCCTTCTCCGCGTCGCCGCCGAAGCGGGTCAGGGCGAACTCGTCCGTCTTCACCATGCCGGGCGCGATCTCGATGACCCGGACCGGCGTGCCGACGATCTCCAGCCGCAGCGTCTCGGCGAGGACGTGCGTGCCGTGCTTGGCGGCGACATAACCCGCGCCGCCCTCGTACGTCCCGTGCCCGGCCGTCGACGACACCACGACCACCGTGCCGTCACCGCTCGCGGTCAGCGCGGGCAGCAGGGCCTGGGTGATGTGGAGCGTGCCGATGACGTTCGTCTCGTACATCGTGCGCCAGTCGGCCGGATCGCCGGTCGCGACCGGGTCGGCGCCCAGCGCGCCGCCCGCGTTGTTGACCAGCACACCGATCTTCTTGAACGCGGTCGCGAACTCGTCGACCGCCGCGCGGTCCGTGACGTCCAGGGGGTACGCGGTGGCCTGCCCGCCGCCGTCGTTGATCTCCTCGGCCAGCGCCTCGATACGGTCCTTGCGGCGCGCGGTCAGCACGACGCGATACCCCGCCGCGGCGAGCTGCCGGGCCGTGGCGGCGCCGATCCCGCTGCTCGCACCCGTGACGACGGCGATGCGGGAGGCGGCGGACGGTGCGGCGGTGGCCATGAGCTGCTCCTGGGGCGGTACGGAATCGAACGGGACCGGCCGGGACCGGGCAGGGAACCGACCGGCGGTCGAACGGTTCCCGCCCGGCCAGGATAGGCGGGCGGTGAGACAATGAGACGGGTGATCCCCTGTGCAGGAGGTGGATCATGGGACAGGCGCGCGAGCTGATGGACCAGCTCACCGAGGCGCTCACCACACACCAGGACCCCAAGACCGTCGCGAACCTCTTCGCGGAGGACGCGGTGGCCCACACCCCCGACGGCGGAGAGATCCACGGGCGGGACGACATAGCCGAGTACTGGCGCCAGATGACGGACGCCGTGCCCGAGGCCACCTACGAGTCGCTCGCCTCGTTCGAGGTCGGCGACACCGCCATCGACGAGGGAATCTTCAGCGGCAGGAACACCGGCCCGATGGCCTTCCCCGACGGTACGTCCGTCCCCGCGACCCAGAAGGACATCAGGATGCGCGGCGTGGACTTCGCCACCGTCCGGGACGGGCAGATCACCAGCTACCGGCTCTACTTCGACCAGCTGGACTTCCTGAACCAGCTCGGCCTGCTGCCGGAGGACCTGGCCCAGCCGTCGTAGAGCGGCAGCCGCCGACTGTCACAGCGACACCCACCGCGTCACCCGCCGCGCGGCGCATACATGATCACCGCCATGCCCGCGAGACAGATCAGCGCGCCCGACACGTCCCAGCGGTCGGGCCGGTAGCCGTCCGCGGCCATCCCCCAGGCGATCGACCCGGCGACGAAGATCCCGCCGTACGCGGCGAGGATCCGCCCGAAGTGCGCGTCCGGCTGGAAGGTCGCCACGAACCCGTACGCCCCCAGCGCCACCACCCCGGCCCCGATCCACACCCACCCCCGGTGCTCCCGCACCCCCTGCCACACCAGCCAGGCCCCACCGATCTCGAACAGCGCGGCGAGCACGAACAGGGCGACGGACCGGGCGATGACCATGCCCCTGAGCTTCGCACGGCGCTCCGGGCGGGGGTTCTTGCCGGGCGCCCCCGCTTCACCGCATGCGGTCCTTCACTTGTCGGCATACGACTGCGCCGGAGAGCCCAGCCGCACAGCGGTAGCGCGTAAAAAACACGGAGCCTCGATCTGCACGACCGAGGCCCCGTGTCGCCGCGAGTCCGCGAGTCCGCGAGTCCGCGAGTCAGCCCTTCACGCACACGACCTGCTTCAGCTTCGCCACCACCTGCACCAGGTCCCGCTGCTGGTCGATGACCTGCTCGATCGGCTTGTAGGCGCCCGGGATCTCGTCCACGACGCCGGAGTCCTTGCGGCACTCCACGCCCCGCGTCTGCTCCTCCAGGTCCTTCGTCGAGAAGCGCCGCTTCGCCGCCGTCCGGCTCATCCGCCGACCGGCGCCGTGCGAAGCCGAGTTGAACGCCTTCTCGTTGCCGAGGCCCTTCACGATGTACGACCCCGTGCCCATCGAGCCCGGGATGATCCCGTACTCGCCGGACCCCGCGCGGATCGCGCCCTTACGGGTCACCAGGAGGTCCATGCCGTCGTAGCGCTCCTCGGCCACGTAGTTGTGGTGCGCGCTGATCTCCGCCTCGAAGGTCGGCTTCGCCTTCTTGAACTCCCTGCGGACGACGTCCTTGAGGAGCGCCATCATGATCGTGCGGTTGTACTTCGCGTACTCCTGCGCCCAGAACAGATCGTTGCGGTACGCCGCCATCTGCGGGGTGTCCGCGACGAATACGGCGAGGTCGCAGTCGACCAGACCCTGGTTGTGCGGGAGCTTCTGGGCGATGCCGATGTGATGCTCCGCCAGCTCCTTGCCGATGTTCCGGGAGCCGGAGTGCAGCATCAGCCAGACAGAACCAGTCGAATCAGTGCAGACTTCGACAAAATGGTTTCCTCCGCCGAGCGTTCCCATCTGCTTCTCCGCCCGGTCATGACGGAACTTGACCGCATCCGCCACCCCGTCGAACCGCCCCCAGAACCCGTCCCACCCCCCGGCGGCGAACCCGTGCAGCTGCCCCGGATCGACGGGGTCGTCATGCATCCCCCGCCCCACCGGGATCGCCTGCTCGATCTTCGACCGCAGCCGGGACAGATCGCCGGGCAGGTCATTGGCCGTCAGGGACGTCTTGACCGCGGACATTCCACAGCCGATGTCGACGCCCACCGCCGCGGGACAGACGGCCCCCCGCATCGCGATGACGGACCCGACCGTCGCACCCTTGCCGTAGTGGACGTCCGGCATGACGGCCAGGCCCTTGATCCAGGGGAGGGTCGCCACGTTGCGGAGCTGCTGCAGGGCACCCTCCTCGACCGACGCGGGATCGGTCCACATGCGGATGGGTACCTTCGCGCCCGGTATCTCGACGTACGACATAACGCCCTCATTCCCCCGAAAAACTGATCAAAGTCTCAGAACGCAAAACCAGCGCCAAGGCCCATGAAAAGGGATGCCGGACCGGCGTCCACGGCAGTGCGTGCGATACACATGGTGCCCGGGGGTCACCCCCGGGCGGCAAGTGAATAACCACAGGCAGGACTGCGCAGGCGTCCCGAGGGACCCCGTCGAGAGGAGCCCCACCGTGCAGCGGAAGGCGTACGTACCCGGCGTCGCCGTGCTCCTCGCGGCACTGCTGGCCGCGTGCACGGGATCCGACGACAGCAGTTCGCAGGACGACCCACGCCCGGGCGAGGCCACCGCGTCGGCCACCGTCGCCCAGCCCGGCCGCTACGACACGCTCCCCGAACCCTGCGGCGCGATCGACCACGACACCCTCGACACCCTCCTCCCCGGCATCAGGCAACTCCCCGGCGCGGCCCAGCGCGAGCAGGCGTACGAGGGCGAGGCGACGCAGACGTACGACACGGACGCCAAGGCCGGCTGCCGCTGGAAGGTGGAGTCCGCGGACGCCACCCACTACGTGTTCGTCGACTTCGAGCGTGTCGTGTCGTGGGACAACGCGGTCAGCGACGACAGCAAGGCGCAGGAGGTGTACGGCGGCAAGGTCGAGGCGGCCGACCTCCCGGAGCCGACGCCGACCGACTCCGAGGAGGAGAGCGAGGGGACGGACGAGGAGAGCGACGAGCCGGCGCAGACGGGAGCGAGCACCGCCGAGCCGTCGGCGAGCCCCTCGGCCTCCGCCTCCCGCTCGGCATCGCCCTCCGCCTCCTCCTCCAGCCCCTCCGCGTCCGGAACCCCCGCCTCCCTCCTGCCCCGCACACTCGACGGTCTCGGCGACGAGGCGTTCCTCGACGACGCGCTCGGGACGAGCAAGCAGCGGACGGTGACTGTGGTCTTCCGCACGTCGAACGTGATCGTGACGGTGGAGTACGAGGAGCAGCCGGCGACCACGACAGTGGTTCCGGACAGTGAGGAATTGCAGGACAGGGCCCGGAATCTGGCGGAGCGGCTGGCCGACGCGTTCGACGACTGAGGGGCGCCCGGGGAGGGTTCGGGCGTCCGCGTCAACCCCCTGATTCAGGACCGCACTTCTTCATCACCGCGTACGGTGGCCTCTCGGAGACCCGATCCGATTGTGAAGGAACCATGCAACGAGCCGCAGAGTCAGAGCAGCATCAGTCGCCGCGCCGCACGCGTTCGCCACGGGTGGCGCGCGTCGGGCGTCCGGGCCGGGCCCGGGTTCTCGTGGGCGCCGCGGTCGTGCCGGTGATGCTGCTGGCGGTCGGCTGTTCGTCGGACTCCGGCTCCGACAGCTCCTCCGGTGACGAGACACCCGCGGGGCTGAACGAAGCCGCGCAGGAGAGCCCCACGCCGGAGGTGGTCGAGGCGAAGTACGCGTCGCTGCCGGACGCGTGCGAGGTGTTCGCCGACAAGACGCTGAAGTCGGTGGTGCCGGAGGGCGTGAAGTCCGCCAAGGCGATCAACAAGGCCGAGGAGAACGTGACCGGCGACTGCCGCTGGATCAGCCTCGACAACAACGGCGTGGACGGCTCCCAGTACCGCTGGCTGAGCGTGTCGCTGCACCTGCTGGCCTCGGACGAGGCGAACGGCCCCGGTGAGGACCGCGCGGCCAAGGCGTACGAGTCGAAGGTGACCGCGGCGAAGGCCGTGGACGGGGCGAAGAACGTCAAGACGGAGCCGCTGACCGGCACGGGCGACCAGGCGACGGTGGTCAAGTACGACCTGAAGAAGGACGGGGACACCTTCAAGCAGCAGACGATCGTGGTGCGCACGGCGAACGTGGTCATCACGGTCGACTACAACGGGGCCGGTCTGGCCGGCGAGAAGACGCCGGACGCGGCCGCGCTGCTGAAGTCCGCGAAGTCCGCCGCCGAGGAGGCCGTGGAGGCGATCGCGGACGCGAACGACGGTACGGACGTGTCGGCGTCCCCGTCGAAGAGCGCCTCCAAGACGCCGTCGAAGAAGCCGACGAAGTCGTCGTCGGGCGGTTCGGGCGCGGATGTGAGCAACGACTCGGACAGCGGCTCGGATACCGATTCGGACTCGGGCTCCTCCAAGTCAGGCAGCCGGAAGACCAAGTCGTAGCCTCCCTTCACCTGGTGGTCCACCGGAGCCCGGTCCCCTCGGGGGCCGGGCTCCGCGCCCTCCGGCAACCCGTTCGCCATACACATGTGCCACTCTGTTGCGCGCAACAACACGCAAGTGGAGGGGAGTACGGGTGGCCGCGCCAATGCAGCTGACTCGAATGCACCGCGTTCTCATCGGCGTGGTCGTGTTCGGCGCCGTCATCATCGCCGGGATCGGCTTCGCGGGTTCCTACGCGGCGGTCCGCGAGCTGGCCCTCCAGAAGGGCTTCGGGAACTTCAGCTACGTCTTCCCGATCGGCATCGACGCGGGTATCTGTGTCCTGCTGGCCCTGGACCTCCTCCTCACCTGGATCCGCATCCCCTTCCCGCTGCTGCGTCAGACGGCGTGGCTGCTGACGGCGGCGACGATCGCGTTCAACGGCGCGGCGGCCTGGCCGGACCCGCTGGGCGTCGGCATGCACTCGGTGATCCCGATCCTGTTCGTCGTCTCGGTCGAGGCGGCCCGGCACGCGGTCGGCCGTATCGCCGACATCACCGCCGACAAGCACATGGAGGGCGTCCGCCTCACCCGCTGGGTCCTCTCGCCCGTGCCCACGTTCCTCCTCTGGCGCCGCATGAAGCTCTGGGAGCTCCGCTCCTACGAGCAGGTCATCAAGCTGGAGCAGGAACGTCTCGTCTACCAGGCCCGCCTCCGCTCCCGCTTCGGCCGGGCCTGGCGCCGCAAGGCCCCGGTGGAGTCCCTGATGCCGCTGAGGCTGGCCCGTTACGGCGTCCCGCTGGCGGAGACGGCCCCGGCGGGCCTGGCTGCGGCGGGCATAGAGCCGGCGGTGCTGCCGCCGGTGGAGATCGCCCCGGCCGCGGGCCCTGCCCTCCCTGCCGCCGACGTGGCCGTGGGCATTCGTGCCGCCGGGGCGGCACGGGTGGGCGCAGCGGCACCTCCCGGCGAGCAGCGCCCCCAGTTGGAGAGCACCACCCCCACCCAGCAGCAGCCGGAACACGCCGAGTACCGGGAGCAGGCCCCGCGGGCCGAGGCCCCCGCCCCGGACGAAAGCCCCTGGCTCCACGCCCGCCACCCCCTGGAGGTCCCCTACCAGGGCGGCTACGACCCCTCGTTCAATCCCGAGGAACAGTACGAGGAGTGGTACGAGGAGCAGGACCCGGAGCAGTACCAGCAGTACCAGCAGTTCGAGCCGGACCCGAGGGACCCTCGCTACCGGCAGCAACAGTTCGAGGCTCCCGAGCCCCAGGCCAAGGAAACCTCCTCGGAGGAGACCGGCAGTTTCCCCATCCCGGCCGGTCCGGGCCGCACCCGTGAGCTGGGTGAAGGCGGCGGCACGCCCGAACCCGCCGCCCCGGACGAGGAGTCGTACTACCAGGTCTTCAAGCAGTCGATAGTCCCCGGCAGCGGCTACCCGACGCCCCGCGAGTTCGGCGACAACATCGAGATGACCTACGGCGTCTCCGTCCTGGACGCCGAGGCGAAGCGCATGGTGCTGCGCTTCCAGAACCGCCACGCGGCGGAGCTGGAGGACGACCACATCGCGTGACGTGACCCGCGCATGTACGACGAGGGGGCGCCCGGTGTTCACCGGGCGCCCCCTCGTCGTCGCACGCGTCGGCCTACTCCCCGAGCAGGACCCGTACCCGCTCCTGTCCCACCGCGAGCAGCAGCGTGGGCAGTCGCGGGCCGGTGTCACGGCCCACGAGCAGGTGGTACAGCAGCGCGAAGAACGACCGTTGGGCGGTCTTGATCTCCGCCGGCAGCTCCTTCGGCGTGGCGTCCGCCGAGAACCCGGCCTGCACCTTGGGCACGCCGTAGACGAGATGCGTGAGCCCGTCGAGCGACCAGTGCTCGGCGAGGCCGTCCAGGAGCAGCCGCAGCGACTGCCGGGACGACTCGTCGAGCGACTTCAGCAGTTCGGCGTCGGCCTCCTCGCGCACGATGGTCCGCTGCTCGGCGGGGACCTGCGTGTTGATCCACGCCTCGGCCTTGTCGAGCCGCGGCCGGACCTCGTCGAGGGCGGACAGCGGGTCGGTGGGGTCGAGTTCGCTGAGGATGCGCAGGGTCTGGACCTCGGCGCCCGCGGTGATGTCGGCGACGGACGCGAGGGTCCGGTACGACATCGGGCGGGGGGTGCGGGGCAGCTCACCGGCGGCGGTCCGCACCGCGCGCGAGTGGGCGGCCACGTCGGCCGGCAGGGCCGACCCGTCCACGACCTTGGCGTCGAGCTTGTCCCACTCGTCGTAGAGCCGCTGGATCTCCTGGTCGAAGGCGATCTTGAACGACTGGTTGGGCCGGCGGCGGGCGTAGAGCCAGCGCAGGAGCTGCGGCTCCATGATCTTCAGCGCGTCGGCGGGCGTCGGCACGCCGCCCTTGGACGACGACATCTTGGCCATGCCGGAGATACCGACGAAGGCGTACATCGGCCCGATGGGCTGCTCGCCGCCGAAGATCCCGACGATCTGCCCGCCGACCTGGAAGGAGGAGCCCGGAGACGAGTGGTCGACCCCGCTCGGCTCGAAGACGACGCCCTCGTACGCCCACCGCATCGGCCAGTCGACCTTCCAGACGAGCTTGCCGCGGTTGAACTCGTTCAGCGCGACGGTCTCGGAGAAGCCGCAGGCGGTGCAGGTGTAGGTCAGCTCGGTGGTGTCGTCGTCGTAGGCGCTGACGGCGGTGAGGTCCTTGCCGCACTGCCCGCAGTAGGGCTTGTACGGGAAGTACCCGGCGGTGCCGGAACTGCCGTCGTCCTCAGCGGCGGCGCCGGAGCCCTCCGCGGCCTCCAGCTCGGCCTCGTCCACCGGCTTCTGCGACTGCTTCTTCGCCGGACCCTTCTTGGTGCGGTACTGGTCGAGGATCGCGTCGATGTCCCCGCGGTGCTTCATCGCGTGCAGGATCTGCTCGCGGTACACGCCGGACGTGTACTGCGCGGTCTGGCTGATCCCGTCGAACTCGACGCCCATCTCGGCGAGCGCGCCGGTCATCGCCGCCTTGAAGTGCTCGGCCCAGTGGGGATGGGCGGAGCCCTGGGGGGCGGGCACGGAGGTGAGCGGCTTGCCGATGTGCTCGGCCCAGGAGCCGTCGACTCCGTCGACGCCGTTCGGGACCTTGCGGAAGCGGTCGTAGTCGTCCCAGGAGATCAGGTGCCGGACCTCGCGCCCGCGGCGGCGGATCTCGTCGGCGACGAGGTGCGGGGTCATGACCTCGCGGAGGTTGCCGAGGTGGATCGGGCCGGACGGGGAGAGCCCGGACGCGACGACGACCGGTTTGCCCGGGGCCCGACGCTCCGACTCCTCGATGACCTCATCCGCGAAACGGGAGACCCAGTCGGTGGTCTCGGTGCTCTGAGCCACGATCGGCACGTCCTCTTTTTCCTGAAGGTTCCATGGCCGCCCGGTACGTTCCCCGGCCGACGGCCCTATTCTCCCAGCCTTTCACTCCGCGGGTCGAACCGGGCGCCCAATAACTCGGCGGTGCGGCTGCGTCGGCGGCTGCAGGTCTGAAGACGAGGGGCCGCGGGCCTGAGAAACACGGGGCGCAGCCCCTGCTCTTCAGGGGCTGCGGGGAACTGCGCGACCAGCCCCCACGGACCCGCACCCGCCGACGCACCCCCGACCCCCGACCCCCGAGGCGCCCCTCACCCGACCACCGCACCAGAAAAACCCGTTTACCCCCCGTGGGATACTGAGCACATCCACCCGTACCCCAAGGAGAACGGCTCCCCTGATGGCTTCGGTCACGTCCCTCACCGCCTCCGTCCACCAGCGCCTCGCGACCGCCCTCACGGCAGCCCTGCCGGAGGCCGACGCGGACCCGCTGCTGCGACGCAGCGACCGGGCGGACTACCAGGCGAACGGGATCCTCGCCCTCGCGAAGAAGGCGAAGGCGAACCCGAGGGAGCTGGCCGCGCAGGTCGTCGCCCAGGTGGAGTCCGGCGAGGTCATCAAGGAGATCGAGGTCTCCGGCCCCGGCTTCCTGAACATCACGCTCACCGACAGGGCGATCACCGAGAACCTCGCGGAGCGCTACGCGGACCCGGAGAACCGTCTCGGCGTGCCGCTCGCCGCGCACCCGGGTACGACGGTCATCGACTACGCCCAGCCGAACGTGGCGAAGGAGATGCACGTCGGCCACCTCCGCTCCGCCGTGATCGGTGACGCGGTCGTCCAGATCCTGGAGTTCACCGGCGAGAACGTGGTCCGCAGGCACCACATCGGCGACTGGGGCACCCAGTTCGGCATGCTCATCCAGTACCTGGACGAGCACCCGCACGAGCTGGACCACAAGGACGCCCGGGTGAGCGGCGAGGAGGCGATGTCGAACCTCGACCGCCTCTACAAGGCCGCCCGGAAGCTGTTCGACTCCGACGAGGAGTTCAAGACGCGGGCCCGCCGCCGGGTGGTCGACCTCCAGGCCGGTGACCCGCACACCCTCGCCACCTGGCAGAAGTTCGTCGACGAGTCGAAGATCTACTTCTTCTCCGTCTTCGAGAAGCTGGACATGGAGATCCGGGACGCGGACATCGTCGGCGAGTCGGGCTACAACGACATGCTGGACGAGACGTGCCGCCTCCTGGAGGAGTCGGGCGTCGCGGTCCGCTCGGAGGGCGCCCTCTGTGTCTTCTTCGACGACATCAAGGGCCCGGACGGCAACCCGGTCCCCCTGATCGTCAAGAAGTCGGACGGCGGCTACGGCTACGCGGCCACCGACCTCTCCGCGATCCGGGACCGCGTCTTCAACCTCAAGGCGAACTCCCTCCTGTACGTCGTCGACGCCCGCCAGTCCCTGCACTTCAAGATGGTCTTCGAGACCGCGCGCAGGGCGGGCTGGCTGAACGACGAGGACGTCAAGGCGTTCCAGCTCGCCTTCGGCACGGTGCTCGGCAAGGACGGCAAGCCGTTCAAGACCCGCGAGGGCGAGACGATCCGCCTGGTGGACCTACTGGACGAGGCGATCGACCGAGCCACGACCGTGGTCCGGGAGAAGGCCGAGAAGATGGGCCTGGCCGAGGAGGAGATCGTCGAGAACGGCCGGTACGTCGGCGTGGGCGCGGTGAAGTACGCCGACCTGTCGACCTCCGCCGTGCGCGACTACAAGTTCGACCTGGACCAGATGGTCTCGCTGAACGGCGACACCTCCGTGTACCTCCAGTACGCGTACGCCCGTATCCAGTCGATCCTCCGCAAGGCGGGCGAGGCCGCCGCCCCGACCGCGCACCCGGAGCTGGAACTGGCCCCGGCGGAGCGGGCGCTGGGCCTGCACCTGGACCAGTTCGGCGAGACGCTGGCCGAGGTCGCGGAGTCGTACGAGCCGCACAAGCTGGCCGCGTACCTCTTCAAGCTGGCGACCCTGCTGACCACGTTCTACGACCAGTGCCCGGTCCTGAAGGCCGAGACCCCGGCCAAGGTGGAGAACCGCCTGTTCCTGGTCGACCTGACGGCCCGCACCCTGCACCGGGGGATGGGACTGCTGGGCATCAGGACGCCCGACAAGCTCTGACCCGAACCGCCTGAACCGACCGGAGGGGCGGGGTTCGTGGGCACCGGAACACGCAACCCCGCTGTCAGTACCTCCCCTTACAGTCACCCCCATGGCGACACTTCCCAACCCGCTGCCCAAACTGGCCGCCGACCCGAGCGGACACACACTCGGGCTTGAACTCCCGCTTCCCCCCGGGCGGCTGATAGACGCGACGGACGACGGACCGTGGCACGAGCCGCTGCTGTGGTGCGCGGACGAACCGGCCGCACCCGGCGTCTGGACCACCGCGGAGCCCGCGCGGCGCACGGCGGGGCTCCTGCCGGTGCTGGTCGATGTCGGCGGCAGCCAAGGCGGGCCGCAGGAGTGGGAGTTGGCGCCGGGCGAGACCTCGTATCCCGGAGACCACGACGCCGAGGAGGTCCTGGCCGAGTTCTGGGAGGAGTGCGCGGCCCGGGAGGACGGCGAGTGGCCCGGCCTCGCCGCCACCCCTGCCTCCGAAGCGTCCGGCACCGACCCGGACGCCCTCGCCGCCGAGATCGTCGACGCCCTGGCGAGTGACCCCTCCCGGGTCAAGGAACCCCGCCTCGCCCTGGTACCCGCCCGGCGCAGCGCGGACATCCCGGCGGCCATCGGCTGGGCGGGCCCGATGAACCACGAGCGGGACGTGGCCCGTCTGAGCGCGGTCCTGCGCTCCTGGGAGGACCGCTTCGGCATACGCGTCGTGGCCCTGAACTTCGCCCAGTTGGTGGTCTCGGTGGCGGCGCCCCCCACCACCGGGGCCGAGGCGGAGGCGGTGGCCGCCGAGCACTTCGCGTTCTGCCCGGACAACGTGTCACAGGGCACGGCCGAAGGCTCCCTGCGCTCCTACGCCCGCACCCTCGTCGGCGAACACACCTGGTCCTTCTGGTGGGACTGACCGCAGCCGCGCGTCACCCCGCTCCCCCTGCCGCCCGCAGCCCCTTCCCCAACCTCCGCAGCCCCTCCCGGATCTCCTCCGGCGTCTGTGTCACGAAGCAGAGCCGCAGGGTCGACCGGTCCGGTTCACCGGCGTAGAAGGGGGCGCCGGGCACGTACGCCACGTCCTGCTCGACGACGCGCGGCAGGAGGGCGGTGGTGTCGTGGGAGGAGGGGAGGCGGGCCCAGAGGAACATGCCCCCCTCGGGGCGGTTCCAGGTGGAACCCTCGGGGAGGGCCTCGGCGAGGCCGTCGAGCATGGTGTCGCGGCGCTCCCGGTACGCGGCGGCGACGCGGACGACATGGGCGTCGAGGTCGCGGTCGGCGAGATAGCGGGCCGCTGCGAGCTGGTTGACGGTCGGGGTGTGCAGATCCGCCGCCTGCTTGGCGACCGCGCACGCCCGGCGCAGCTCCGCGGGCGCGCGCAGCCAGCCCAGCCGCATCCCGGGGGCCATGACCTTGGAGAAGGACCCCAGCAGCGCCGTACGGTCCTCGGCACCCGGGTACGTGGCGATCCACGGCACCCGGTCGCCCTCGAAGCGGAGTTCGCCGTACGGGTCGTCCTCGACGATCCACAGTCCGCGCCGGGCGGCGACGGAGGCGACGGCCGCCCGCCGCCCGGCGGGGAGCGTGCGCCCGGTCGGGTTCTGGAAGGTGGGCACCGTGTAGAAGAGCTTGGGCCGGTTCCGCACCACCAGTTCCTCCAGCGCCGCCGGGTCCACCCCGTGCTCGTCGCCGGGCACCGCCACCACCCGCGCCCCCGCGAACCGGAACGCCTGAAGTGCCGCCAGATAGCAGGGCTCCTCGACCAGGACGACGTCACCCGGCTCCAGCAACGCGGTGGCGAGCAGCGACAGCGCCTGCTGCGACCCGGTGGTGACGAGCACCCCGTCCGCGCCGGTCGGCAGCCCGCGCGCCCCGTACCGCGCGGCGAGCGCCGCCCGGAGCGCCGGCTCGCCCTCGGTCGTCGCGTACTGCAGGGCGCGCCCCGCGGACTCGGCGAGCACATCGCGGTAGGCGGCCGCTATCCCCTCCGCGTCGAACAGCTCAGGGGCGGGCAGTCCACCCGCGAAGTTGACGACCTCGGGGCGCGAGGTGACGGCGAGGATGTCCCGTACGGGGGAACCTCCGACCGCCGTGACCCGCTCGGCGAAGCCGGGCACGGCCGCCCCGCCGTCCGCCGGGGCCACGCTCCCCGAACCGCCCTCGCTCCCCACATGCGCGACAAACCCCACGTCATGCGCGGCACGCACAGCATCCATGGCACCCATCACACGGCTCCTTCGCCACTCCCGGACGGCACGGCCCCGCCCCTGCCCGCACCCTAGGCAGGTGCATGCCCCTTACATCCACCAATTCCGCGATGCGGACCGTGCTCCGCACCCCCTAGGCTGCGACCCATGCTGCCCAGCGTGGACACGAACGACGAGTTGCAAGAAGTCGTCGGTGACGAGGCACTGCTGCGACCGGCCGCCCAGGATCTCTGCGGTCAACTCGGTCTCGCAGGCGCGCGGATCGTACGCTTCCCCGAGGGCTCGCTGCCGGTGTACGCCGTCGGCGATGCCCTCGTCCTCAAGCTCTATCCGGGTTTCGAGGCGGCCCAAGCCGTCCGCGAGGCCCGCCTGCTGTCGATGCTGTGGGGCAAACTCCCCATCCCCACACCCAGGTTGCACTCGGCCGACCAGTACAAGAGCGGCTGGCGTTATGTGTTGATGTCCCGTCTGCCCGGCGAGGACCTCAACGAGGCCTGGCCCCGGATCCCCCGGCCCGACCAGGAACGTGTCGTCGTCGAGGCCGCCGAGAGCCTCGCCGCCCTGCACGCCCTGGACGCCACCCCGGTCATCCCCCTCACCGGGCCGCCAGACTGGGGCAGGTTCATCGCCACGCAGCGCGCGACAGCGGTCGAACAGCAGCAGATCGGCGGCCTCTCGGGCCCCTGGCTGGAACAGATCCCGGACTTCCTCCGCTCCGTGCCCCTGCCCGCCCCACGCCGCCCGGTCCTCCTGCACACCGAGTTCATGCGCGAGCACCTCACCGTCGACCCGCACGACGGCTGGCGCCTCACCGGCCTCTTCGACTTCGAGCCGGCCATGGTCGGCGACCCCGCCTACGACTTCGTCAGCGTCGGCCTCTTCCTCACCCGAGCCGACCCCACCCTGCTGAAACTCTTCTACGAGGCATACGGCCACCCTCCGTTCGACCCCCGCGAACTGATGGCCTACACCCTCCTCCACGTGTACAGCGACCTGAACTGGTACCTGCGCAGCCTGCCGGCTCCGCCCAGCCAGACCCTGGACGCATTGGCGGAGACCTGGTTCGGAACCGGGGGGTGAAGGGGAGAGGGGGGTGAAGGGGGGCAGCCCCCTTCACCGGCGCGGGGAAACCGCGCGTCCAGCCGCCGCTCACCCACACCCGACCACCAACCTCCATCCCTTACACCCTGATCAGCCCTTACGCCCCATCGCCGCATACACGTTGATGTCCGCGTCGGTCACGTCGTTGATGTCCCGATACCGAACCTTCTCGATGTCGTCCATCCCGGCCAGCGCATGCGACTCCAACGCCTCGGGCACCGGCGCACCGTCCTCGAACCGCCAGTGATGCGCCGGCACCACCCCGGGCTCGTCCACCACCAGGCCACTCTGCTCGAAGAAGCGCGCGACCTCGTCCCTGGACCGCAGCACGAAGGTGAACCCCCGCTTGGTGTAGGTCTCCTGGACCGCACGGATCTTCGCCGGATTGAGGTCCTCGGTCAGATGGCTGAGGACCAGCCGGCTCCCGGCGGGCAGCGCGTCCACCAGCTCCCGCACGACGGGGTACGCCAGGTCGTCCTCCACGAAGTGCAGAAGCGCCACCAGGCACAGCGCGATCGGCCGGTCGAAGTCGAGTGTCCTCGCGGCGGCTTCGAGGATCTGAGCCGGCGACTTGAAGTCGGCGTCGATGTAGTCCGTGACGCCCTCGGGCCCGCTCGTGAGCAACGCGCGCGCGTGGGCGAGCACCACCGGGTCGTTGTCGACGTACACGACCCGGGAGTCGGGGACGATCTCCTGGGCGATCTGGTGGACGTTCTCGGCGGTCGGCAGCCCCGTGCCGATGTCGAGGAACTGGCGGATGCCCTCGTCCTTGGTGAGTGTGGTCACCGCGCGGCGCATGAAGTCCCGGTTGTGCCGGACATCGAGGTAGCCGCGCGGATTGGCCGCCAGTGCGGCGCCGGCGGCCTCCCGGTCCACGGGGTAGTTGTCCTTGCCGCCGAGGAAGACGTCGTAGACGCGCGCCGGGTGCGCCTTGGTGGTGTCGATCCTCTTCCGCAGCTCGGCGGGGTCCTGGCTGAGCGCGTCACCGGCCATAAGGCTCTCCCTGGAGAGTCGAGTCATTGAAATGACCAACAACCTAACGCTCCACGGGAGTTGCCACGTCAGAGATGGGCCGGATACGCCTTCGGGTCGGGGCCGTACCGGTTCGCGTCCCGCTGGCCCTCGGTGGCCATGAAGATGATCGTGACGATGGTGCCGACACAGGGAACGATCCCGATGAGGACCCACCAGCCGCTGCGACCGATGTCGTGCAGCCGCCGGACGCTGACCGCCAGCGACGGCAGGAAGACGGCGGCGACGAAGACGAGTTCGGGCACCTCCGTGTCCATGACCAGGCCGAGGACCACGAGCCCGAGATAGATGAGCGAGGCGATCAGCGTGAACATCCAGTACTCCTGGCGGCGCGCCCGCCCGCTGAAGACCACGTACTTCCTGAGCACCTCGACGAACCAGTTCATGATGTTCCCCCGAAAAACGGCATGCGCCCGCCCCGAGGATCAGGGCAGGCGCAGAACCTATGCCGATTGACGAGAACTCGTCAATCAGTTGCCGCTCTCCTCGCTCTCACCCAGCGTCGTCCCCTCCTGGACCCACTTCGGGCCACCGAGCGGATACTCGTACGCCGGACGCCCGTTGTTGCCGCTCGTGCGGAACGGCAGGCCGTTGTCGTTCACGATCAGCGTGCCGCCGCGGGAGCCGCTGGTCCACTTCAGCTCCAGGTACCAACGGACGTAGTACGCCGACGCGTCGGCGGTGATGTAGTACACCTCCGGGTCGGACTCGCTGACGGAGTACGGGAAGTTCCTGCTGCCCGCCTTGGGCTGCACATCGGGTCGCGCGGCGTCGAGGGCGATCGTGAAGGACCGGGTCGGGACGCCGGCCCCGCAGCCGACGCCGGGATAGCCCATGGCGAAGTCGTTCCAGGCGAGAGGCGACTGCTTGTCGACCATGCGGACCTTGAGGCTCCGTACGACCACCGTCTCCTCGCCGGTGCCCTGCACGGTGAGCGTCAGGAACTGCTGCCCCGACGAAACGGCCCCCTCCGACGACACCCAGGCCGCCGCGTCCTGCTCCAGCGGCGGCGGCCCCACCTTCGTCTGCGGCCGGTCGGCCAGATACCGCTGGGAGCAGGGGCTTTCCCAGGTGTACGGCTCGACCTTCACGGACAGCGGCGCCGGGAGGGAGGCGTCCTCGCCGCCCCCGCCCGCCCCGCCGGGGCTGGTCGGGGTGGCGATGGCAGAGGCCCCGGCCCCCTTCTCTCCCTTGCCCTTCTCTCCCTTGCCCTTGTCAGCCGACTCGCTCGCGGAGACGGAAGGCGAGGCACTGGACGGCGCGGATGAGCCCTGGTCGCCCCTCTCCTCCCCCGCAGCCTCCTCCTCCCCCAGGGACACGTCCCCGGCCCACCGTGCGCCGGCCCCGTCCTCGTCCCCGCTGGACGGCAGACTCACGGCGAGCGTGACCGCACCGAGCACGGCGGCCACGGCCAGCCCGGCGATGAGCGCGACCCGCGTACGCCGCCGAGCCGGCGCCCGCTCCCCCGCCCCACCGGAACCCCCGCCCCCGATCACCGTCTCAGGGACCGCGCTCTCCTCCGAGGCCGTACCCGACTCGATCAACGAATCCACGGCCGGCCCCTCCACAGCCATCGCGTCCGGAGCCCCCGCACCCGAGGCCGTCCCCCGCTCAAGGGCCTTACCCCGCCCAGTCGCCGCACCCGGCGCGGCTCCCTCCGCCGCCCCGACGGAGTCACCCCCCTTGCGCCGCCGCACCGCGTCCGCGAGCACCCACGTCCGGTGGAGCTCGACCAGCTCCTCCGGCGTCGCCTTGCAGAGACGGGCCAGCCGCTCGACGGGGGCGTAATCCGTCGGTACGGCGTCCCCGTTGCAGTACCGGTGAAGCGTCGACGTACTCATGTGGAGCCGCTTGGCGAGCACCCCGTAACTCAGCCCGGAGCTCTCCTTCAACTCCCGCAGCAGCTCGGCGAAATCAGCCCCCAGGCCGTTCGCGGTACCGCTCCCCGACACGTCTTCCTCCGTCTCCTCAGACCCCACGTCCCGTTCCACGTTCCAGGGAAGTGATGTTCTCGCAGGTCAAAGCCGGTGCGAGCATTCCAGCGTCCCTGATCTTCCCTTGATTGTGGCGGCCGGGACGGATCACCCCACAAGCTTTGGTCATCCAAGCACGCCGCTCCCGGCACACCGGTCGAGCGGTACGGCTTCGACCACTTGTTCTCAGCCTTCTCAACCAGCTTTGTCCGAAAGGGATTCGTCATGCGCACGTTCCGCACCGCCCGCTCCACCCGCCCCGCCCGTCTGCTCGCCGCGACCGGAGTCGCCCTCGCCGCCCTCGCCCTGACGGCGTGCGACAACGGCATGGGCACCAGGGACGAGGGTTCGGCGGGCGGCTCCACCTCGACCTCGCAAAACACCGGCACCTCGGGCACGACCACCGGCGCCGCCACCACCGGCGGCGCCACGACCGACCAGGCCTCCTCGAAGACGGGGACGGGAACCAGCACCAGCGGCGGCACGGGCACCAGCGGCGGCGGCAGCGACACCGCCAAGACCTCCCCGAACGGCGGGACCACGGACCCCTGGGACCCCGCCAACCGCGTCACCTGCAACGGCTCCAACACCACCGTCACCGCGAAGCCGGTGTCCCGCCCGATCAACCACATGCTGATCACCGTCAAGAACACCGGCTCGAAGGTCTGCGACCTCTACTACAACCCCACGGTCCGGTTCGGCGAGGCGCAGTCGGCACCGCGCGTGATGGAGGAGTCCAAGCCGCAGGCGGTCGTGACCCTGGCCCCCGGCGAGTCCGGCTACGCGGGCGTCCTCCTCTCGTCCGCCGACGGCAGCGGCGGCGAGGGCGTGACGGAGAAGAAGGTCGTCATCCACTTCCAGGGCCGCAAGCCCGGCAGCGACGCCGGCGCCCCCGCGTCCCCCGCACTCCCGGCCAAGGGCGTGTACGTCGACAACTCCGTCGCCGTCACCTACTGGCAGTCGACCGCGGCGGACGCCCTGGTGTACTGAGCCAGGACCGAACCGTGGGCGCACTCCACCGTACGTACTGGGCCCGAGGGGAACCTCAGCGCAGCATGCGAGCCGCCTCGACGGCCCAGTACGTGAGGATGTTCTGCGCACCCGCCCGCTTGATCCCCGTCAGCGTCTCCAGGATCGCCCGGTCCCGGTCGATCCACCCCTTCTCCGCGGCGGCCTCGACCATCGAGTACTCCCCGGAGATCTGGTACGCGACGACCGGCACGTCCACGGCGTCCGCGACCCGCGCGAGGATGTCCAGGTAGGGCCCGGCCGGCTTGACCATCACCATGTCGGCGCCCTCCTGCAGATCGAGAGCGAGCTCCCGCAGCGACTCCCGCGCATTGGCGGGGTCCTGCTGGTAGGTCTTCCGGTCCCCCTTCAGCGACGAGGCGACAGCCTCCCGGAAGGGCCCGTAGAACGCGGACGCGTACTTGGCGGTGTAAGCCAGAACAGCGACATCCTCGCGCCCGATCTGATCAAGAGCATCACGAACGACCCCGATCTGCCCGTCCATCATCCCGCTGGGCCCGACCACATGGGCACCGGCGTCGGCCTGGACCTGGGCCATCTCGGCGTACCGCTCAAGGGTCGCGTCGTTGTCGACCCGCCCCTGATCGTCAAGCACCCCACAGTGCCCGTGATCAGTCGTCTCATCCAGACAGAGATCGGACATCACGAGCAGCTCGTCCCCGACCTCGGCCCGCACATCGCGGATGGCGACCTGCAGGATCCCGTCCGGATCGGTCCCCGGCGTCCCGAGCGCGTCCTTCTTCTCGTCCTCCGGCACCCCGAACAGCATGATCCCGGAGACCCCGGCCTCGACGGCCTCCACGGCTGCCTTCTTCAGACTGTCCCGGGTGTGCTGCACGACCCCCGGCATCGCCGTGATCGGCACCGGCTCACTCACCCCCTCCCGCACGAAGGCGGGCAGGATGAAGTCCGCGGGATGCAGCCGCGTCTCGGCCACCATCCGCCGCATCACAGGCGTCGTACGAAGCCGGCGGGGCCGCGTACCGGGAAACGATCCGTACTTCGACATACACCTACGCTACGCCCGCCCCACCGCCCCCTTTGCCGACGGCCCGTCGGCCGAGAGGGCCGCAGGCTCATTCCTGCCGGAGGTGCCAGGAACCGTGTGGGCGACACACGGACCACCCGTACCCCCACACCACGAAACCCCCTGAGCCGGCAGGCGCTCAGGGGGTGAAAGGGGCACAGCCCCTCACGTGGTGGTCCGCTCAGGTCGTGCTCCGCCGCCGCCGGGCCCCCGGCCGCCGCTCACTCGGCCGGGTGGGGGCATCCCCCGCCTCCACCGCGGCCGCGCGCCGCCGCAGCCCGAAGTCGGCCAGCGCCTCGGCCAGCTTGTGGACGGACGGCTCGGGAGCCATCACGTCCACCCGGAGCCCGTGCTCCTCCGCGGTCTTCGCGGTGGCGGGACCGATACAGGCGATCACGGTCACGTTGTGCGGCTTCCCGGCGATCCCCACCAGATTCCGCACGGTGGAGGACGACGTGAAGAGAACGGCGTCGAATCCGCCCCCCTTGATCGCCTCCCGGGTCTCGGCCGGCGGCGGCGAGGCCCGCACGGTCCGGTACGCGGTGACGTCGTCGACCTCCCACCCGAGCTCGATCAGCCCGGCGACCAGTGTCTCCGTGGCGATGTCGGCCCGAGGCAGGAACACCCGGTCGATCGGGTCGAAGACCGGGTCGTAGGGCGGCCAGTCCTCCAGCAGCCCTGCGGCGCTCTGCTCCCCGCTCGGCACCAGGTCCGGCTTCACGCCGAAGGCGATGAGCGCCTTGGCGGTCTGCTCACCGACCGCCGCGACCTTGATCCCGGCGAAGGCGCGCGCGTCGAGCCCGTACTCCTCGAACTTCTCCCGCACGGCCTTGACGGCATTGACGCTCGTGAAGGCGATCCACTCGTAACGCCCCGTCACGAGCCCCTTCACCGCCCGCTCCATCTGTTGCGGCGTCCGCGGCGGTTCGACCGCGATCGTCGGCACCTCGTGCGGTACGGCCCCGTACGAGCGCAGTTGGTCGGAGAGCGAGGCGGCCTGCTCCTTCGTCCTCGGCACGAGGACCCGCCAGCCGAAGAGCGGCTTGTTCTCGAACCAGGACAGCTGGTCGCGCTGGGCCGCGGCGGAACGCTCACCGACCACGGCTATCACCGGCCGGCCCCCCTCCGGGGAGGGCAGCACCTTCGCCTGCTTCAGCGTCTGCGCGATCGTGCCGAGCGTCGCGGTCCAGGTCCGCTGCCGGGTCGTCGTACCGGCGACCGTCACGGTCATCGGCGTATCGGGCTTGCGGCCCGTCGCGACCAGCTCACCGGCGGCCGCGGCCACGGTCTCCAGCGTCGCCGAGACGACGACGGTCCCGTCCGACGCCCCGACCTCCGCCCAGCACCGGTCGGACGCCGTGCGCGCGTCGACGAACCGCACGTCCGCGCCCTGCGCGTCCCGCAGCGGCACACCGGCGTACGCGGGCACGCCCACGGCGGCGGCCACACCGGGCACCACCTCGAACGGCACGCCCGCGGCGGCGCACGCCAGCATCTCGTCGGTGGCGTACGTGTCGAGTCCGGGGTCCCCGGACACCGCACGCACGACCCGCTTGCCGCCCCGCGCAGCCTCCATGACAAGATGTGCCGCATCCCGCACAGCGGGTGCACCAACGGTTGTTGACGCGCCGTCAACAACCGTCAGCTGAGGCGTGCCTGTGCCCGAGAACGTATCCGCTGAAGTAGCCGCGGAAGAGGCAGAGGGCGCCGCAGTCAGAGCCGACGGCGGGCTCGAGTCGGTGTCCAGTAGGGCGACGCCGGCGCGGGCGTGCGTACGTACCACGTCGAGCACATCGTGCTCGGCGATGAGAACGTCCGCGTTCGCCAGCGCCTCGACGGCGCGCAGTGTCAGCAGTCCCGGATCCCCGGGTCCGGCACCGAGGAAGGTGACGTGACCGTGGTCCGGACCGGCGGGAAGGGTGGTGGGGCTCAATGTGCTCGCTCCCCCATCAGACCGGCCGCGCCCTTAGCGAGCATCTCGGCGGCGAGTTCACGGCCGAGCGCCATTGCTTGGTCGTACGTCTCGGGCACGGGACCGGTGGTGGACAGCTGCACCAGCGTCGAGCCGTCGGTCGTGCCGACGACGCCGCGCAGGCGCATCTCCTTGACAATCTGCCCGTCGGCCAGCAGGTCGGCGAACGCACCCACAGGTGCGCTGCAACCGGCCTCCAGGGCGGCGAGCAGGGACCGCTCGGCGGTCACGGCGACCCGAGTGTACGGGTCGTCGAGCCCGGCGAGCGCGGCGATCAGGTCCGCATTGTCTGCGGCGCATTCGATCGCCAGTGCCCCCTGGCCGGGGGCGGGCAAAACAGTGTCGACCGAGAGGAAGTCGGTCACTTCGTCGATCCGTCCGATGCGGCTCAGTCCGGCGGCGGCCAGGACGACGGCGTCCAGCTCACCCTTCCGCACGTATCCGATCCGCGTGTCGACGTTCCCGCGGATCGGCACCGTCTCGATCGTGAGCCCGTGGCTGCGCGCGTAGGCGTTCAGCTGGGACATCCGCCGCGGCGAACCGGTACCGACCCGGGCGCCCTCGGGGAGCTGCTCGAAGGTCAGTCCGTCCCGGGCGACCAGCACGTCCCGCGCGTCCGCGCGCACCGGCACCGCGGCCAGCGCCAGGTCGTCCGGGTACGCGGTCGGCAGGTCCTTGAGGGAGTGCACGGCGAAGTCGACCTCGCCCCGCAGCAGCGCCTCGCGCAGCGCGGCGACGAACACGCCCGTGCCGCCGATCTGCGCCAACTGCTCGCGGGAGACGTCGCCGTACGTCGTGATCTCCACGAGTTCGACGGACCGCCCGGTCAGCCGGCGGACCGTGTCCGCCACCTGCCCGGACTGGGCCACGGCGAGTTTGCTTCGCCTGGTCCCGAGCCTCAGGGCCCTGTCTTGCGGCTCACTCATGATCGCCCTCGGTTCTCGGCGTTCGCTTCGACGTACGTGTCGCCGGCTGCGTGCTGGTCGCTGTCCTCGGCCCGGGACACGGCGGCGACCGTCTCCTGGTCCAGGTCGAACAGGGTCCGCAGCGCGTCCGCGTACCCGGCGCCGCCGGGCTCGGCCGCGAGCTGCTTGACCCGTACGGTCGGCGCGTGCAGCAGCTTGTCGACGACGCGCCGCACGGTCTGGTTGATCTCGCCGCGGTGCTTGTCGTCGAGGCCCGGCAACCGGCCCTCCAGGCGCGCGATCTCGCTCGCGACGACATCGGCGGCCATGGCGCGCAGCGCCACGACGGTGGGTGTGATGTGCGCGGCGCGCTGAGCGGCGCCGAAGGCGGCCACCTCGTCCGAAACGATCCTCCGCACCAGGTCGACGTCCGAGGCCATGGGCGCGTCGGCGGAGACCTCGGAGAGCGACTCGATGTCGACCAGCCGAACCCCGGCCAGCCGGTGCGCGGCCGCGTCGATGTCCCGGGGCATCGCCAGGTCCAGCAGCGCCAGCACGGGCGCGGGCCGGGGCACCTCGACGACGGGCTCGGGCCGGCGCAGCTCGGTGATCCGCCCGGTGACGGCCACGGCCGCGACGAGCGCGGAGATCAGCTCGGCGTCGGCGGCGGGCGTACGCGGGGCATCGCGCTCCGGCGTGCGACGGCTCACGCGCCGGTCCACGGTCGCGTTGTCCACCCAGGCCGCGTGCTGCTCCAGCGTGGCCGCGTTCATCCCTGCCACCGCGGCCTCCCCGAGCACGGAGAAGCCACCGCCCTGCACGGCGGGCAGGTCGAGGGGACAGTCGTCGTCACTGCCGACGGAGGTCGGCGGCAGGACCGGCCGTGCGTCCGTACGAGTCTCCGCCTGCGTGGGGAACGCGCCCTCGGGCACCCGCCCCTCCACCGCCGCCGCGACCATCTCGGCGGTCAGGACCAGGCCCGTGGCGCCCGTGCAGGAGATGACGACATCGGCACATGTCAGCTCGGCCGGCACCGATTCCATCGGTACCGCGCGGGCCAGCACGTCCGCATCGCCCTGCTCGGCGAGACGTTGTCCGTACTGCTCTTCGAGCAGGTGCGCCAGCCGCTCGGCCCGGTCGAACGTCCGGTTGGCGATCACGATCTCGCCCACGCCCGCGCGCGCGAGGGTCGCGGCGGCCAGCGAGGACATGGACCCCGCGCCGATCACCACGGCCCGCTTGCCCCGGGCCCAGCTCTCGACGTCCGCGCCTGCGGTGAACTGCTCCAGGCCGAAGGTCACCAGCGACTGCCCGGCCCGGTCGATCCCGGTCTCGGAGTGCGCCCGCTTGCCGACCCTGAGGCCCTGCTGGAACAGGTCGTTCAGCAGCCGCCCGGCGCTGTGCAGCTCCTGCGCACGGGCCAGCGCGTCCTTGATCTGCCCGAGGATCTGCCCCTCGCCGACGACCATCGAGTCGAGCCCGCAGGCCACGGAGAACAGATGGTGGACGGCCCGGTCCTCGTAGTGCACGTACAGATACGGAGTGATCTCGTCGAGCCCCACCCCGCCGTGCTGGGCGAGCAGCGTGGACAGCTCGGCGACACCCGCGTGGAACTTGTCCACGTCCGCGTACAGCTCGATGCGGTTGCAGGTGGCGAGGACCGCGGCCTCGGAGGTCGGCTCGGCGGCGACCGTGTCCTGAAGCAACTTGGTCTGCGCGTCCAGGGAGAGCGCGGCCCGCTCCAGCACGCTCACCGGAGCGCTGCGGTGGCTCAGTCCGACGACCAGAAGACTCATGCCGGCATCACCGCGGGGACATCCCCGTCGGGCCCTTTCCCGGCCTCCTCGGAAGCCGACGCTGCGGCCCCGGCCTCGGCCGCGGCCTCCTCGCCGGCCTTGCGCTGCTCGTGGAACGCGAGGATCTGCAGCTCGATGGAGAGGTCCACCTTGCGGACGTCGACCCCGTCCGGAACGGAGAGGACGGTGGGCGCGAAGTTCAGGATCGACGTGATTCCGGCGGCGACCAGCCGGTCGCACACCTGCTGGGCGGCGCCGGCGGGAGTGGCGATCACACCGATCGACACGCCGTCCTCGTCGATGATCTTTTCCAGCTCGTCCGTGTGCTGCACCGGAATACCCGCGACCGGCTTTCCCGCCATGGCCGGATCGGCGTCTATCAACGCGGCCACCCGAAAGCCGCGGGACGCGAACCCGCCGTAATTGGCCAGCGCGGCGCCGAGATTACCGATACCGACGATCACGACCGGCCAGTCCTGGGTCAGCCCCAGCTCACGCGAGATCTGGTAGACGAGATACTCGACGTCGTAGCCCACACCCCGCGTCCCATAGGAACCCAGGTACGAGAAGTCCTTGCGCAGCTTCGCGGAGTTGACCCCCGCGGCGGCCGCGAGTTCCTCGGATGAAACGGTGGGTACCGAGCGCTCGGACAACGCGGTCAGGGCACGGAGGTAGAGCGGAAGCCTGGCGACGGTGGCCTCGGGAATCCCTCGGCTACGGGTCGCCGGTCGGTGAGATCGGCCAGTTGCCACGGTGCTCCTGCGGGTAGAGCGGGGCTGCGGGCGGTCATGCGTCCCCAGACCGCCCCGTCGACAGCAGGCTATGTCTTTGTGAACGCGTGCACAAAGATGGTGTCCGATTTGCCCGGCCAACGTGACCGGGGTCACGCACACTCGACGCACGCGTACGGAACCGGTGCACACGCACCTTCGTTCCTCACCGGACGCCTTGCACGACGGGGGCAAAACCGCACACTCTCCTCACGAATCCCGCCCCCGAGACCAACCAGCCCATCGATCCTAAGCGACTTTTTGGACCACTTGGACTGGTCGGTCAGGTCACATCATCGTCACCTCTGCGCGAGGGCTTTGCGAAGGCGTTCCTCATTCACCCTCCAGAAGGTGTGCTGGGCACCGTCCACCAGCACCACCGGAATCTGCTCCCAGTACTGGCGGTGGAGTTCCGCATCCTCGGTGATGTCCTTCTTCTCCCAGGGAACACCCAGCTCACCGCAGACCTTCCCGATCACCGCCTCCGCGTCCTCACACAGATGGCACCCGGGCTTTCCGATCAGTGTGACGAGCCGCTCACCGGAATTCTTCGGCGTCCGCCGGAACATGGCACTCATGCCGGCCATTGTCGCTCCGCACCGCAAGTCCACACCTCTTCCTCACCACGGAGCGCATGACCTGCCCTTTTCCTCACCGGTACCTCCCTGTTCCGCACCTGGACACGCCGCCCGCGCCGCTTCTCCGACGACACGGTCACGGAGAGTTCACAACCCGCAAACCTCTCGGCTCCGGAAGCACCGAACAGACTGGCTATGCTCACGACATGGCCGCTCTCGGATGGCTCACTCCCCGTAGGCGCTCCGCCACGGCTCGGAGCGTTTTGGCAGGCGAGGCCTCTGCGGAGGCAGCGCGCAAGTCCTCCCAGGAGTTGGAGGACGTCTCCCCCGCGCCCGACACCGCCGCCCAGGAACCGGTGTTCCCGGTCCTCGGTGACGACAGGGCCGCCGCGTTCTTCGACCTCGACAACACCGTCATGCAGGGCGCCTCGCTCTTCCACTTCGGCCGCGGCCTGTACAAACGGAAGTTCTTCGAGACCCGCGACCTCGCCCGATTCGCCTGGCAGCAGGCATGGTTCAGGCTGGCGGGATCCGAGGACCCCGAGCACATGCAGGACGCCCAGAACTCCGCGCTCTCCATCGTCCAGGGCCACCGCGTCGCCGAACTGACGATCATCGGCGAGGAGATCTACGACGAGTACATGGCCGAGCGCATCTGGCCCGGCACCCGCGCCCTGGCCCAGGCCCACCTCGACGCCGGCCAGAAGGTCTGGCTCGTCACGGCCGCGCCCGTGGAGATCGCCCAGGTGATCGCCCGCCGGCTCGGCCTGACCGGCGCCCTGGGCACGGTCGCCGAGTCCGTCGACGGGGTGTACACCGGCAAGCTGGTCGGCGAGCCGCTGCACGGCCCCGCGAAGGCCGAGGCCGTACGCGCCCTGGCCGCCGCGGAGGGCCTCGACCTCTCGCGCTGCGCCGCGTACAGCGACTCCCACAACGACATCCCGATGCTGTCGCTCGTGGGTCACCCGTACGCCATCAACCCCGACAGCAAACTCCGTAAGCACGCCCGGCACATGGACTGGCGTCTGCGGGACTACCGCACCGCCCGCAAGGCCGCCAAGGTCGGCCTCCCCGCGGCGGCGGGCGTGGGCGCGGTGGGCGGCGGCACGGCGGCC
>NZ_LRTR01000616.1 GCF_001550375.1 Streptomyces europaeiscabiei | reverse complement strand
GTCCGCGCGGTGTCCGGTCGGCCGGCACCGGTGTCCCCGCCCGTCCGACGTGCGCCCTGCGGCGGCCACACCGTCCAGCCCGTGTCCGGCTCCGGCCCGGCGGCGGGTGCCACCGACGCCACCGCGTGCCGGGTCCACGGACGTCGTGCCGCGTCGGAGTTCTCGCACGCGTCCCGGCGCCCGTGCACCGTCACTTCTCGTACGCCGTGGGAGTCGGGGGCACCGACCCCCACCCTCAGCTGCACGCCCTCGTCCCGCGGCAGCACCAGCGGCTCGTCCGCGGTCAGCTCCAGCACCCGGGCGCAGCCCGCCCGGCCCGCCGCGTGCAGCACCAGGTCCAGCAGGACGGCCCCGGTGACCACCGTCGTGCCGTCGACGCGCCGCAGCAGCGAGGGGTCGGACCCGGCCACGGTGAGCCGTCCGGTGTACGTCGGCTCGTCCCGTCCGGGCAGTTCGACCGCGGCGGACAGCAGGGGGTGCCCGGCGTCCTCAAGCCCCAGATCGACGGCGCCGCGGTACCGGGCCGGTTCCCCGGCCGTGCGCCGGGACCCGCGCCACAACAACCGGGCCGGCAGATCGGCGAGCAGTCCGCGGGCGATCTCCCCATCCGGATCGCGGGGCACTTCCGTGATCTCGTGGATCTCGTCCGGCAGCTCGTACGGCGACAACCGTCGCCGGCAGGCGGCCAGCACCGTCTCCACATCGATTCCGCCCGACTCCGGCACCGGCACCACGTACGCCACCGGTATCTCGCCGAGCGCCTCGTGGGGGGCGCCCGCCACGGCCGCGTCCGCGACCCCGGGCGCCTGGACCAGCGCCTGTTCGACCTCGCGGGGGTGAAGGTGCTCGCCTCCGCGGGTGATGAGTTCCGTGAGCCGGCCCGTGATCGTCAGGTGCCCGTCCGCGTCCTGCCGGCCGAGGTCACCCGTGCGGTACCAGCCCTCCGCCAGCACGGCCGCGGTCTCCTCCGGCCGCCCGTGGTAGCCCAGCATCAGCCCCGGACCGGACACCCGGATCTCGCCCTCGGCGCCCCGCGCCACCTCCTCGCCGGTGCGGGCGTCCGTCAGCCGAAGTGTCAGCCCGGGCAGTGGCACCCCGCACGAGCCCGGCACGTGCGGGCCCTGCGGCAGGTTCGTGGTGATCGCACCGCCGGCCTCCGCCGAGCCGTAGCCGTCCAGCAACGCGACGCCGAAGGCGGACCGGAACTCCTCGTGCAGGGGCTGCGGGCACGTCGGCCCCGCGACCAGGCACACCCGCGGCCGTGGCGGTCGCACCGCCCCGGACCGCGCCAGCTCGACCATCCGGCGGTACATCGCCGGCGCGCCCACGAGGAAGGTGGCGTCCTCCTCGCGTACGCGGAGCAGCACCTCCTCGGCGTCAGAGCCGTCGGTGAGGCAGGCCGCGGCGCCGACCGCGACGACGCCGAGCACGCACACGTTGTGCGCCACGACGTGGGACAGCGGCATCGGGCACACCAGCCGGTCCTGCGGCGACATGCCCAGCAGGGGAGCGCCGCAGGAGGCCGTCGTCCACAACGACGTCCGCTGGGTGGCCACGACTCCCTTAAGATGTCCGGTCGTTCCGGACGTGTACAGCAACCAGGCCGGCTCGTCGAGCCCCAGGTCGTCCCGGGGCCGGTCGCGCAGCGACCACGTCGACGCCAGTTCCTCCCAGCGCGGCAGCTCGGCGTCGGCGGCCGCCGCGAACCCCGGCTCGGAATCGTCCCCGACCAGGATCACCGTGATCCCCGGTCGGTCCGCGAGCACCTGGCGCACCAGTGGCAGCCGTACCGCATCCGTGATCACCACCTGGGCCGCGCAGTCGTCCAGCACCCACGCGAGTCCCGGGCCGGTCGACAGGGGGTCCAGCGGTACACCGACGGCACCGGCCCGGGTGACGGCGAGACAACTCTCCACCGCTTCCACCCGGTTCGGCAGGCAGATCACCGCCGACGCGCCCCGCGCGAGCCCGAGGCCCACCAGATGACCGGCGACCCGCGCGGTACGCCGGTCCAGCCCTGCCCAGGTCACCGAGCGGCGGGCGTCCTTGAACGCGGTCCGCTCCGGCTGCCGGGCGGCGTGCTCGGCGAGCAGTTCGTGCAGCGGGCGGATCAGCTCCGCCCGGAACGCCGCGTCCGCGGTCACGAGATCCCCTCACGCACCCATCGCGCGGTAGCGTCGCACGGCCAGCGCGCGTCCCACCACCGCGATCAGCACGGACCAGGCCAACGACACCAGCACCGGATGCTGCGCCGGCCAGGCTCCCGTGGCCGTGAGCCCCGGGTTTCCGAACAGCTCGCGTGCCGCTTGCACCGTCGCGCTCAGCGGGTTCCACTCCGCGGCCCAGCGCAGCACCGTCGGGAGCGTCGAGGGCGCCACGAAGGCGTTCGACAGGAACGTCATCGGGAACAGCCACAGGAAGTTGCCGCTGGCCGCGGCCTCCGGGGCGCGCACGGTCAGCCCGATGACGACGCCCACCCACGACAGCGCGTATCCCATGAGCAGGAGCAGGGCGAAGCCCGCGGCGGCCCGCAGCACCCCGTGGTGGATGCGCCAGCCGACCAGCAGCGCGCAGAGGATCATCACGGCGACCATGACGGTGTTCTGCATGAGGTCCGCGAGGGTGCGGCCGGTGAGCAGCGCGCCGCGCGCCATGGGCAGGGACCGGAACCGGTCCACCATGCCGCTCTGTACGTCGTTGGCCAGGCTGACACTGCTGTTGCTGGCCGTGGAGAAGGCGATGGTCTGTGCGAAGAAGCCCGGCATCATGTACTCGCGGTAGGCCGCCGGACCGTCCGCTCCGGGCAGGGCGAAGGACCCCGCGAAGATGTACGCGAAGAGCAGCACGAACACGATGGGCTGCACCAGGCTGAGGACGAGCACTTCGGGTATCCGCAGGGTCCGGATCACGTTGCGCCGCGTCACGACCAGGACGTCACGCACGGACTTGGCGGCCGTGCCCGGCTTCAGCTCGGGTATGGCCGACGCCGTTGCCGACACTGTCATCACTCCTTCTCGCTCGGCGTGCCGGCGACGAGCGCCGCGCGCCTGGTGTCCCGACGGGTGTCCTCGGTGAGGGCGAGGAAGACCTCGTCCAGCGTGGGACGGCGCAGCGCGATGTCGGTGATCTCGATCCCGTCGGCGTCCAGCGCGGCGACGGCCTCCGTCAGCAGTCGTAGGCCGCCGTCGACGGGCACGGAGACCGTGCTCCGCGGCCGGTCCACGTCCGGGGCGTGGATGCCGAACCGGGCCAGCACGGCTGCGGCGGTGTCGAGCTGTCCGAGCCGGGAGACCGTCACCTCGATGCGCTGCCCGCCCGCCTGCGCCTTCAGTTCGCGAGGTGTGCCCCGGGCCACGATCCGCCCGTGGTCGACGACCGCGATGTCCCTGGCCAGCCGGTCGGCCTCCTCCAGGTACTGGGTGGTCAGCAGAAGCGTTGTGCCCTGTCCGACGAGGTCCTCGATGGCGTCCCACAGCATCAGCCGGCTGGTCGGGTCCAGCCCGACCGACGGCTCGTCGAGGAACATCACCGACGGTCGTACGACGAGGGCGCCGGCCAGGTCGAGACGCCGTCGCATCCCGCCCGAGTACGTGCTCGACACCCGGTCGCCCGCGGCGGTCAGGTCGAACTGGTCCAGAAGTTCGTCGGTCCGCAGGCGGGCCGTCCGGGACCGCAGACCGTACAGTTCGCCGATCATGCGGAGGTTCTCCCGGCCCGTCAGCCGGTCGTCCACGGCCGCGAACTGGCCCGAGAGTCCGATCGACAGCCGGACCCGGTCCGGATCGCGCACCACGTCGTGGCCGGCCACGGTGGCCGTGCCCGAGTCCGGGCGCAGCAGGGTGGTGAGCAGCCGTACCGTGGTTGTCTTGCCCGCTCCGTTGGGGCCGAGCAGACCCAGCACGCCGCCTTCCGGCACATCCAGGTCTACTCCGTCAACGGCCCGGATCTCACCGAAGGTCTTCACCAGACCCGTGGCGTGAATGGCGCCCGCCATGGGCTCTCTCCGTCCTTGTGCAGGGATGGGGGTGGCAGTGCGTGCGGGGCTGGGCGCGTGTGTCCGGGGCACCGGCACGCGCGAGCCCCGGACACACGGGCCGGGGCTCAGGTCGCGGAGATCAGCTTCAGCTCGGGGTGCGCGGTGCCGCCCGCGATCGCCGTGGACGAGATGTGCGAGACGATGCGCTCGTCGACCGGGTCGTTCGCCGGGTCGTCGTGCACCAGCAGGTGCTCGTACGTCGTGGCACGCTGCGCCGGGATCCGGTCCGCCCCCCGGATCAGGGTGATCAGTTCGCCAAGGTTGGAGCGGTGCTTGGCGCCGGCGGAGGAGACGACGTTCTCCTCCAGCATGATCGAGCCGAGGTCGTCCGCGCCGTAGT
>NZ_LRTR01000615.1 GCF_001550375.1 Streptomyces europaeiscabiei | reverse complement strand
GGCCGGGCTCGGCGCACGGCGCCCCCAGGCCCTGCACCACCGCTGGCGCACCTGGCGGCGGCTGCGCGACGCCCTCGAACGGCAGGTCACCGCAGGGCGCGTCACCCACCTCCCGGACCACCATGTGTGGTGCGTGGAGCGGCACTCCGAGGGCGGCCCCCGGCCCTTCACCGTCCACGTCCTGCTCGGCCCCGACCAGGAAACCCCCGTCGACGTGCGCGCGGACGCCGTCCTGCTCGCGACGGGCGGCTACGAGAAGGTGCTGCCCTTCCCCGGCTGGACGCTGCCCGGCGTGGTCACCGCCGGGGGCGCGCAGGCCATGCTGAAGGGCGGGCTCGTGGTGTCCGGCCGTACGGCGGTCGTCGCCGGTACCGGGCCGCTGCTGCTGCCGGTGGCGACCGGACTCGCGGCGGCGGGCGTGACGGTGGCCGCGCTGGTGGAGTCGGCGGACCCGAGGGCCCTGGTGCGGCGGGCCGGAGCGCTGGTGGGCCGGGCGGACAAGCTCGCCGAAGGGGCCGGGTACGCGGTGGAGTTGCTGCGCCGCCGGGTGCGGACCCTCGTACGCCATACCGTCGTCGAGGCGCACGGCGACGACCGGCTGGAGGCCGTGACCGTCGCCGCGCTCGACGACGAGGGGCGCGTCCGGTCCGGCACCGAGCGGCGCCTCGTCTGCGACACGCTCGCCGTCGGGCACGGCATGCTCCCGCACACCGACCTCTCCGAGGCGCTCGGCTGCCGCGTCGAGCCCGGCGGGACGCGGGTGTGGGTCGACGACGAGCAGCGCACCGATGTGCCGGGTGTCTGGGCGGCGGGCGAGACCACCGGGATCGGCGGCGCGGCCCTCTCCCTCGCCGAGGGGCACATCGCCGGGCGGTCGGCCGCCGCCCACCTCCTGGGCCGGCTTCCGGACCCGGGCGAGTGGGCGGGCGCCGCCAAGTCCCGTGGAATGCTGCGGGAGTTCTTCGATGTGCTCGACACCGTGTACGTCCCGCCGGCGCGATGGACCGAGCAGGTCACCGACGACACGGTCGTCTGCCGGTGCGAGGAGGTCACCGCCGGGGCCGTCCGCGAGGCCGTCGGGGAGCTGGGCGCCGGGGACGTCCGGACGGTGAAGCTCCTCACCCGTGCCGGGATGGGCTGGTGCCAGGGCCGGATGTGCGGGCCGGCTGTCGCGGGGATCGCCGGATGCGCGGAGGCCGTCGCCCGGCGGCCGTTCGCACGACCGGTGCCGCTGGGCGTACTGGCCCGTGCGGGAGAGACCTCCGAGGAGGGCGATGGCACCCCCTGAACGCTGAACCCTGGAACCGGCACCCGGCACCCGGCACCCGGCACCCGGCACCCGGCACCGGTAAGCCCGTCCACCGGCACCCCGTGCCGGCTCAACCTCAGTAATATGTCACACCCCATTGAGAGGGATCCGCATGACCACCACCGATCACCGTCCCTGGCGCGGCGTCCTCGTCGCCACCGCGCTCCCCCTCCGCGACGATCTCTCCGTCGACCACGACAAGTACGCCGAGCACTGCGCCTGGCTGGTCGAGAACGGCTGTGACGGTGTCGTACCGAACGGCTCGCTCGGCGAGTACCAGGTGCTGACGCCCGAGGAGCGCGCCAAGGTCGTCGAGACGGCCGTCGCCGCGATCGGCGGCACGCGCGTGATGCCGGGGGTGGCGGCGTACGGGTCCGCCGAGTCGCGGCGCTGGGCCGAGCAGGCGCGGGACGCGGGCTGCGCCTCGGTGATGCTGCTGCCGCCGAACGCCTACCGCGCCGACGAGCGGTCGGTCCTCGCGCACTACGCGGAGGTCGCGAAGGCGGGCGTCCCGGTCGTTGCGTACAACAACCCGATCGACACCAAGGTCGACCTCGTCCCCGAACTGCTCGCCAAGCTGCACGGCGAGGGGTACATCAGGGCCGTCAAGGAGTTCTCCGGCGATGTCCGCCGGGCGTATCAGCTCGCCGAACTCGCCCCAGACCTGGACCTGTTGATCGGCGCGGACGACGTGCTGCTGGAGCTGGCGCTCGCGGGCGCCAAGGGCTGGGTGGCGGGCTACCCGAACGCCCTGCCCGCCGCGACGGTCGAGCTGTACCACGCGGCGGTGGACGGCGACCTCGCGACGGCCAAGGGTCTGTACGAGCAGTTGCACCCGCTGCTGCGCTGGGACTCCAAGGTCGAGTTCGTGCAGGCCATCAAGTTGTCCATGGACATCGTGGGCCGGCACGGCGGACGCTGCCGTCCGCCTCGGGTGGAGCTGTTGCCGGAGCAGGAGGCCGCGATCCGGGCGGCCACCGAGAAGGCCGTCGCGGCGGGCCTCGCGTAGCCCACGTCAGAAAGGTAGGACCGGTCATGCGCAGCAAACTCGTCCTGCACGCCGTCGACTCGCACACCGAGGGCATGCCCACCCGGGTGATCACCGGCGGGATCGGCACGATCCCCGGCGCGACCATGAACGAACGACGGCTGTGGTTCCGTGAACACCGCGACGACGTCAAGCAGTTGCTGATGAACGAGCCGCGCGGCCACGCGGCGATGAGCGGCGCGATCCTGCAGCCGCCGACCCGCCCCGACTGCGACTACGGCGTGCTCTACATCGAGGTCTCCGGCTATCTCCCCATGTGCGGCCACGGCACGATCGGTGTCGCGACCGTGCTCGTGGAGACCGGCATGGTCGAGGTCGTCGAGCCGGTCACCACCATCCGTCTCGACACCCCGGCGGGCCTCGTCGTCGCCGAGGTGGCGGTGGAGGACGGCGCGGCGAAGGCGGTCACGCTGCAGAACGTGCCGTCGTTCTCCGTCGGCCTCGACCGCAAGATCGCACTCGCCGACGGGCGGACGGTCACCTACGACCTCGCGTACGGCGGCAACTTCTACGCCGTCCTGCCGCTGGAGCAGTTCGGGCTGCCCTTCGACCGCGAACGCAAGGACGACATCCTGCGGGCCGGCCTCGCCCTGATGGACGCCGTCAACGCCGAGGAGGAACCCGTCCACCCGGAGGACCCGTCGATCCGCGGCCTCCACCACGTCCACCTGTACGCCCCTGGCGCCACCGCCCGGCACTCGCGCCACGCGATGGCCATCCACCCCGGCTGGTTCGACCGCTCACCCTGCGGTACGGGAACCAGCGCGCGCATGGCGCAACTGCACGCGCGCGGCGAACTGCCGTTGCACACCGAGTTCGTGAACGAGTCCTTCATCGGCACCCGGTTCACGGGGCGGCTGCTCGGCGAGACCGAGGTGGCCGGTGTCCCGGCCGTGCTCCCCAGCTTCACCGGCCGCGCCTGGATCACCGGCACGGCCCAGTATCTGCTCGACCCGTCCGACCCGTTCCCCTCCGGATTCGTCCTCTAGGATTCCGGGACTTCAGGACTCCAGGAGAGACCGCATGCCCCCCATGGCCTCGCAGCGCACCGGCGCCCCGTCCGCCGCCGCTCCCCCGGCCCCCGCCCTGCCGGTGCTCGGCGGCAAGAAGAGCAGCTACCGCGAGCGGGTCGCCGACGCGCTGCGGGCCGCGCTGATCGCCGGAGAGCTGCGGCCGGGCGAGGTGCACTCCGCGCCCGCGCTCGCCGCCCGCTTCGGTGTCTCGGCCACGCCGGTGCGCGAGGCCATGCTGGATCTGGCCAAGGAGGGCCTGGTCGACACCGTGCCCAACAAGGGGTTCCGGGTCACCGCCGTCACCGAGAAGCAGCTCGACGAGTACACCCACGTCCGCTCGCTCATCGAGATCCCGACCACCGTCGGTCTGGCCCGGACCGCCGACCCGGTCTCCCTGGAGGCGCTGCGGCCCGCCGCCCGGGAGATCGTCGCCGCCGCGGCCTCCGGCGACCTCATCGCCTACGTCGAGGCCGACACCCGCTTCCATCTCGGTCTGCTGGCCCTCGCGGGCAACGCGCACCTCGTCGAGGTGGTCGGTGACCTGCGCAAACGCGCCCGCCTCTACGGCCTGACCGCGCTCGTCGAATCCGGCCGTCTGCTCTCCTCCGCGCAGGAGCACCTGGAACTCCTGGACGCCCTCCTCGACCGCGACGAGGCCGCCGTGCACGCGGTGATGACCCGCCACCTCGGTCACGTGCGCGGAATGTGGGCCGCGCACGACTGATCACCGAAGCGACGCATGCGAGTCGCACGACTGATCACCGAAGCGACGCATGCGAGCGGAGCGACGCGGGCATCTGTGACAAGTGTGATCGGAGCGACGCGCGCTCCGGCTGACGTTGAAAGTATGATCGGCCAATGTCTGACATGACCGAAACCACGCCGGGCTGGCTGCCGTCCGACGAGCTCGAATCGGCGCGCGCCCGGATGCCGATCCTGTACGTCGAGGCGGTGCCCGTACGCGTCGACGACAGCGGCGAAGTCACCAGTATCGGCCTGCTGCTGCGCATCGGCCCGGACGGGACGGTCAGCCGCAATCTGGTCTCCGGCCGCGTGATGCACCACGAGCGGGTACGTGACGCGCTCCTGCGGCACCTGGAGAAGGACCTCGGGCCGGTGGCGCTGCCGCGCGTCCCGTCGGCACTGCAGCCCTTCACCGTCGCCGAGTACTTCCCGACGCAGGGCATCACCCCGTTCCACGACCCGCGTCAGCACGCGGTGTCCCTCGCCTACATCGTCCCGGTGTCCGGCGACTGCCGCCCCCGGCAGGACGCGCTCGACCTGGTGTGGTTCAGTCCCCAGGAGGCGGCGTCGGAGTCGGTCCAGAACGAGATGCCGGGCGGCCAGGGAGTCCTGCTGAAGCAGGCCCTGGCGCACGTGGGCTGTCTGTCCTAGCCGGGAGCGGGTCGTGGCGGCCTGGGCTCAGGGCCGCCGTACGAGATGGGTGTCGTGAGGGTTGCGGCTCAGCCTCTCCGCGGCGGGCGCCGCCAGTTCGGTCGCCGTGTCGCGGGCGGCGGCGGCGCGGCCCGCTTCGCCGAGGGCGTCGGCGAGACGGGCCTGGCCGAGCCAGTTGTAGGGGCTGTGGGGGCTCAGGCCGGTGCGTTCGCCGAGCAGGAGCCGCGCCAGGTCGTCCCGGCGGGCGCGGATGGCCGCCTCCAGCAGGGTCCGCTGGATCGCGTCCCGCTGGGCGTGGCTGCCGCCGAAGGTGTGCAGTCGCCGACGGATGGGCCAGAGCAGCTCCACGACCGCCCGGTAGTCCTCGCGGACGTACGCCACCAGCGCCTCGCACACGGGCAGGCCGATCTCGCCGGTCATCACACGGTTGGTGCCGGGCCGCCCGCCCTGCCGGGCCGCCCGCAGCCAGCGCCGCCGGTCGGCGACGAACGCGTCCGCCGTCTCCAGCCGTCCCGCTCCCGCGAGGGCCATGACGGCGTGCACGTCGTTGAAGGCGTAGAACGGCGGGTCCTCGCGCGCGGCCCACGCGTCGGCGAGGGGCCGCCAGCGGTCCCCCTGGTCCCGGTCGTCGAGGAGGAACCGCCACAGCAGCGAGGCGGCGTCGAGGAGTTCCATGACGAACCCGGTGGAGTCCTTGTGGTGCAGTACGGCGTCGTAGATCCGCAGGGCCGTCGCGGTGTCGCCCGCCTCCAGCGCGTAGAGGGCGTAGTGCCACCAACTGTGGACCGTCAGCAGACTGCCGCTCGCCCAGTCGTCCAGACGCGCGTGGAGGAAGTCGAGCCCCTCGGCGTACCGACCCTGCATCTCGTGTACGTGGACGACCGCGTGGATGGCCCAGATGTCACGGGAGTTCGTCTCCACGGCGGCCCGAGCCATCTCCTGCGCCCGGTCGTAGTGCCCCGACTCCTCCAGGCCGAACGCGTACATGCCCATCAGCGGCCCACGATGGGGGTCGTCCGCGTCCCACGCGGGCAGGGCACCGCCGATCCGGTCCCGCAGCCGCGTCGCGTCCCCCGTGAAGAAGTCGAGCTGATGGCCCACCGCCAGGGCCAGCGGATCTCGCGGGCACTCCACGACCAGCTCCTCCAGCACCTGCCCGGCCCGCCCCAGATCACCCCCGAGCCAGGCCTCCGCCGCGGCCATGTGCATCCGCTCCCGCCGGGGCAGCGCCGCACGGTCCAGGCCGGCGTCGAAGTCCGCGAAGCGCCGGCCCGCCTCGTCGGCGTCCCGCGGCTCGGTCCCCAGCACCCCCAGATACGCCGCGAACGCCTGGGCCAGCGGCGCCCCCGGGCACGCGGCCACCGCGTCCGCGACGGCGGCCGGGAACTCGGGCCGGAAGAACAACAGCCCCTCCACGGCCCGGTCCAGGTGTCCCGCCCCTTCGGCGGTGCACTCGAACAGGCGGTTGCCGTACCGGTCGGTCACCATGGCAGCTCATCTCCGGCGCGTGTCGAGGGTCCTCGGCCTGCGGTCGTCGACCCGTGACGGCACGGATCACCCCGCGACCCCCATCAAAGCGACCGACGCTCCCCCAGGTCCACCGCGCACCCCCGACACACCCCTCATCACCACTGTGCGCCGCGGTGTCGGCAGCCCCGAAAGGCGGGCTGTCGGCTCCCCGGAAGGCTTGCAGTCAGCTGCTTCCGCGCAAGTCGGGACGACAGGACGTGAACGTGCGCCCCCCTTGCCCCAGAGGTGCGGGTCACCTGCATTGTCGGCGCACAACAGGTTCTACCCGGGCGCGCGTTGGGCGTCGATCACCCTGCCGTGCGGCGTCAGTCCGTCCTCACCGGATGCGTGAGGTTCGCTCCCGTCGCCGGGTCGAACACATGAGCCTTGGCCATGTCGACCTGCAGCTCCACCGGCTCGCCCTCACGGGCACGCGTGGCGGCGTCCAGGCGGGCCACGATGTGATGGGTGTCGGCCCCGGTGTCGCGCAGGCCGGAGTCCTTGGCGAGCTCCTCCAGTTCGGCGGTCGTCGCGGGTCCGCCCTCCGCGGTGAAGTAGACATACACATCGGAGCCCAGCGACTCCAGTACTCCACGGTGGCGGTGAAGACCGGGCCCGTCCGGTCCCGGTCGTGCGACACGGCCACGTCCTCGAATGCCTCCGGTCGCAGCCCGACGATGACCTCGCGGGGCGCGTTCTGCCGTTCCAGGGCCTGCCTCGTACGGTCGTCGAGGGTCAGGTCGCCCAGGGACGATCGCAGCGCACCTTCCTCCAGGGTGGCGTTCACGAAGTTCATGGCCGGGGAGCCGATGAAGCCCGCGACGAAGATGTTGCGCGGCAGGTCGTACAGCTCGGCGGGTGTGCCGATCTGCTGGACCAGTCCCTGCCTCATGACCACGACCCGGTCGCCGAGCGTCATCGCCTCGGTCTGGTCGTGGGTGACGTACACGGTGGTCGTGCCGAGGCGCCGCTGCAGCCGGGAGATCTGGGTGCGCATCTGCACCCGGAGTTTGGCGTCCAGGTTGGACAGCGGCTCGTCCATCAGGAACGCCTTGGGATCCCGGACGATCGCACGCCCCATGGCCACCCGCTGGCGCTGACCGCCCGAGAGGTTGGCGGGCTTGCGGTCCAAGTGGTCGGTCAGGTCGAGGATCCGGGCGGCCTCCGTCACCTTGGCGTCGATGGTGGCCTTGTCCACCTTGGCCAGGCGCAGCGGGAAACCCATGTTCTCCCGGACGTTCATGTGCGGGTAAAGGGCATAGCTCTGGAACACCATGGCGACGTCGCGTTCCTTGGGAGCGAGGTCGTTGACGACCTGGTCTCCGATGCGCAGGGTGCCCTCGGTGATGTCCTCGAGTCCGGCGATCATGTTCAGGGTGGTGGACTTGCCGCATCCCGACGGACCGACGAGGATCACGAACTCCCCGTCGGCGATCTCGAGGTCCACGTCCTTCACGGCGAGGGCCCCGTCGGGAAAGCGCTTGGTCACTCCCTCAAGGATGATCTCGGCCATGGTGGTGTCTCCTTGCCTTCATGCCTTCCGGGTCCGAGCACTGCGGTCGGTGTCTCGTTGACCGGTGGCCTGTCTGCCACGGTCGGCCCGTTCACCCCTTGACTGCCCCGGAGGTCAGCCCGGCGACGATCCGCCGCTGGAAGAACAGGACGAAAAGGATGATCGGGATGGTGATGACCACAGCGGCGGCGGCGATCGACCCTGTGGGCTGCTGGAACTGGGAGCTCCCGGTGAAGAACGCGATCGCGGCGGGCACGGTGCGCGCGGACTCGGTGGACGTCAGCGAGATCGCGAACAGGAAGTCGTTCCAGCAGAAGATGAACACGAGGATGGCCGTGGTGAACACGCCCGGCGCGGCCAGCGGCACGATGACCATCCGGAAGGCCTGCGCGGGCGTCGCTCCGTCGACCTTCGCGGCCTTCTCCAGATCCCAGGGGATCTCCCGGAAGAAGGCCGACAGGGTGTAGATCGCGAGCGGCAGGGAGAAGGTCATGTACGGGATGATCAGCCCGATCCAGGTGTCGAAGATCCCGATGATCCGCTCGATGTTGAACAGCGGTGACACCAGGGAGATCGGGGGGAACATGGCGATCAGCAGTGACATGCCGATGAGCACCCGCTTGCCGGGGAAGCGGAGCCTGGCCACCGCGTAGGCGGCCATGGTGCCGAGCGCGACCGCGATCACCGTGGCGATCAGGGCGATCCCGATCGAGTTGATCAGGGCCCGGGTGAACTCGGCGGTCTCGAAGATGCCCCGGTAGTTCTCCCAGGTCCAGTCCGTGGGGATGTAGTTGCCGTCCGTCAGGGTGGCGGGGTCCTTGAACGACAGCGCGGCGATCCACCACACGGGGAACAGGGCGTACAGCACCACCACCACGTTGATGACACCCCAGCGGGCGGCATGCGTCTTCCCGACCTCGGCCATCAGCGCTTCACCTCCGCGCCGGGCGCCGCGGTGCCGAACAGTTTGACGAAGGTGAAGGCGATGATCCCGACGCAGAGGAAGATCAGGACCGAGATCGCCGACCCGATGCCCAGGTTCAGCGAGGTGAACAGGTTGTCGTACCCGAGGATCGACAGGGAGCCGGTCCCCTGGGCGCCCGCGGTCAGGATGTAGATGTTGTCGAAGATCCGGAACGCGTCCAGTGTGCGGAAGAGCAGGGCCACCAGGACGGCCGGTTTCATCAGCGGCAGCATGATCTTGGTGAAGCGCTGCCAGGCGGTGGCACCGTCCACCATGGCCGCCTTCAAGGTCTCCTCGGGGACCAGCGCGAGGCCTGCGAGCAGCAGCAGGGCCATGAACGGCGTCGTCTTCCACACCTCGGCGAGGATGATCAGCCAGAGTGCGGGCCACTGCTCGGTCAGTGGGGCCTCCCCGTCGGGCAACAGCTCGGCGAGGTACCCGAGGTCCGGGGTCCAGGCGTACTGCCAGGAGAAGGCGGCGACCACGGTGACGATCCCGTACGGAACGAGGACCGACGTACGGACGACACCGCGCCAGAAGATCGTGCGGTGCATCACCAGGGCGAGCCCCATGCCGAGGACCAGTTCGATCGTCACGGAGACGGCGGTGATGAACAGCGTGACCCAGAAGGCGTCCCACCAGAACGGAGAGGAGAGCACCGCCCCGTAGTTGCTCAGGCCCACGAACTCCGCCTGTCCGGGAAACCGCAGGTCGTACCGCTGGAGGGACAGATAGACGGCGTACCCGATGGGGTAGGCGGTCACGGCGATCATGACGACGACCGCGGGCGCGCAGAGCAGCCAGCCGAGCCGCCGCTCCTGCCTGGCACCCGCCGAGAGCGCCGCCGGGTCCGG
>NZ_LRTR01000614.1 GCF_001550375.1 Streptomyces europaeiscabiei | reverse complement strand
GCGGCTGCCACGGCGGGCGCGACGAAGGCGGGCCGCCTCCAGAACCGCCGTGCGCCCGGACCGGTGTCGCCCGCGCCCTCGGTCCGGATCTCGGTCCGGCTCTCGGTGCTGCTTCCGGTCCTGCTCTCGATCTCACGCATCAGGTGCTCCCTCAGGGCGCGCTGACGGCCCGGCGGAAGTTCCCGATCCTCGGCGCGCGGAACGCCCGACGATGACGGAACGCCTCGGGGGGACGGATCCTCGTTCACTGGTTCCCCTCCTTGATAGGCCCGGCCACGGAGATGTGGCCGCCTCTTGTCTGTCCGCGCCCACGGCCGGGTTCCCCGCCGCCCAGCTGCGCGGCGAGCTTGGCGCGGGCCCGGGAGAGCCGGGAGCGTACGGTGCCGACGGGGACACCGAGGGCCTCGGCGGCGGCGGCGTAGTCGAGGCCGCCCCAGGCACACAGGGCGAGCACCTCGCGCTCGGGGCGCCGCAGCCGGTCCACCGCCGTGCGTACGGCCCGCAGGTACGCCCGGTCGTCGAGGTTCCCGGCGACCACGTCGGCGAAGTCCCGCTCGGACTCGGGCCTCGGCAGCCGCGCGACGGCGGCGGCATGG
>NZ_LRTR01000613.1 GCF_001550375.1 Streptomyces europaeiscabiei | reverse complement strand
GCCGCTGACCGCGGGTGCGTAGGCCTCGGTGCTCAGCGGCGCGGTGTCTGCGCCGCTGGACGCGGGAAGCGCGCCAGGCCGGACAGAGGCCGGTGGCCGGGCCGTCCGGCCAGGCGCCGACCAGGCCTCCCAGCGGGCCCAGGACGCCCGACTCCACCAGGAACCGCACCGTGCTGTGGCGGCCGCGCGCTCCCGCGACCGGCGCGGACCGACCTCCCCCGGTGCGTTCCGGTACGGCGACCAGCGCGGTGTCGGCGATTCCCACGGAACCGATGACCACGGAACCGATGACCAGGCAGATCGTGGCGAGCGGCTGGAAGAGCCGGCTGAGTCCGACGCCGACCTGGCCGCGCAGCGATCCGGGGTCGGGCCGCGGTACGGCGCCGACGTACTCAGGAACTCTGGAGGGGGCGGCAGCCGTTCACCGGGGGACGTGCGGAACGCACGCGGACGACCGGCACGACACGGGCTCAAGCCGAGGTGGCACGCATGGCGATGTGGGATCGGATCAAGGACCAGGCCAAGGGTCTGCAGCAGGCGCAGGGGACGCGGGGCGGCACCGGACACGGTCGGCCCGGCGCGGGGCCCATGGGCTCCACCGGGTCCTCCGGCTCCGGGCGGTCCGGCGGCGGCTCGAAGGCCCAGCTGGTGAGCGCGCTCAAGTCCCAGCTCACCTCCCTCAAGACGGAGTTGAAGAGCGGGGCCTACCGGGACGCCAGCATGGCCATGTGCGCCCTGGTCGCCGCCGCCGACGGGAATGTGGACGAGCACGAGCGGGCGCACGTGGAGTCGCTGATCCTGAACAACGACGTCCTGCAGAACTTCCCGGCCGACCAGCTGCGGCAGCGCTTCAACAAGCACGTCGACCAGCTGTCGTTCAACTTCCAGCAGGGCAAGGCCGAGGCCATGCAGGAGATCGCCAAGGCCGCGAAGAAGCCGACGGAGGCGCGAGCGGTCGTCCAGACCGGTTTCGTGGTGGCGGGCGCGGACGGGTACATCGCCCAGTCCGAGGAGCAGGTCCTGCGCGAGGCGTGCGCGGCCCTCGGCCTGTCCCCGCAGGAGTTCGGCCTCTGACAGGGCCCCTCGGACGAAGGCCGCGCTCGCTCGACGCGTACGACGTCCCGGACGAGACCCGGCACCTCGACGTCGGTGCGACGGCCGCCGACGAGGTGCTCGGTCATGTGGCGGACCACCCCGCCCGGTAGCCGGCGACCCCTCACCGGGTCGTCCCTCCGCGGGGACCGCCGGGCCACGTCACCGGAGCGGTGCCCGGACCAGGGTGTCGGTCGGGGCGGGGACGGCGCGGATCTCGGAAGTCCGCGGGCGGCACCCGGGCACGATGAGTGGGCGGTCGGCAGAGCGAAGTCACTGCACGTCACATAAGCGAGTGTCAGAGGGAGTCGCTGTCCGTCGGCACGCGGACGGACATCGCCGTGCCCACGGACGCCGGCCGTCCCCACACCCGGCGTCCGTGAGTCCTGAGGGGGTGTGCGCTACACCCAGCAGCCGTTGACCGTGGCCGCGAGGCCGTCCAGGGCGTCCTTGATGTCGGACGGCCCGGCGGTGGAGTCGTTCTCGATGAAGGAGAAGACCTTCCACTCGCCGTCCTGGGCCTTGGTGAGACCGCTCAGGGCGACGGCACCGGTCAGGGTGCCGGTCTTGGCCTTGACCTGGCCGACGGCGCACTTGGAGTCGGCGGTGTCGAAGCGGCCGAACTCCGGGCCCAGCGTGGCACCCGCCTCACCCGAGACGGGCAGCCCGTCGATGATGTACTTCAGGGTCTGGGCGTGCCGGGGGTCGGCGGCCAGGTCGACGATGTCGGCGATGGTCCGCGCCGGGATACGGGTCGCGCGGGACAGGCCGCTGCCGTCGTACATCTCGAAGTTGTCGAGCGAGATGCCGTACCGGGTGAGGACGTCGCGGACGACGGCCGTGCCGTCCTCGAAGGTGGCGGAGCGGCCCGCGCCGAGCGCGGTGAGCCGCAGCAGCGACTCGGCGATGTCGTTGTCGCTGACCTTGAGCATCTGCTTGACGACCGTGGACAGCTTGTCGGACGTGTGCGAGGCGACCGGCACGTCTCCCTTGCCGACGACCCCGCGCGTGACCCCGCCGTCGACCGTCACGCCCCGCCCGGCGAGAAGCTTGGCGAAGACGCCGCCCGCGTCGAGGGAGGTGTCGTCGACGTTGTGGGAGTCGACGACCAGCGCGCGTACGGGGGCGACGGAGTCGGGGTAGTAGCCGGTGTTCCAGCCGCCCGCGAGAGTCGGCTCGGGGAAGAGGCTGTCGTCGATGCGGACCTTCACCGAGGTGAGCCCGGCGTTCTTCAGCCCGGCGACGGCGGTCTTGGCGAGCGCGTCGAGGTCGTCGGTCGTCAGGGTGCGGTCGCCGCCGCCTACGAGGGTCAGCGTGCCGTCGCCGTACACGACCCTCGTGGTGAGCCGGTGGTCCGGGCCGAGCACCGTCAGCGCGGCGGTGGAGGTCGCGAGCTTCGTGTTCGACGCGGCCATCAGCGCGGTGTCCGCGTTGTGACCCCACACCACCTTGTCGGACTTGGCGTCGATGACGACACCGCTGAGCCTGCTGCCGAGGCGCGTGTCCTGGCTGCGCGTGTTCAGGTTGTCCGCGATCTTCTGCTCGGCGGCGTCGAGTTCGGTGGCACCGGCCTTCACGGTCGTCTCGTCGGCGGCGAAGGCGGACGTCCCGGCCAGGATCGTCCCGGCGACGGGGGCGACCACGGCGATCACGGCCGCCCGTCGCAGCGCCGGGTTCGGAGCCTTGGCCTTGCGGTGCCGGCCGCTCGCGCGGAGGGCCGAGGACGGGGAGGAGGAGCTGGACATGGGGGCCTCGGTGGGGGGAGGTTCAAGGAGCTTCGAGCAACTGCGGGAACAAGAAGACACGCATACGCACAGAATCTTGAAAGCGAAAGTAACAGTAGGAACTCCCGCTACCGATGGGTTCTTTGTGAAGACTTGACGCGTCGGCTTCCGTTTGTGACGGAAGCCACGCCGTACGGGCTGACGGACCGACGGACGGGCGCGCCGCGCAGCCGGCGCCGGATGCGCTCGACGGCCCGGCATGCCGTTGTCAGTGGCGGGGGCTAGTCTCCGGACAACTGACCGTTCGCTCCGTTTGCTCTGCTTTCAGGAGGTTCTCGTGGCTTCGCGGCTCAACCCCTATCTCAGCTTCGACGGCGACGCCCGGCCGGCGCTGGAGTTCTACAAGGAGGTCTTCGGCGGCGATCTGACGCTGAACACCTTCGGCAGCTTCGGCCAACCCGACGCCCCGGAGTCCGACCAGATCATGCACGGCATGCTGGAGACCCCGGGCGGCTTCACCCTCATGGGCGCCGACACCCCGCCCGGCATGGAGTACACGCCCGGCAGCAACTTCTCCGTCAGCCTCAGCGGCGATGACGCCACCGAACTGCGCGGCTACTGGGAGAAGCTCTCCGCCGGCGGCACCGTCTCCGTCCCCCTCGACAAACAGATGTGGGGCGACGTCTTCGGCATGTGCACGGACCGCTTCGGCATCCCGTGGATGGTCAACATCTCCGAGCCGCAGGGCTGAGCACCGGCGGAGCCACAGTGCCGGAGGGGGCGCCGTCTCGTTGGGTTACATGTCCACACCACCACCCAGTGGACCCGACGGACAAGGAGACCGCTCGTGCCAAGGGCCGAGGCGAACGGCGTCGAACTCTTCTACGAGGTGGCCGGGTCCGGCGACCCGCTGGTCCTGGTGCACGGCTCCTGGGGCGACCACCACGCCTGGCTCCCGGCCCTCCCCGCCCTCACCGAACGCTTCCGCGTCCTGATCTACGACCGCCGCGGTCACAGCCGCAGCGAACGCCCCCCGGGACAGGGCTCACGGCACGAGGACGAGGAGGACCTGGCGGCCCTGATGGAGACCCTGGACTTCGCCCCGGCCTACGTCGCCGGCAACTCCTTCGGTGCCTCGACCACCCTCGGCCTGGCCGCCCGCCGCCCGCACCTCTTCCGGGGCATCGTCGCCCACGACCCCCCGCTCACGGGCATCGTCCCCGACGACCCCGGCCTACGCCCCCTCATGGCGGAGATCACCGAGAGGTTCACCTCCGTCCTCACCCACCTCCGCGCGCACGAACCCCTGGCGGCGGCCCGCCGGTTCACGGACGAGATCGCCGTCGGCCCCGGCACCTGGGACCAACTGCCTCCCCCGGTCCGGCAGACCTTCCTGGCCAACGCCCCCACGTTCCTCGACGAACACGACGACCCGCACTGGGCCGACCTGGACCTCCCCGGCCTCTCCGCCTACACCGGCCCGGCCCTCCTCACCCGGGGCACGGCCGGCCCACCCTGGTTCGCCACGGTCACCACCCGCCTCGCCGAAGCCCTCCCCCAGGCGGACACCTTCACCTTCGAGGGCGCCGGCCACATTCCCCACGTGACCCATCCGGAGGAGTACGCGCGGGTCGTGACGGCCTTCGTCGACGGCACCGGCCCGACCGGCCCGACACCGGAAAGCCCCCGCCCGTAACGGCGAACCGTTGCGGGCGGGGGCGACACGTCACTCGTCTCTCACCCGAAGGTGACGTCGAGGCTGCCGTCGCTGCCGAAGGACCAGTGCAGGCCGCCGGAGTACGAGGAGCAGCGGGCGCCGTTCGTCCCGGACCAGAACTGGTTGGAGCTGTCGGAGCTGCCGATGATCCGGTCGTTCGTACCGCTGCCGCTGCGGCACGACGTGTTGTCGCGGAACACCGACGTACCGCCGTCGAAGTTGAAGTTCCGCTCGGTGTTGTCGATGCTCACGTTCCCGGAGACCGCCATGGTGCCCGGGTTGCTGTTCCACGTGAAACCGTGCTTGCCGTTGTCGTAGGCGATGCTGCGCCGGACGATGTGGTTCACGGAGATGTCGTCGCCGCCGAGTTTGTAGCCGTTGCGGTCGCCGTTCCCGGCCTGCGAGCCGTCGCTGAGCGTGCCGTTCTCGTAGGCGAGCGAGTCCTCGACGGTCACCGGTCCGATGGGCCCGGTGTCCGTCTTGGTGTAGAGGTCCCAGCCGTCGTCGATGTTGTTGTGGGCCACGGCGTACCGGAAGACGTTCCCGGTCCCGGTGGTGAGCTTCGCCGCGAACCCGTCCGCGTCCTCCCCGTCGGAGTCGGCGTTGTCGTGCGACTCGGCGCGCAGGACGAGGTTGTCGGACGGCCAGTCGGCGGCGGGGGTGGTGGAGGCCATCCGCCCCAACTGCAGCCCCGTGTCCCGGTTGAACCGTGTCACGGTCCGCTCGATGACATTGTCGCTGCCGCCGACGTAGATCCCGTTGTCCCCGGCGCGCTCGACGACGAGCCCGTAGACGTGCCAGTAGGAGCCATTGATCTGAAGTCCGCGGTTCGACGAACTCTCGCTCTGCGCCGAGAAGTTGAGGACCGGCGTCTCACCCGGGTAGGCCGACAGCCTCGTACGGGCGGCGGCGGTCCCCGAGTTGCCGGCCGGGATGGTGACGGTGGACGAGCGGGCGTACGTCCCGCCGCGCAGGTAGATGGTCCCGCCGGCGGTGATCCGGCTGATCGCCGAGGTGAGGGTGGTGGGGTTCGAGATCGTTCCGGCCGCTCCGTCCGTCCCGCTCGGCGAGACGTACAGCGCTGAGCCGGCCGGCGGTGGAGTGGTGCCGCCGTCGGGCACGTCGGCGTCGAGGCGGTCGATGTTGGGCAGCCCGGTGGCGACGGTGGGGTTGATCCGGATGACGTTGCTGCCCGACGTCACGGGCACGGTCAGTGTCTTGGTGGTCCACCCCGTCCATGTGCCGGTGGTCTCGAAGGACGTGGTCGCGGCGGCCGTACCGTTCACCGTGACGCTCGCGGCCCGTGCCGCGGTGGTGCCGTTGGCGAACCGTACGGACAGTGTCGCCGTGCCCGATGCGGGTGCGGTCACGGTGAACTGCGCGTACGCGCCTGCGGCGTTGGTGCCGTTGCAGAATCCGCTGCCCGAGTATCCGGTCCAGTCGGAGTCGATCGTGCCGGTGCAGACGGCCGGCGACGTCTCGGCCTCGTACCGTGCGGTCGCGGCCTGCGCCGCCGTACCGGACGACGCGACCAGCAGGCCTGCCAGCAGACCTGCGCTCGCCGTCGCCATGACGGGTCTCACGTGCGTCTTTTGCATCGTTGATCTCCTGGACGGATTGACCGATTCATTCGGGTTCATTCAGGTTCACTCAGATCAGAAAGCGCTTTCCCCTCATGAGTGTCAGAGGATGGCCTGAACACGTCAATAGATCGGTACGTGGTTTGTGTTCACATGGGTGAACCACGGATGACGGGGTGGGGGCCGCGTCGGGCATGAGTGAGCATGAGCATCACGGCTGATCAGACGGCTTCTGGCTGGCGGATTCCGGACTGATACGAGGCCGCGAAGGGATCGGATTTCACCTTGCGCGCAGGCACTCATCCGAGGTTGTGAACGGTGGGCGTCCCTGCTCAGCCCGCCTCCAGTGCGTCGGCCCGCTGCGTCAGGTCGGCTGCGATGTCGTCCCAGTCCGGGCCGTGCATCCACAGGCTCTCGGCAGCCGCCCGCATCAGTGCCGGTTCGTCCGGCCGCTGCAGAAGCACCAGCCGGTGGGCCAGGTTCCGAATCCACACCGGCAGGTGGCCGTCAGCCACATGCGGGCAGAGTTCGCGCAGCATGGCGAGGATGGGCTCCGCGTCGGCGAACGTCAGCTCCTCGACGAAGCAGTGCTCCCGGTGTTCGAGGCCGCACTCCGGGGGGGCGGTACTCGTCGCCGTAGAGACACCGGGCGTGCTCCGTCAGGGTGCTGTGCGAGGGCGGATCGCCGTGCGAGGGCAGATTGCCGTGCGGGGCCGGTTTGCCGTGCATGGTCCGGACCCTACGAGTCCGTGCCCTTGGGCCGGTCCGCCGCGTACACCCGCCCCAGCCGGCCAAGCTCCGACCGGGGGACGTATGCCTCCGGCCTCAGCGTGAACGTGGTGACACGCGCAGGGGGGTAGGTCACGAACAACCCGGCCCACACCCCGCTGCGCGTGGGCCCCGGGCCGATCAGGTGGAAGTCGCCCTCGGCGGAAGCGAAGAACACCGGCTGGTCGCTGGATCCGCTGCCCGGATACAACAAGGCATGTGCGGCGTCGCGCGTGGTCGACACGACCCTGATGTTTCGGGGGGCGTGCTCGTGGCATTCCGCCGACCACCTGCGGATTTCCGCGACGACTTCTCGAAGGACGTGGTCGGGTATGTCTTCCGGCATGCCTGGCGCACTACCCGTGCCGCGCCCTGGTGACTCGGCCGCAGCCATGTTCCATGTTCCAGCCGGTGGCGGTGTCCTGGCCGCAGTGGGAGGCGGACCTGGCAGCCCCTGGCAGCCGGCCGTCCCCCGACGGGCGAAAGCGAAGGCAGGGCGAAAGAACAAAGGCAAGGAGTCAACCCACTCCTTGCCACTCTCAACGTATAGCGCACCGGGGGGCTTGCGGCAAGGCCCCCGTCGTGGCGCAGAATCTCCGGCCTAGGCCAGTATCGACGGAATCCGGGGGCGCTGAATGCGTGTGCTGTTGGCGAACTACGACTCGCGTGGAGGACTCGAACCGCTGCTGGGGCTCGCGGTCAGGCTGCGCGGACTCGGCGCGGAGGTGCGGGTGTGCGCACCTCCGGACGAGGAGTTCGCGCGGCGGCTGGCCGGTGTGGGCGTACCGCTGGTGGCGTTCGGCCGGTCGGTGCGCGCGCTGATGACGGCGGCGACGCCGCCGACGGCGAGCGGCGTGCCCCGGCGCGCGGCCGAGCTGCTCGCCCAGTTCGACACGGTCGCCGAGGCGGCCGAGGGCTGCGATGTGCTGGTGGCGACCGGCCTGCTCCCGGCCGCGGCCTGTGTGCGGTCGGTGGCCGACAAACTGAACATCCCGTACGTGTACGCGAGCTTCCAGTCCGTCTCCCTGCCGTCGCCGCACCACCCGCCGATGCAGCGGCCGGGCAAGCCGTTGCCGCCGGACGTGACCGACAACCGCGCGCTGTGGGACCTGGACGCGCAGAGCGCGAACGACCTGTTCCGCGAGGTGATCAATGCCCACCGGGCGTCGGTCGGTCTGCCGCCGGTGGAAAACGTCCGCGACCACGTCTTCACCGACCGCCCGTGGCTGGCGACGGATCCGGTCCTGGACCCGTGGGACGGACGGAACGCGTGGCAGGTGCCGTCGGATCTTGTGTCGGTCCCCGTGCCGGATCCCATGCCGGAGCCCATGTCGGATCCCATGTCGGACCTGCGGTCGGAGCCGTCCGGCTCCGCGTCGGACCTACGGCCGGGACCTTCCGACCCCACGGCCGACCCACGACAGGGACGCTCCGACCCCGGCGTCGTACAGACCGGCACGTGGATCGTTCCCGACGAGCGTCCGCTCCCGCCCGAGCTGACGGCGTTCCTGGACGCCGGAGCGCCGCCCGTGTACGTCGGTTTCGGCAGCATCGCCATAGGCGGCTCCGAGGACGTCGCCCGGGCATCCATCGAGGCCATCCGTGCGCAGGGGCGCCGCGCGATCGTCTCCCGGGGCTGGGCCGAGCTGGCCCTCGTCGACGACCGGGACGACTGCTTCGTCGTCGGCGAAACCAACCACCACGCTCTGTTCCGCCGGGTCGCCGCCGTCATCCACCACGGCGGCTCGGGCACGACGACCACGGCGACCTGGGCGGGCGCGCCCCAGGTGGTGGTGGCCCAGGGCGCGGACCAGCCGTATTTCGCGAGCCGGGTCGCCTCGCTCGGCATCGGTGCGGCGCACGACGGCCCGACCCCGACGTTCGACTCCCTGTCGGCTGCGTTGGAGGTGGCCTTGGCGCCCGAGACGCGGGTACGGGCGGCCGCCGTCGCCCAAACGGTCCACACGGACGGGGCGACGGTGGCGGCGAAGCTGCTCCTTGACACGATCGTGCGCAGCTGACCGATCGGGCAGACCCGTCATCCAGATCCGTCGACTCGTTCAGATCCGCTGACTCATCCAGACCCGCTGACTCATCCAGACCCGCCGAGCGGGACCACCCAGCAGGACGCCCAGACCCAGTAGGACCCAGCAGGACACCCAGAAGGGCCCATGGTCGTAAACGACCTCACATTCGGAGCGTTCGGAGCGAATGAAGTGACCCCCCCGACCATCCCCAGCGCGTTCGACCTCCCCGACCGCCTCTCCGCCAAGGCCGACCCGGCCCTGATCGCCGCCGACGAGCGGTACTTCGCGGCGCTCGCCGCGTGCCTCGCACAGTCGATCGCCGAGGTGTCCGCCCAGCTCGACGCCGCACGCAGGGCCCCAGGCGGCATGGGCCGGCAGGCGATGGACCGGGACACGGAGGTCCACCGCCTGACCGCCCGCCTGCGCACCCTGCGCCGCTTCGGCCTGGACCTGTGCCTCGGCCACATGGTGAGCCCGGACGACGCCGACCCCGTCTACATCGGCCGCCTGGGCCTCACGGACAGCGCGACCGGCCGGCGCCTGCTGATCGACTGGCGGTCCCCGGCGGCCGAGCCGTTCTTCGGCGCGACCCACGCCAACCCGATGGGCCTGACGAGCCGCCGCCGCTACCGCTGGACCAACGGCCGTATCAGCGACTACTGGGACGAGGTCTTCTCCCGGGACGAACTGGACGGGCTCACCGACCACCACGCGGCTTCCCTCGACGACCAGTCCGCGTTCATCGCCAGCCTGGGCACCAACAGGTCGGAGCGCATGCGGGACGTCCTCGGCACCATCCAGGCCGACCAGGACGCCATCATCCGCGCCGGCTCCCGTGGCGCCCTGGTCGTGGACGGCGGGCCCGGCACCGGCAAGACCGTCGTGGCCCTCCACCGCTCCGCGTACCTTCTCCACTCCGACCCCCGTCTGGGGCACCGCCGGGGCGGTGTCCTCTTCGTGGGCCCGCACCGCCCGTACCTCTCCTACGTCGCCGACGTCCTCCCGAGCCTCGGCGAGGAGGGCGTACAGACGTGCATCCTGCGCGACCTGGTCGCGGAGGGGGCGGCGGCCGGTACGGAGAGCGACCCGGAGGTGGCGCGTCTGAAGTCGTCGGCGGCTCTCGTGGGCTCGGTCGAGAAGGCCGTCCGCTTCTACGAGGAACCCCCCGCCAAGGGCATGACGGTCACGACCCCCTGGTCCGACATCTGGCTGAGCCCCGAGGACTGGACCGCTGCCTTCGACGCGGCGGAACCCGGCACCCCGCACAACGAGGCCCGTCACCAGGTCTGGGAGGAGCTCCTGACGATCCTGACGGACAAACACGACGCCGAAGCCGACCCCGACCCCGACCCGGACACCGCCGCCTCCCCCTCCCCCGCTCTTCTGCGCAGGTCCCTCCTCCAGAACAGGGACCTGGTCACGACCTTCAACCGTGCCTGGCCCCTCCTGGAGGCGGCGGACCTGGTCGGGGACCTGTGGTCGGTACCGGCGTACCTCCGCATGTGCGCGCCCTGGCTGAACCGCGAGGAGGTACAGAGCCTCCAGCGCGACGAGCCCCAGGCCTGGACGACGTCCGACCTCCCCCTCCTGGACGCGGCCCGCCAACGCCTCGGCGACCCCGAGACGGCCCGCCGCAAGCGCCGGCACGCGGCCACACTCGCCGCCCAGCGCGAGCGCATGACCCAGGTCGTCGACAACCTGATCGATGCCGTGGCCAACTCAGGCGCCGACGGGGACGAGGGTATCGGTCTGGTGAACATGCTCCGCGGCGAGGATGCCCAGGTCAGCCTGGTCGACGACTCCGAGCTCGCTACCGCCGACCCCGACCTGCTCGTCGGGCCGTTCGCCCACATCGTCGTGGACGAGGCGCAGGAGCTGACGGACGCGGAGTGGCAGATGCTGTTGCAGCGCTGCCCGTCGCGGAGCTTCACGATCGTCGGCGACCGCGCCCAGGCCCGGCACGGCTTCACGGAGTCCTGGCGGGAACGCCTGAAGCGTGTGGGCCTCGACCGCATCAACCTGGCTTCCCTGACCATCAACTACCGGACGCCGGAGGAGATCATGGCGGAGGCCGAACCGGTGATCCGAGCCGCGCTCCCGGACGCGAACGTCCCGACCTCGATCCGCAGCGGGGGTGTCCCGGTCGTACACGGCCCGGCCTCGGACCTGGACGCGACCCTGGACACCTGGCTGGCCGCCAACGCCGACGGCATCGCCTGCGTCATCTCGGCCCCCGGCACGCGTACGACGTCCCTGTCGCGCCCGCTCCTGCGTACGGCACCCCGGGTCCGCTCCCTGACCCCCGAGCTGTCGAAGGGCCTCGAATTCGACCTCGTGGTGCTCATCGACCCGGAAGACTTCGGCGAGGGCATCGAGGGAGCGGTGGACCACTACGTGGCGATGACGCGGGCGACACAGCGACTGGTCATCCTGACGACCGCCTGAGACGGACGGCGTACGCGCGAGGCCCCGGAATCCGCCCGCATTGCTGAGCCGGGGCCTCAAGTCCGATGACACCGGCACCATTGACTCCGTACAGGGCCGGAGGGAACCCCGTACGAGTGCGGCCTCAAGCCACGGCCTCGGCCTCGGCCAGCCGGTGGAACGCCCGAGTAGTACCGGGGTGAACCATCTCGTCCAGCAGGTGCCGCCAGTCGGGGTCGGCGACGGGGGCGGGATGCGCCCGATCCCATGCGACGAGCAGCGGACCGAACCCGCCCTCGTCCTGCCCCTCGGTGGCACTCGTCTCTGAAGGCCGCGTCGACTTCATGGGAGTCTCCCTCCGTCTGGGGAACCCAGCGCTTCCGGGACCCGCCTTACTCCAACAGTCCCGCTTCCGAGTCCCCGAAGCCATGCGGTCCCCCACCGAACCGGGAGCGGAGCCAGTGCTGTGGCCGGGAAGGCTCGCCGGTTGCTCGGTCTTCGGCCGCGCTTGGCCTTGTGCACCGGGCGGGGCGGGACGGGTTCTCGGTTGTCAGTCGGCGAGTGCGGTGGTGACGATCGCCTTGATGTGCGCGAGGTCGGAGCCCGCCCCCGTCGGGTTGAGGGAGTACACCACGCGGTGCCTGAGGTCACGGGTGGCGAAGAACCCGTTGTCCCAGCCGGGGCGGGAACCTGTCTTGCCCCATGCGTACTCGCCGTTCGGGAGCTGGTGGCGCATGAGCCCGCCGATGCTGTAGCAGGCCGCTGGGCCGGAGCAGTTCGTGTTGGTGGCGGCGCTGTTCACCTTCGGCACCTCGAACACCAGTTTCTGCTGGGCGGGCGGGAGCAGGCGGCCCCGGAACAGAGCGGTGAGGAAGCGGTCCAGGTCGGCGGCGGTGGAGATCATGCCGCCCTCGGCCCACGGGTACGGGCTCTGCTCGGTCACGTTCTGCCCATCGACGTACACCTGTGCGTGGGGCGAGGGGATCGTCGGGTCGGCGGCGGCGGGCAGGCGGGTGTGGAGCAGGCGCAGCGGCCGGATGATCCGGCGCTCCAGTTCCTGGGCGAGGGAGTGACCGGTGACCCTCTCGATGATCAGGCCGAGGACGAGGGAGTTGAGGCCGTTGTACTGCTGCTCGGAGCCGGGGGCGGGGGCGGGGGCGGGCGGCGAGTCAGTCGCCGTGGCTGTGGCTGTGGCTGTGGCTGTGGCTGTGGCTGTGGCGAAGGAGTCGCGCAGGGCGTTTTGGGGTGTCACGGACTTCAGCCACCATCCCGGTCCGTCGGCCGGGCCGGGGGTCGCGGCGGGCCGGGGCAGACCGCTCGTGTGGTTGAGGAGTTGGCGTACGGTGACGCGGTCGTACGCGCCGGGCATCACCCCGGGGACGTACCGTCGCGCCGGTGCGTCCATGTCGATCCGGTGCCCGGCAACGAGCTGGAGCACCACCGTGTTGGTGAACACCTTGGTGACGCTGCCGATCCGGAAATGCGCGTCAGCGGTGACCGGACCGGCGGCGGCCCCCACACCGTCCCGTCTGACCAGCGCGCCGGCCACGACGTCGTCGGGCAAGCGGTCGAGGACGTCTTGGACGGTGGGGGGCGTGGGAGCCGGCGCGCCGGCAGCAGCCATGGCGGCCGTCCCGGGCGGCGCCGCGCCGACGGCGAGAGCGGTGGCCAGGAACAGGGCGGTGACGGCGAGGCGGATGCGCATCCAGGTTCCTTCGGACAGAGAGGCGTTGACGGGCCTTGGTGACACCGCCAACTCTGCTGCGCACAGCAGCCGTTGCCCATCAGTGATCACCCTGACCCGAACCCTGGGAGGACCCGGAGAGACGCGACCTGGTTCTGCCGCTCGCGGCCGACGGCCTGGGCCATCGACCACGCTGCCGCGCTGAAGTCGATACACGCCGCCGGAGCAGCGGACCGAACCCGCCCCCGTCCTACCCCTCGGTGGCACGCGTCTCCGAAGGCCGAGTCGACTTTATGGTTTCTCTCTCCGTTCGAGCACTCTGCGCTTCCGGGGCCCGCCCTACTTCAACAGTCCCGCTTCCGAGTCCCCGAAGCCATGCGGTCCCCCACCGAACCAGGGGTGGAGCTACCCGCACCCCGAGGGCCCGGCTCGCCCTCACGCCCACCTCACCCTCGCCGAGCGGCCCCGTCCGGCCATACGACATCCACGGGGATGCCGGCCGCCCGCGCTGCGAGGACGGCATCGGCGGTGCCGCCGCCGCTGCCGGTGGGCGGAGCGCCGTTCCATACGGCGACGAGACGATCGGCCCGCTCGACGAGTACCGCGTTGGCAGCCTCGTACGCGTGCCGGCCGGCCGTCTCGTAGGGAAGGACGACGACCTCCCCGGCGGCCTCTACGAGCCGGTCGTAGGAATCCCCGTGCTCGGCCTCGACCGTGTTCCGGCGATAGTCACGCGACGGGGTGACGACGACCAGCCGCCCGCCGAGGGCGAGAACAGCCTCGGCGAACAGGGTGTCGGCCCCCTTGGCGATACAGGAAACCCCGATGAGCCGCCCACCGACGGCGTACGGCCCGAGCAGGGCGTCCAGGGCCGCCCGCACCAGAGGGACGGTGCCCTCGGTCAGGTCCAGGTGCCCGGTCACCGCGATGGTCGTCACAGCGCTGGCCCCCTTCAGGTCGACGTCAAGTCGACGTCAGGGCGCGGATGTTATCGCGGTCGGCGCGTACGCGGTCAGCGCGCGGCTCACTCGATCGAGATCTCGTAGGCGATTTCCCAACGCACGTCCGGCACGGTGATGTCCGCCGTCTCGACGGGACGTCCGTCGCTGTCGTAGTAGGTGCGCTCGATGCGGGTCAGCAGCTCACCAACGCTGACACCCAGCAGATTGGCCTCTTCCTGGGTGACTCGCGCCGGACGCGGCACCTCCACGGCGGTCTCGATGACGATCCCGATGGAACGCATCCGCTCCACCACACCCATACCGGCGAGCGGTCCCATCTCGGGCAGGACGATCGGCGTCCCGTCGGTGACGGCCATCGGCTCCCACGACTCGGACAACTGAACGGACTGGCTGTCAGCGAGGAATTCGTACCGGGTTACGACGCAGGGGTCACCCGGGGCGAAGGTGACCGCCTCTGGGCGCTCGTATCAACAAGGCCGCAACAGAGCCCCGGCGACCGCTGACACGGCCCCGGGGCATGGCCGATCCACCAGGAGATCGACAATGCACCTTGTATCACGGGCACTTGCCTGGTTCAGGGCAGTGCTCTTCGGACTGCATGTGACCAGTGCCCACCGCCCGCCGCCACCTGACCTGTACATCGGCACCTCCACGGAGGCCGCCCCGAGCCCTCCGGCACGCTGCCCCTCACCGGAGATGTGGGCCCCGTTCCTCGCGAGCGCGCGTCGTCGCAGGACCTCGCCTCCACGACCTCGCGCAGGACTGCCCGCCATCACCGCCGATGACATCAGCAGCACCCTCGTGGGTGCCTATCTCCTGCCGCCCGTGGTGCACCAACGTATCGGCCAGGCCGCGCAGTTCGCGGAGGCAAGCTGATGACCGATGGACGGCACACCGCAGCCTCGCCCCGATCAGAGATCCCCATGCTCCGCGCATACCGCCTGTGGTTCGAGCACGCTCGCAAGTGCGCCGATGGCTGCAGGGGCACCCCCAAGGCACAGGACGGCTGCAAGGACGGACGGCAACTGTGGGGCACGTACCGCCTCGCGCGCATCGGGAGGGCGGCATCATGAGCTGGACCATCGAGCGCCCACCTGGTCGGCCTGTACAGCGCACCGGCGACAATCGTCTCGCCGTACCGCTACGCCTGTGTCTCACCGGCGGGCAGGCCACGGACACCGAGCTGACCCTGACCCTCGCCGAGGCCGAGCATCTCCACGCCGCCCTGTGCCGCGCCCTCGACGGCGAGCCGACACCCCCGACGGCGCCGGACTGCCGTCAGTCGGTTCAGGCCTCGCCCGGAACGGCGCACATCCTGGGGCGCGCGTAGAACGTCCCAGCACAGGCAGGTCATCGGACCGGCTCCCGACAGGACCCTCCATGGGCCTGCCGGGGGTGGCCGCAGCGCAGTTGATGGGTGCTCCCCATGCTCCTGGCGGAGCCCATGACTCGGTTTGTTCACGAGAAGCGGCAGCGTCGACGCCTCCTGTCATCGCGGCCCGGGAGACTGAAGCCGACGGTCACTCTTTCCGGTCTCCAGGCGTGAACGGGCCGGTCGCGGGGGCAACGCACTTCTCGACGACGGTCTCCTCACCGGCCACCGAGCCGTCCAAGCAGAGCCGTCCGCCTTGGTCGCGCAGGTCCAGAGAGAACCGCGTGGTCGTACCGGACTGCTTGAGGTCGTGGATGCGCTCGTCGATGTAGCCGAGGTCGTTCAGGACCGTCCGGACCTTGGTGGGGGTGGGATCCGCCAGGTCCCAGAGCGCCTGGGTGATGCGCAGTTCATGGTGGTTGCCCGCGCACCAGTCACGGGCATTCAACTCCACCTCCGGCCCCGCCGTGGGGACGATCGGCTCGATCGCGTCGCTCGGCGGTGTCTCCCCGGGCGGCAACGACTCCGCCGAACCGGATGGCAACGACTCCGGCAGACCGGTTGGGGGCGCCTCCGCCGGACCGGACGGCGGCGCCTCCGCCGGACCGCTCGGGGGACACTGCCGCGCGATCTCGCTCAGCATCTCCGTGAAGGCCGCGTCGGGCCGGGCCCCGGCGGCGCCAGCGGGGCTGCTTTGCGGTCCGCCGGCGTCTGCCTTCTCGGTGCCGCAGGCGGCGAGCGCCAGAGCCGCGAAAGCCGCGAGAGCCGCTGTCGCGAGCGTGGGCCACGGGCGGCGCGGGGAGCGGGCAGCCGTGCCAGTCGGGGCAGGAGTTCGTCTCATGCGCCAAGTCTCGGCGCAAGCCACCGCCTCCACTTGAGCACGCGTACTCAAGTGAGTAGGGGTACTCGCTCACATCGCTTGAGCGCCATCAAGGCCTCTTCTGGATAATCCGCCTCGGATCGATTTGTTCTACGCTGGCAGACATGACCGCCATGACACCCGCGCGCACCGAACCGGACCTGTCGTTCCTGCTCGACCACACCAGTCACGTCCTGCGGAGCAAGATGTCGGCCGCCCTCGCCGAGATCGGCCTGACCGCCCGCATGCACTGCGTGCTCGTCCACGCCCTGGAGGAGGAGCGCACCCAGATCCAGCTGGCCGAGATCGGCGACATGGACAAGACCACGATGGTGGTGACGGTGGACGCCCTGGAGAAGGCGGGTCTGGCCGAGCGCCGCCCCTCCACCACGGACCGGCGGGCCCGGATCATCGCCGTCACCGACGAGGGTGCCCGCATCGCCGGGCAGAGCCAGAAGATCGTCGACCGCGTGCATCGCGACGCCCTGGCCACACTCCCCGAGGCGGACAGGACAGCCCTCCTACGGGCCCTGAAGCGCCTGGTCGGCGATGGCCTGTCGAACCCCGTCGAGGCCCCGCGCACCGCCCGCCGGGCGCGCCAGTCCAGGTAGACGGAGAGCGAGGCCAAGGGCGAGGAAACCAAGGAAGGCGAGGAAGGCGAGGCCCAGAAGTAAGACCGAAAGAAATAGTCTGCAACAAAACCATCTGCTACGGTCTCTCCTGTTGCCCCGACCGACAGGAGAGACCGCATGTCCGCCGCATCCGGATCCGCGCCGTCACCCGCTTCTCCCGCCGCCCCGCGCTCACGCCGGCTCGCCCTCGGAGTCATCGCCACCGGGATGCTGATGATCATCCTCGACGGCTCCATCGTGACCGTGGCGATGCCGACCATCCAGAACGACCTGGGGTTCACCCCCGCCGGCCTCAGCTGGGTCGTCAACGCCTACCTCATCGCGTTCGGCAGCCTGCTCCTGCTGGCCGGCCGGCTCGGCGACCTGATCGGCCGCAGGCGCATGTTCCTGGCCGGCACCGCCGTCTTCACCGCCGCCTCGCTGCTGGCCGGCGTGGCCACCTCGCCCGCCGCACTGATCGGCGCCCGCTTCCTCCAGGGCATCGGCAGCGCGATGGCCTCCGCCGTCAGCCTGGGCATCCTCGTGACGCTGTTCACCGAGCCCAGGGAGCGCGCCAGGGCCATCGCCGTCTTCAGCTTCACCGGCGCGGCGGGCGCGTCCATCGGCCAGGTCCTCGGCGGCGTACTCACCGACGCGCTCAACTGGCACTGGATCTTCTTCATCAACCTGCCGATCGGCATCGCCGCCCTCGCGATCGCCGTCCGTGTCCTGCCCCGTGACATCGGTCTGGGTCTCGGAGCGGGCGCGGACGTCTTCGGCGCGGTCCTGGTCACCACCGGTCTGATGCTCGGCATCTACACCGTCGTCAAGGTCGAGGAGTACGGCTGGACCTCGGGCCGCACCCTCGGCTCCGGTGCCCTCGCCGCCGTACTGCTCGCCGCGTTCCTCGTCCGCCAGGCCACCGCGAAGAACCCCCTGATGCCCCTGCGGATCTTCCGCTCGCGCAGCGTCTCCGCCGCCAACCTGGTCCAGATCCTGATGGTCGCCGCGCTCTTCTCCTTCCAGATCCTCGTCGCCCTGTACATGCAGAAGGTGCTCGGATACGGCGCCGCCGAGACCGGCCTCGCGATGCTCCCGGCAGCCGCCGTCATCGGCGCCGTCTCGCTGGGAGTCTCCGCCCGCCTCAACGGCCGCTTCGGTGAGCGCAACGTCCTGCTGGCGGGCATCGTGCTCCTCATCGGCGTCCTCGCCCTCCTGGCCCGCGTCCCCGTGCAGGCCGGTTACGCCGTCGACCTCCTTCCGGTCATGCTGCTCGCCGCGGGCTTCGGCCTCGCGCTGCCGGCGCTGACCACGCTCGGTATGTCCGGCGCGAACGAGGAGGACGCCGGTCTCGCGTCCGGGCTGTTCAACACCACCCAGCAGCTCGGCATGGCCCTGGGCGTCGCGGTCCTGTCCACCCTGGCCGCCTCCCGCACCGAGAGCCTCTCGGCACAGGGCCGGACGGCTGCCGAGGCGCTGACCGGCGGCTACCGGCTCGCCTTCGCGGCGGGCGCGGGGCTCCTGGTCATCGCCTTCGCCGTCGCCTTCACGATGCTGCGGCGCCCCGAGCGGCGGGCCGCCCAGGAACCGGCCGCCGACACGCCGGCTCCCGCCCATGCCACGGCCGTCTGACCCGCCCTCTCACACGCCCACACCCCGACCACCGAAAGGCCGATCCCCATGAGCGAGGACACCGCCACCGAGACCACCACAGGCACCGCAGACACCGCAGACACCGCAGACACCGCAGGCACCGCAGGCACCGCAGGCACCACCAAGAACGACGGCCCGGCCCCCCGGGTACTCAGCGACCAGGAGCTCTCCCAACTGCTGCGGCAGCAGCGGTTCGGCGTACTCGCGAGCGTCAGGAGCACCGGCCACCCGCACCTGTCGACCGTCCTCTACGACTGGAACTCCGAGGAGCGCGTACTGCGCGTCTCCTCCACCGCCGACCGCCTCAAGGTCCGTCAGTTGCGCCGCGACCCGCACACCTCACTGCATGTCAGCGGCCCGGACGTCTGGTCGTTCGCGGTGGCGGAGGGCGAGGCAGAGATCGTGGACCCGGCCGACGGGGCTGCGCTCGGCGAGCAGCCGCTGCCCGACCGGCGCGTGGTGATCCTTATTCGGGTCTCGCGCCTGTACGGGACCGCCCTGGACATCCCCGCCCAGGACTGAGAAGCCGTGCCTCGACCGCATGTGATCGTTTGATTCATTCCGGTCAGGCATGGATTCACCCGGCGCGGCTGCGGCCGGGGACGGCCGGGCCGACCAGGTCGACGGTGATGAGTCCGGGGGCGGTGAGGCTGTCGTGTACGCCCATGGGCGGCCGGATGCCGATGCTCTGTTCAAGGTCGTGGAGCCGTCCCTGCGCCCTCACTGGACACGAAGAAGCCCCAGGCAGTGCCTGGGGCTTCCTTGTCGGCCGTAGGGCCTGGCTTGTGCTGTCAGCCGGCCGGTGTGACGTCCGTCAGCTTCCAGCGCTGGTTGAAGCCCGAGTTGGGCCACCAGACGCCCACACCGGCGCCGTCGTTCGTGGACTGGCCGCCGACGTCGGCGAGTTGGCCGGTGGCCGCGTTCACCAGGGTCCAGGTGCCGTCGCCCGTGGTGGAGAGGATCCACTGAGCGGCGGTGTCGCGGGCGCCCGTGTCGGCCTCGGCCACCAGGGAGCCGCCGCGGATCGCCAGGCGCTTGTGCGAGGCGGCCTCGGTCAGGGCGAAGCGGGTGCGGTTGTCCGTCGGGCCGGTGCCGATGCGGTCCAGGGTCCACCGCTGGCCGGCGGGGTTGGTCGCGTTCGGGTTCTTGATGACCAGGCTCTTGCCGTCGGCGGCGATGGCGAGGTTCTTGTTGCTCTGGAAGCCCGTCAGCGTGTAGGTGCGGTCGTCCTGGATCTCGGCCGAGGAAGCGTCCACGCCCGAGACGTTACTGATCAGGAACGACGTCACCGACTGGGCCGGGACCGTGATCGTGGCCTTCTTGTCCGTGACCTCCACGGCCTTCTGGCGGATCAGCTTGCCGGCGGCGTCCGTCACCACCGGGGTGACCCTCGCGTGCTTCCCGACGTCGCCGAACCTGGACAGGTCGAGGGTCACCGCGCGGGGTGCCGTCGTGCTGTTGACGTGGACGACCGTGGCCTTCTTGCCCTTCTTCGCGACCGCGGCCGTGCTCGACTCGTCGTTGGTCTTGATGAGGCGGTCGCCCGGCTTGATGTAGTGCGTGAAGTTACGGGCCGTGTCGAACTTGGTGTTCGTGTAGATCGGGCACGACTTCAGGGTGTCCGACGACTTGCAGGAGAACGAGAGCTGGATGGAGCCCCAGTTGCCGCCCTTGGCGGACTCACCGCCCGGCTTCATGTTGTCGTAGTCCTCGACCGGCTGCCAGAAGACCCAGGCCTGGGGCTCCAGTTCGCGGAGGTCGTCGACCATGCGCTGGGCGAGGCCCAGTCCGGGGCGCATGTCGGTGAAGCTCTGACCGTCGCCCCAGTCGCCCTCGACCTCGCTCATCCACAGCGGCTTGTCGGCGCCCTTGGCGAGGTCGCGGACCGTGGTGCGCTGACTGGTGCCGTAGGTGTGGACGTTCATCTGGCCGACGAGGTCGCGGACTGCCTGGGGGTAGGAGTTCCAGTTCGTGGCGAAGGTGCCCGGGTTGGTCTCGTCCATCGCGGAGATCTCCGCGTCCGAACGGGACTTCTCCAGGACCGGGGCGAGTGCCTTGATGACCTTTTGCTGAAGCTCGGGGCCGATGTGGGCGCCCTCCTGACGGCCGCCCGTGGGCTGGCCGTCGGCACCGAGCTTGGTGCCCCAGTAGTCGGTGTTGGGCTCGTTGAAGGGGTCGAGGGTGTCGACCTTGATGTGGTGCGCCTTCTCCAGACGCTCGGTGGCGCCGACCAGGTACTTGGCGAAATCGTCGACCGAGTCGGCCTTCAGCTGGTCCTTCTTGGAGTCGAAGCCGCCGGAGACGTAGCCGCTCTCCGTCATGAACCACGGCGGGGAGTTGCTGAAGGTCTCCCAGTGGTCGATGTCGTTCTTGATGCGGTCGACCCACCAGCGCTGGGTGGCGTCGGCGTCCTTGTTCCAGTCGTTCTTGTCGTCGGCGCTCCACCAGTCGACGTCCTCGCGGGTGGTGCCCGCCGGGGCCTTCCACCAGCCCTCGACCGCGCCACCGGCCCGCAGGTAGTCCTTGACGTCGGGCGCGTTGCCGCCACCGATGTTGTAGCGGGCGATGTTGAGGTCGAGGCCGTCCTTGCCGAAGAGGAGGTCGGCCAGCTTCTCGCGTACGTCCGCGGGGTAGTCGCCGGTGGCGTTGGCGAACCAGACCAGGCTGGTGCCCCAGCCCTCGAAGCTGTCCCCGTTGTAGGAGGGATCGGGGCGGACCGTCACCGAGGCGACGGCGGCCGACGTGTCGGCGTGCGCCATCGGCAGGGAGGTCGTGGCCATGACGGTTCCGGTGGCCAGGGCCGTGACGCCGATGGCCCCGAAAAGCCGTCTCGTACGGGTGCGGTGTGCCATTCGAGTACTCCAACTCTTCCGTGTGCCGCGTCCCGGCGAGACACAGAGATCGGGGCCGGCGTTCAGCCGTGGTGCGGTTCGGTGCGACGCGTCTTTACTGCGGTTCGTGCGAAGCGTCTTTACAGCGGTTCGATGCGAAGCTTTTACTGCGCTTCGAGGTGGTTCGGCGCGTTCTCGTATGGTCTGTCTCAGTGAATGTTTACGTAAACATTCACTGAGGCGGATGTCTACACTGTCCGAATCGCGGCGGTCAAGGATTCGTAAGAGATCAACAGGTCGTTCCGGAAGTGTCGGAAGAGCCGCAAGGGCCGGAGCAGCCAGAACAGCCGGACGAGTCGCCAGAGTCGCACGAACCGCATGAGCCGCATGAGCCGCACTAGCCACATGAGCCGCACGAGCCGCACGAGCCGGAAGAGTCGGGGGAACCAGGTGGACGCGACCGACGGTCGTAGTACGAGGAGACGTTCCGCCCGGCCCCGGCAGGGGCCCTCCATGGGCGACGTCGCGCGGCTCGCCGGGGTCTCGTCCCAGACCGTCTCCCGTGTGTCCAACGGGTTCGCCGGGGTCAACGCGGACACCCGGCAGCAGGTGCTCGTCGCGATGCGGGAGCTGGGCTACCGGCCCAACAGTGCCGCGCGGGCGCTGCGGCGCGGGGAGTTCCGCACGCTCGGCGTGATCACCTTCTCCCTCTCCACCCTCGGCAACATCCGCACGCTCGACGCGATCGCCACGTCCGCCGCGCGGGAGGGGTACGCCGTCACGCTGCTGCCCGTCGCCGTGCCGACGCAGGACGAGGTGAACGGGGCGTTCTCGCGGCTCGGGGAGCTGGCCGTGGACGCCGTCATCGTGATCATGGAGGTCCATCTGCTCGACGCGGCGACCGTGTCGGTGCCGCCCGGTGTGCAGGTCGTGGTCGCCGACTCGGACGCCGGGGACCGGTACACCGTCGTCGACACCGACCAGGCGGGCGGTGCGCGGGACGCCGTACGGCATCTGCTGGAGCTGGGGCACGGGACGGTGTGGCATCTGGCCGGGCCCGAGGACTCGTTCGCGGCGCAGCGGCGGGCGAACGCGTGGCGCGCCACGCTCGACGAGGCGGGCGTCCGGGAGGTACCGCCCCTCGTGCGCGGCGACTGGTCCGCGGAGTCGGGGTACCGGGCCGGGCTGCGGATCGCCGAACAGGCGGACTGTACCGCCGTGTTCGTCGCGAACGACCAGATGGCCCTCGGGTTGCTGCGGGCCCTGAACGAGCGCGGGCGCCGGGTCCCCGAGGACGTCAGCGTCGTCGGCTTCGACGACATCCCCGAGGCCGCGTCCTTCCTGCCTCCCCTCACCACCGTCCACCAGGACTTCGCCGAGGTGGGGCGGCTGTGTGTGGAGGGGGTGCTCAGCAAGATGCGGGAGGGCGGCGGCGAGGGGGACGAGGGGGCGCAGGAGCACGGGACGACGCTGGTGCCGACGCGGCTGGTACGGCGGCGGAGTACGGCACCGGCGCCGAGCATCGCGCGCGGCGTCTAGCGTTTCGGGGCGGGCGAACGTTCGCCGAAGGGGAAGGTGTCGTGCGGGCCGTCGTGCGTGCGGGCTCGGTGGCGCCCGTCGTCCTGCTGGCCGTAGATCCGGCGTCTGCTGAACGAGACGTGTCCGGACGTGACCGTCGATACGGACGGCGCCCCGGTTCAGGAGCATCACGAGGCCCGGGAGGTCGACGCCCTCGGGGACGAGGCCCTGTCGGAGTTCACGCGGCGGACCGGGGGCGACGAGTACGACGGTGATGCGACCCACGTCGTTCACGTCCGCGTGGGAGGCGTCCTCGTCGTCGTGACGTCCGGCGGCGACCGGGGCACCGGCATCGCGCTCGCCGCGCGGGCCGCCGAGCGGGTGCGTGCCGAGTTGTACGGGGGCGCGGCGGGCGGGACTTCGGGCTGACACGGGCGGGCGGGGGTCCGGGTCCGGGAGCGGTTGTGGTCGGGCAGGTCCCGTCGGCGGGTGTGCCGCGCCCGTTACGGTGGGGAATCGTGACGGGCATACGGGGAGTGAGCGGGGCGCGGGGGTGGTGGTTGCGGGGGCGGGCGCTCGGGGACGCTCATCCGTGGGTGGTGGATGCCGGGGTCGCGCTGCTGGTGCAGGGGGCGATGACGATGCCGTTCGTGGTGCCGCGGGCTGCGGGGCTGCCGCCCGCGACATGGGCGGCGTACGGGCTGACGACGCTGACCGTGGTGCCGCTGGTGTGGCGGCGGCGGGCTCCGCTCGCCGTGCTGCTGGCGATCCTGGTGACCAGCATGGTGTACAAGCTGGCGCTGGACGGACCCGGGCAGCCGTTGCCGTACAACGGGCTGGTGATCGTCTACACGATCGCCGCGCTGTCGTCGACGTGGAAGCGGATGGTCACCGGGCTGCTGGTACTGGTCGCGGTGCCGGTGGGGGTGGGGCTCAACAGCCGGTCGGTGCGTGAACTGACCTTCTCCGCCTTCGTGTTCGCGGCGGCGTACGTCTTCGGGCGGCTCACTGATGCCCGCCAACGGGCGAACCGTGTCGAGGCCGAGCGGGCCGCCGCGCGTGAACGGGCCCGGATCGCCCGCGAGATGCACGACATCCTGTCCCATGCGGTGAGCCTGATGATCGTGCAGGCGGAGGCCGGGCCGGTGGCGGTACGTACCGCTCCGGAGCGGGCCGAGGCCGCCTTCGACGCGATCTCCGACGCCGGGCGGGACGCCATGGTCCAGCTGCGCCGGATGCTGGGCGTGCTGCGGGAGGGTGACGAGGGGGGCGGCGAGGGGGTCGGCGAGGGATACGCACCGGGGCGGGCGCCTCGTGAGCCGCAACCCGTGCTCGCGGACCTGCTCACACTGCTCGACCGGGTGCGGGGCAGTGGGCTTGAGGTCGGGTACGAGGTGGTGGGGCGGGAGCGGGAGCTTCCTGGGGCGGTCGGGGCGTCCGTCTTCCGGATCGTCCAGGAGTCGCTGACGAACACCGTCAGGCATGCGGCTGCCCGCACCGCGTCTGTTCAACTCACCTATGGGGACGAGGACTTGGCTGTTCGCGTGACGGATGACGGGCGCGGTCCCCAGGGCGGGCACGGCGGCGGTGGGCATGGGCTCGTCGGGGTGCGGGAGCGGGCGGCCGCGCACGGGGGCACGGCGGAGGTCGGG
>NZ_LRTR01000612.1 GCF_001550375.1 Streptomyces europaeiscabiei | reverse complement strand
TCACCTGCGGAGCGGCGGCCTCGCGCACTCCGGCCTTGCGTCCCTCGTGCGCGACACAGCCGGCCGCCGCCCCGGTCGCGCCGACGGCGGCGGTCCCGGCGAGGAAGCGACGGCGGCTGGGCATGCGAACTCCTGGGCGATGACGGGCGGATGACGGGCGGATGATCGTGATCCGATGGTGGACGGACCCCCTGCAGCAACACCATGCACAGGGCATGAACATCGTGTTGCGGCAGGTCGGAGGAGGCCGCGGTCCTCACCTGTGCGCCCCCGACCCTGGAGAGGGGGAATGCGGGGTTCTGGTTCCACCGAGGGCAGTTGATCTTGCCAGACATCCTTGGCACGCCTCGCACCGGCCCGGGGTTCCCTGGGCCGGTGCGAGGCGCGTGCGGTCGTGTGGCCGGTGCGGTCAGGAGGGGTGTGCCGTCGGGCTCAGGCCGACAGGCCCTCGTAGACGGCCGCGAGGATCGTGAAGGCCCGGTCGTCGCCGAGTCCTTCGTCGATCATCTGGTTCATCACGTACGCCACGGTCATCCGGGCGTCGAGGTCGACCAGGACGATCGAGCCGCCCCAGCCGGCCCAGAAGCAGGTGCGCGGGTTGGGCAGTTGGCCGCCGTTCAGGCCGTAGCCCATGCCATAGCGCATCGGGACGCCCAGGACGCTGTCCGTGCCGTCGAACTGCTCCTCCAGGACCCGTTCGCACCCCTTCTCCGACAGCAGCCGCACACCGCGCGCCGCCCCGCCACAGGCCAGCAGCGACTGCACGGCGGCGACCGAGCGGGCGTTGCCGTGACCGTTCGCGGCCGGGATCTCGGCGCGGCGCCAGGCGGTCGTGTTGGCGGTGCCGTCCGGTATGGCCGGGTTGGGCGGCGGACCGCCCCGGGGCGAGGAGGAGGGCGGCGCGATGATCGGCGCCACCCGGTGGTCGTGCTCGGCGGCGAGCCCGATGTGGAAGTCGGCGCCCAGCGGGCCCGTGACCTCCTCGGCGAGGAAGGTGCCCAGGCTGCGGCCGGTGACCCGGCGGACGATCTCCCCGAGCAGATACCCCTGGGTGACGGCGTGGTAGCCGGCCTCGGTGCCGGGTTCCCAGGCCGGTGCCTGCGCGGCGAGCCGGGAGGTGACGGTCGGCCAGTCGTACAGGTCCTCCAGCGTCGTGGGTTCGTCGAAGCGGGGCAGCCCTGCCGTGTGCGCGAGCACATGGCGGACGCGTACGTCCTCCTTGCCGGCCGCCGCGAACTCGGGCCAGTACGTCGCCACCGGCGCGTCCAGGTCCAGTTCGCCCCGGTCGGCGAGTATCAGCACGCACAGGGCGGTCATCGTCTTGGTGGTGGACCACACATGGGTGAGGGTGTCCCGCTCCCACGGTGTGGTGCGGTCCGCGTCGGCGTACCCGCCCCAGAGGTCGACCACCGGCTCGCCGTCCACGTACACGGCGACCGACGCCCCCACGTCCTTGTCGTCCAGCGAGGCCGCCAACGCCTCGCGCACCGCTGCGAACCGGTCCGTGCACGTGCCATGAGTCAACGCCATGAGGGGAAGGTAGCGGGACGCCCTCGGGCGGAGCCATCGAATTAACAGGGGCACCGACGAGTAAACGTTACTGCGGATCTCGCCGTCGATGCCCGGTCCGCGCGTCACGCCTCGGCGGCGGACGCGGTTGCTGCCGGGTGCTGCGGCGGGACGGCCGCCGGAAGTTCACGCAGCGTTCGGACCGGGGAGCAGAAGACCGGGAGGAAGGCACCGGCCAGGCAGATCGCGCCCGCCCAGACCGCCACCTGCACCCCTGCCACCTGGCCGACGAGGCCACCGAGGGCCGAGCCGACGGCCAGTGCGCCGGTGAGCAGGAAGCGGAAGGTGGCGTTCATACGGCCGAGCAGCGGGTCCGGGGTCAGGTGCTGACGCAGGGTGACGCCGAGGACGTTGTCGATGCCCGTCTTCGTCATGACCACGAGCCATCCGGCGCCGGCCACCCACAGCCACGGCCCGGAGCCGATCAGCGCGACGGCGAGTGCACCGGGTGCGAACCACAGGCCGGCCAGCCCCAGGGCGCGGCCGTGGCCGAGGCGGGCGGCGAAGCGGCGCGCGAGAGAGGCGCCGAGCAGGATGCCCACGCCGCCGGCGGCCCAGTACGCCCCGAGTGCCCCGGCGGACAGGTGCGGATCCCGGGTGAACAGCACCGGCAGTACGGCGTTGATCATCTGTGCGCCGAGGTTGGTGAGCGTCGCGGTGCGGGCCAGCGCGCGCAGCTCCCGGCGGCCGAGGACGTGGCGCAGCCCCTCCGCGATCTCGGCCGACAGCCGTCGCCGACCGGCCGCCGTCCCTCCCCCTGGCGTTGCGGGAGCGCGTCGTCGGACGATGCCGGTGAGGCCGACGGCGGAGACCAGGTAGGCGACGGCCCCGCCGAGAATCGCCAGGGGGGCGGTGAGGAGCTGGACCAGAAAGCCGCCGGCGCCGCGGCCGGCGATGCCGGCGCCGGCCATCAGGCTCACGACGGCCGTGTTGGCCCGCACCAGGCGCTCGCGGCCGACCAGTTCGGGCAGCACACTCTGCGAGCCGACGTCGAAGAACACGGTGGCGCAGCCGTTCAGCAGCACCACCGCGTACAGCTGCGGCAGCGACAGCGTGCCCAGCCACCAGGCGACGGGGATCGAGGCGAACAGCACCGCTCGGGCGGCGTCGGCGGCCACCAGCACCCGGCGGCCGGGCAACCGGTCCAGCCAGGCGCCCGCGGGCAGGCCGATGACGAGGAAGGCGACGGTGGACAGCGCGGCCAGCGCACCGGCCTGGCCGGGACCCGCGTCGAGCGTGGTGACGGCGAGCAGCGGGATCGCCACGTAGCCGACGTTGCCGCCGAGGTGGCTGAGGGCTCCCGCGGCGAAGAGCACGCGGAAGTCGCGCGACCGCCACGGGGAATCGGGGACTTCGGTCATGCGGGCCACCGTGCGCGAACGTCGGCCCCGCACCTATTGATTTAGCCTCGGCTGAATGATCGAGATCGCACTCGGTGTGGAGGACGTGGCCCGTACGCGCTTCGCGATCTCCCCGCTGTGGGAGGTGGTGGCCAGCGTCCGGGTGCTCAAGGGCGCGGACGGACAGGGCCTGCATCGCACCTGGGCCGAGCAGGTGCGCCCGCGACTGGCGGCCGCGGACCTCGATCTGAGGCCGCTGTTCGACCTCGTCCCGGTACCGACCCGCTCGCCCTGGGCCGGTCGCGTCCCGGGGTTCGTCTGTCCGCCGCCCACGACGCCGCTGCCGTCGCTGGAGGTGGAGCTGGCCACGGTCCGGGCCACCCCGCCGGCGCTGCTGCGCACGACGGCCGAAATACCGCCCCCACGGATGGCGGCGCTGCGCGCCGACCCGGTCGCCGGGCTGGGGCGGTTGGCCGAGGTGATCGAGGCGTACTGGGAGCTGGCTCTGGCGCCGTACTGGTCGCGGATCCTCACCCTGCTGGAGGACGACATCCGCTACCGCGCCGGCCGCCTGGTCGAAGGCGGCGCCCAGCAGTTGTTCGCCGACCTCGACCCGCAGGTCACCTGGGCCGGGGGCAACCTGCGTCTGGAGCACCGCACCGTGCGCGGGGCACGCCGGCTCGACGGCCGTGGCCTGCTGCTGGTGCCGTCGGCCTTCGTGTGGCCGCGCGTGTTCTCCGTGCTCGACGAGCCGTGGCAGCCCTCGCTGCGCTATCCGCCACGCGCCGTCGGCACGCTCTGGCACAAGCGGGCCGGGACCGGGTCCGACGCCCTGGCGGGGGTACTGGGCCGCTCCCGCGCGACCCTTCTGACCGAACTGGCCGCCCCCGCCTCGACCACCGACCTCGCCCGCCGCGCCGGACTGACTCCCAGTGGGGTCTCCCAGCACCTGACGGCCCTGCGCACCGCCGGTCTGGTCAGCGCCCACCGGGCGGGCAGAGAGGTGCTGTACGCCCGCACCCGGGCCGGCGAAACCGTCGTGGAGGCCGCGGGCGCGGGGCCCTGAGCCGTCCACGACTCCGGAGTGAACCGCTCACGCGACACCAAGGGCGCGGGCGACGCCTCGCTGCCGGACCGTCGGTCCCGCGACAGCTCGCTGCTCGGCGAAGTCGTGATCGTGACGAACCCGGGCGAGCGGACGGTCGACGCGTCCGACGGCCCCGACGGCCGAAAGCCGGTCCTGGGCCGACGGGAGGGCCGGGAGCGCGCTCCGCACCGCACCGCGCGGCGTCCGTCCGCCGGCCGGTCGCCCACCGAAGAGCTGTACCAGGACGGGTACGAGCGGCCGTACAACGCGTTCCTGCGGGTGGACCCGGACACCCGGAAGACCGACCGGATCCCGCTGGAACGGGCGCTGCGCGGCTCGGCGACGCCGGTGGACGGGGTCGTGCACTTCGTGCGGACCAACGGGTCGGTCACCGCCGTGTCGGCGACGAGCGGCAAGGAGCTGTGGGAACGCACCACGGACATGGAGAACCCGTCCGCTCCGGTGGTGTCGACGGCCCGCGACGAGATCTGCTTCGCCGACCGGTTCGGCCGGCTGCTGGCCCTGGACGGAGCCACGGGCGGCGAGTCGTGGCGTACGGACGCGCTCGACGACCCGGGGACATCGCGGCGCAGGCGCCACCGCGAGTGCTGCTCGTGGACGACGCGATCGTGGCGGTGGCCGGGGACACGGCGCTCTCGGCGAACCCGGACGAGCCGAGGGTCCGGCCGTCCGCGTCCGCCGCCGGGGACTGGCTCACCGCCCCTCCTCTCCTCACCCGCCCGGGACCGTGACCGCCCGGCATCGGCCGATCTTCACGTGGTGAACTCGCTTCTCCCGCACGGACTTTCTCCGCTTTAACTCTTGACGGCCGCAGCGCCGGAGCGCACATTGACCGCACGCTCTTCTTGAGAGCGCTCTCAGGACGGGACTCCACGGAGCGCTCCCCCCCACCCGCGTATTTCACTCCGTACACCCGAAGAGGCCGCTATGAGTGAAACCTCCGGCATACCCATCGGACGCCGCCGCCCGCTCAGGCGCGCGCTCCTCGCCGTGGCCGGCGCGTTGGCGCTGGCCACGGCCTGGGCGACGACCGCGCAAGGAGCCGCCCCCACACCGCCCGCCGGCTGGACCCAGGTCTTCGTCGACGACTTCAACGGCACCGCCGGCACCGGCGTCAACACCTCCAACTGGCAGTACGCGACCGGGACTTCGTACCCCGGTGGCCCGGCCAACTGGGGCACCGGCGAGGTCGAGACGATGACGAACAGCACCACCAACGTCTCCCTCGACGGCAGCGGCAACCTGCGCATCACCCCGGTCCGTGACTCGGCGGGCAGGTGGACCTCGGGCCGGATCGAGACCAACCGCACCGACTTCCAGCCCCCGGCGGGCGGCAAGCTGCGGGTCGAGTCCCGGATCCAGATGCCGAACGTCACCGGAACGGCCGCCGAGGGCTACTGGCCGGCGTTCTGGATGCTGGGCGCCCCCTACCGGGGCAACTACCAGAACTGGCCGAGCGTCGGCGAACTGGACATCATGGAGAACGTCCAGGGCCGCAACCAGGTCTGGGCCACGATCCACTGCGGCACCAACCCCGGCGGCCCGTGCAACGAGACGACCGGCATCGGCAACTCCACCGCGTGCCCGGGCACGACCTGCCAGTCCGGCTTCCACACGTACACCATGGAGTGGGACCGCTCGGTGACCCCCGAGACGATCCGGTTCTCCGTCGACGGCACCCAGTTCCATTCGGTCAACGCGAGTCAGGTGGACGCGACGACCTGGTCCAACGCCACCAACCACGGCTTCTTCGTCATCCTGAACGTGGCGATGGGCGGCGCCTTCCCGGACGCGTTCGGCGGCGGCCTGGACGGCGACACCCGGTCCGGTGTCCCGATGGTCGTCGACTACGTGCAGGTGCTGTCGGCCGGCGGAGGCACCACCACACCGCCGCCGACGGGCACCCGTGACGCGTACAGGGCCATCCAGGCCGAGTCGTACAACAGCCAGAGCGGCACCCTCACCGAGACCACGACCGACACCGGCGGCGGCCAGAACATCGGCTCCCTCGCGAACGGCGACTGGGCCCTCTTCCAGAACGTCGACTTCGGTTCCGCGGCCGCCACCCAGTTCGCCGCCCGGGTGGCCTCCGGCGCCAACTCCGGGGTGAGCGGGCTCGTCGAGGTCAGACTCGACAGCCGTACGAGCACACCGGTCGGCAGTTTCTCGATCGCCAACACCGGGGGCTGGCAGTCCTGGCGGACGGTGCCCGCGAACATCAGCTCGATCACCGGCACCCATGACGTCTATCTGACCTTCACGAGCGGCCAGTCGCAGGACTTCGTGAACGTGAACTGGTTCAACTTCGGCCGCTGAGCGGCGCGTCGGCACATCCCCGAGGGGTTCCGCGCACGCGCGCGCAGCCCCTCGGGCACGTTCACGCCGGTCGTCGGGGTTCACCCCTGACGGGTCACCGCGCACGACGGCCGTCCGCGTTCACCCCCGATGGGTCACCGCTCGCACGACGGCCGTCCGCGTTCACCCGGGAGGGTCACCGCATCTCCGCCCGGAACGCCACCGGCGTCGCCCCGGCGTGCAGTTGGAAGAACTTGGAGAAGTTGGCCGCGTCGGGGAAGCCGACGGCCACGCCGACCCGGCCGATCGGCAGATCCGTGTGGGCCAGCAGCCGTTTCGCCTCCAGGACGACCCGCTTGTCGATGAAGCCCTTGGGTGTCTCGCCGGTCGCGGCGCGGACCGCGCGGACGAGGGTGCGGCGGGAGTAACCGAGGGCATCGGCGTACGCGCTGACGCTGTGGTTGCCGGCGAAGCCCCGCTCGACGGCGTCCCGGAAGCGGGTGAAGGTGGTGTCACCGGGCCGGCGCTCCGCCTCCGCCGAACTGGCGGCGAGATGGGCGAGGCGCAGCAGGAAGGCCGTCAGGGAGTGCCGCAGTACGGCGGTGTGGAGGCTGAGCGGCAGCGTGGCGGTGTCGACGTACTCGCGTTCGAGCTGAGCCGACGAGGCTCGCAGGCCCGCCAGTTGGGCCTTGTCGGGGCGGAGCAGCGGCGGCAGGTCGTAGCGGTAGAGGCCGGTCGCCTCGACGCTCGCGCGGGGCAGGAAGCCCGGTTGCATGGTGAGGACGGTCCCGCGGTACTCGTTCACGCGTGAGAATCGATGCACCTGCCCCGGACGGATCCACAACACCTCGCCCGCGCCCACCTCGTACCCGGTGAAGTCGATCATGTGGTGCACCGGGCCGCCGTCGAACAGCATCACCACATGGAAGTCGATGCGGTGGACACCCTCCACGGGTATGTCCGCTCGCCAGGGGCCACGGTCGTCCATCGGGCCGATCTGCATGCCGACACCGGAGAGGCTGCGGTCGACGGGGAACGGGAAGGTCTTGATCCGGTCGCCGTCCGGGAAGTCTCTGTCCGTCATGTCCTCGCCGCCGCGTCGTCGGTGTCCCAGTTTCACCGAAGGCTGGCACACCACAACCTTCCCCAATAAAAGTCAGACTTTTACTTTTGAACACGTCAGAGCAGTTCCGCCGTCTCATCGAGGACTTCTTGAACATGAACTGGACAGAACTCGACCGGCGCGCCGTCGACACCGCCCGTCTGCTGGCCGCCGACGCCGTGCAGAAGGTCGGCAACGGGCACCCGGGAACGGCGATGAGCCTCGCGCCCGCCGCGTACACGCTCTTTCAGAAGGTGATGCGTCACGATCCGGCCGATCCCGAGTGGACGGGCCGCGACCGCTTCGTCCTCTCCCCCGGCCACACCTCGCTGACCCTCTACACCCAGCTCTTCCTCGCCGGGTACGAACTGGAGCTGGACGACCTCAAGGCGTTCCGGACGCACGGTTCGAAGACGCCGGGCCACCCCGAGTACGGACACACCGCCGGGGTGGAGACCACCACCGGCCCGCTGGGTCAGGGCGCCGCCAACGCCGTCGGCATGGCGATGGCCGCCCGCTACGAGCGCGGCCTGTTCGACCCGGACGCCCCCGAGGGGGCGTCCCCGTTCGACCACACCGTCTGGGCCATCGTCTCCGACGGTGACCTGGAGGAGGGCATCTCGGCCGAGGCCTCGTCGCTGGCGGGCCATCAGAAGCTCGGCAACCTCGTCTTCCTGTACGACGACAACCACATCTCCATCGAGGGCGACACCGCCACCGCGTTCTCCGAGGACGTGCTGAAGCGGTACGAGGCGTACGGCTGGCACGTGCAGCGGATCGAGCCCGCGTTCAACGGCAACGTCGACGTGCACGCCCTGTACGACGCGCTGCTGGCCGCGCGGGAGGAGACGTCACGCCCCTCGATCATCGCGATGCGCACGATCATCGCCTGGCCGGCTCCGGGCGCGCAGAACACCGAGGCCGCGCACGGCTCGGCGCTGGGCGAGGCCGAGGTCGCGGCCACCAAGCGGGTTCTCGGCTTCGACGCGGGCAGGACCTTCGCCGTCGCCGACGACGTGCTCGCCCACACCCGGCGGGCCCTCGACCG
>NZ_LRTR01000611.1 GCF_001550375.1 Streptomyces europaeiscabiei | reverse complement strand
ACTCGTAGAAGCTGCCGCGTTCGTCCAGGAACTGATGCGGCGTGATGTGGTAGGCGTCCGGCACAGCCATCTCTCGAACCTCCATGATGGCCACACCGTAGAGCGCCCGGATCGAGAACCGATCGAGACGGCGGTGCGCGGGTGCCGGGCGGCGCTCAAGCCGTCCGGCACCGGTTCCTCCGCCACGGAAACGGCGCTCAGGCAGAACTCGGCGGCCTCCCGCACGGCGGGGCCCGCACGGCGGGGCCCGCACGGCGTCGGGTCGGTCCTGGCAGCAGCGCCAGTCCGTCGTCGCCCTGGTCGAAGTCCTCGGGGCGATAAGCCCGCGCTGCCCGGCGCCGATGCACCTGTCGTGGTCGATCGCGATCTCCGTGCGGGCCTCGTGCGCGCTCGCCACTTCGACGGGATGCGGAAGTGAGCCCATCTTGCGGTGTCGGCAGGGGGGTCGGCCGCGCGAGGACCGCTGACTGGGAATTCCTCCAGCCATTCGGCCGCGGCGCCGGGGCGGGAGGGCCCCGCGCGAGGTCATGGCGGCCAGGACTCGGTGAATCCCTAGACTGCGTGGCCTTCCCTGGTCCGGCGCGGGGCCGCCGTGCTGGAGTGACCGGCGGACGGAAGGC
>NZ_LRTR01000610.1 GCF_001550375.1 Streptomyces europaeiscabiei | reverse complement strand
TGGGTCCAGCACGCCGAGGCGGCGCTGGCCGTCGCCGCGCCGGAGCCGCCCGTCGCGCCCGACTGGTCGGTGTGGCCGCCCAAGGGTGCACAGGCCGTCGGCATCGACGGGTTCTACGACCGGTCGGCCGAGGCGGGCTTCGCGTACGGCCCGGTCTTCCAGGGGCTGCGCGCGGTCTGGCGCGACGGCGACACCGTCCTGGTGGACGTCGCGCTGCCCGAGGAACAGCACGGCGACGCGGGCGCGTTCGGCCTGCACCCGGCGCTGCTCGACGCGGGCCTGCACGCGGTCGGCCTGACCAAGGCCATGGGCGAGCAGGCCATGCTGCCGTTCGCCTGGAACGGGCTCACGCTGCACGCCGTGGGCGCCGCGGCCCTGCGGCTGCGGCTGACCCCGACGGGCGCCGACGGCACGGTGTCGGTGGACATAGCCGATGTGGCGGGCCGTCCCGTGGCGCGCATCGAGGAGCTGGTGCTGCGGCCGGTCAGCCAGGAGCAGCTCGCGGTACGGCCGGCGGCTCGCGGCGACTCGCTGTTCCGGCTGGACTGGCAGCGCGCCGAGCAGGCCGTGCCCGCCGCGGACGCGTCGTGCGTGTTCGTCGGCGAGGCGGCGGACGGACAGCCGTCGTTCCCGGATCTGGCGGCCCTGAGCACGGCAGTCGCCGGCGGGGAGCCGGTTCCGGAGCTGGTGTTCGCGGCCTGGCCGGGCGCGCCGGGCGGCCCCGTGACGGCGGCCCGGGAGGCCACCGGGTGGGCGCTCGCGCTGGCGCAGCAGTGGCTCTCCGACGAGCGGTTCGCCTCGGCCAGGCTCGTGGTGACGACCCGCGGTGCGGTGGCGACCTCGCCCGAGGCGGACGTCACCGACCTGGCGGGCGCCGCCGTATGGGGTCTGCTGCGGTCGGCGCAGTCGGAGAACCCCGGCCGGATCGGGCTGCTCGATGTCGGCGGCGCCGGTGACCTCGGCGGTGTGCCGGTGGCCTCGGTGGCCGCGGCGCTGCGCGAGGACGAGCCGCAACTCGCGGTGCGCGACGGTGGCCTGCTGGTGCCGCGCATCGTCAGGGCCGGCGGCGAGCCGGGAACGCCGGACGCGGACGGGGGGCTGTCCGCGGACGGCACCGTCCTGATCACCGGCGGTACCGGTGTGCTCGGCGGTGAGCTGGCCAGGCACCTGGTCACCGAGCGTGGGGTGCGGCACCTGGTGCTGGCCTCCCGGAGCGGCCCGGAGGCGGGCGGCGCGCGGGAGCTGGCCTCGGAGCTGACGGCGCTCGGCGCG
>NZ_LRTR01000061.1 GCF_001550375.1 Streptomyces europaeiscabiei | reverse complement strand
CGGGCGCTGGAGCCGGCCGCCGCGGCCGTCAGCGCGGGCCCCGACTCCACCGGCTGGCTGGCCAATCTGTCGTTCCTCGTGAACCGGCAGTCGGCCGCGGCGTTCCTCGACGCCGTGGAGGACGTCCGCAAGAGCCATCCGCACATCGAGGTGCGCGTGAACGGGCCGCTGCCGCCGTACAGCTTCGTCGAACCGGGGCCCGCGCAGCCCGCTGGGACGACGCACTGACGGCGTGCTCCGCGTGTGTCCACGGCGCGTCGTACCTACGGCGTTCCAAGGCTGAGGAGGCGAACACATGGGACTGATCACAGAGGTGCTGCTGCTGCCGTTCGCACCGGTGCGCGGCAGCCTCTGGGCGGTGAGACAAGTCGTCACCGAGGCCGAGCGTCAGTACTACGACCCTGCGGCCGTCCGTGCCGATCTCGCCCGCCTCGAGCAGCGGCTCGAAGCGGGCGAGATCGATGAGGAGGAGTTCGACCGGCTGGAGGACGAACTCCTGGACCGGCTGGAGATCAGCTCGCAGAGGAGCACAGGAACCGGGAACGGGACGACACAATGAATCGAATCGGACTGGGCCTCGCGGTAGGGGCCGGATACGTCCTCGGACGTACGAAGAAGATGAAACTCGCCTTCGCGGTCGGCACCATGGTGGCGGGCAAGCGGATGCAGCTGAGCCCGCGGGCGCTCGCGGACCTGGTGTCCCGGCAACTGCAGAACAACCCGCAGTTCAAGGAGATCGGGGACCAGCTCCGCGGGGACCTGCGCGGTGTCGGCAGGGCGGCCACCGGGGCGCTGATCGAGCGGCAGATCGAGGGGCTCGCCGGCCGACTGCACGGACGCACCTCGCAGATGCGCGACCAGCTCGCCGGAGTGGCACCCGACCTGCCGGGGCGCGGCGGGAAGGACCGCGAGGACGAGTACGCGGACGAGGCGGACGACGACGAGTACGCCGACACGCGTGACGAGTACGACGAGGAACCCGAGGAGAAGACCTCGCGCAGGAGGCCGGCGAAGAAGGCCGCGCCCAAGTCGCAGGGGAAGGCAGCGCCCAAGTCGCAGGGGAGGCCGGCCGCGAAGAAGGCTCCCGCCGATAAGACCGCCGCCCCGGCGCGGAAGGCACCGGCCAGGAGGGTGACCGCCAAGAAGGCCGCCCCCGGCAAGGCCCCGGCCAAGAAGAACGCCCGCAGGGCCACCGGGTCGCGGGCGACGCGGGGAGGCGGCGACGATGACTGAGACCCTCGGCGCGGCGACCGGACGCGCGACGGACCGGGCGAAGGACGGGGCGAAGAGCAACCCGCTCACCGACGTGGTCCATGGCGAGGCCGTCGACCATCTCAAGGCCGAGGCCCGGGAGTATCTGGCCGCCCAGGCGCAGCGGCTCCTGGTCGGCGCCGGCCGCAAGCTCGGCGAGACCACCGGCAAGCTCAACGACATCGCCGACGGCAACAGCCCCGGCTTCGCCAAGCTCGCCCTCGACGGCGGGCGCAAGCTCGCCGAGGGCAAGGGGCCGCTGCGCACCGCCCTGGAGGTGGGCGCGGGCCGCGCCAAGGACGGCGTGCTCGGCGCCTTCAAGAGCCTCGGCGGCGGCAAAGGCAAACGCAAGGGCGGCTCGGGCAGCAAGCCCACGGTGATCATCGAGTCCATCGACGTCGGGGTGCCGGTGCGCACCGCGTACGACCAGTGGACCCAGTTCCAGAGCTTCAGCACCTTCGCCAAGGGTGTGAAGAGCGCCAACCAGGCCGACGACACCCACTCCGACTGGCAGCTGAAGGTCTTCTGGTCCAGCCGCAGCTGGAAGGCGCACACCACCGAACAGGTGCCCGACGAACGGATCACCTGGACGTCGGAGGGCGCCAAGGGAACCACGAAGGGCGCCGTCTCCTTCCACTCCCTCGCGGACAACCTCACCCGGGTTCTGCTGGTCCTGGAGTACTACCCGAAGGGCCTCTTCGAGAAGACCGGCAACATCTGGCGCGCCCAGGGCCGCCGGGCCCGGCTCGACCTCAAGAACTTCGCCCGCTTCATCACCCTCAGGGGCGAGGCCGAGGACGGCTGGCGCGGCGAGATCCGCGACGGCGAGGTCGTCGTCAGCCATGAGGACGCCCTCGCGGAGGAGGAGCGAGAGGAGCTGCCTGAGGACGAGGCGCCGGAGGACGGCGACGCCGAGTACGCGGACGAGGAGCCGGAGCCGGACGAGGAGCCCCGAGACTCCGACGAGGCGTACGAGCCGGACGAGGCCGACGAGACCGACGAGTACGCCGACGAGGACGACCCGGAGGACGCGGAAGAGGTCCCCGAGGACGAGTACGAGGACGTTCCCGAGGCCGAGGGCGACGCCGGGGAGGACATCGCGGAGGAACCGTACGAGGATGAGGACGAGGAACCGGCCGCCGCGGGCAGGAGTCGTCGATGACCTTCCCGAGCCGAGTCCCCGAGCCGTACGGCCAGAGCGGCGGGAGTGCCAACCTGGCCGACATCCTGGAGCGTGTACTCGACAAAGGTCTGGTGATCGCGGGTGACATCCGCATCAACCTGCTCGACATCGAACTGCTCACGATCAAGCTGCGCCTGATCGTCGCCTCCGTCGACAAGGCCAAGGAGATGGGGATCGACTGGTGGGAGACCGACCCGGCGCTGTCGTCCAACGCCCGCCGTGACGAACTCTCCCGTGAGAACGCCGAGTTGCGTGCCCGGCTCGCGGAGCTGGACGAGGGCGGGTACCGGCGGGAGCCGGAGCCGGCCATCGAGCGCGACCGCGCCAGAGAGGAGCCCTCATGACCGGACTGCGTTACGTGTACGCCGTCTGCCGCCCCTTCGACGCGGCGCTCCAGTCCCAGCTCACCGGGGTCGCGGGCGCGCCGCCCCGGCAGCTGCGCCACCACGACCTGATCGCCGTGGTCAGCGAGGTGCCGGAGCGCGACTTCGCGGAGCAGCCGCTGCGCGCCCATCTGGAGGACCTGGACTGGCTCACCGAGACCGCCCGCGCCCACCAGAGCGTGATCGACGCCCTCACCGTCGTCACCACGCCCCTGCCGCTCCGGCTCGGCACCGTGTTCCGCGACGACAGCGGCGTACGGGTCATGCTGGAGGCCCGCGAGGAGGGCTTCCGGCGGACCCTGGACCGGCTGGCGGGCCGGGTGGAGTGGGGCGTCAAGGTGTACGCGGAGTCCGAGGAGCAGGAGCGGCCCCAGGAGCCCGTGAAGGTCTCCTCAGGGCGCGACTATCTGCGGCAGCGGCGGCGGAGTCACCGGGCCCATGAGGAGATGTGGGAGAACGCCGACCGGTTCGCGCGCGGTCTGCACGGCACCCTCTCGGAGTTCGCCGAGGACACCCGGCTGCACGCTCCGCAGAATTCCGCGCTCTCCGGCGTTCCGGGACGCAATGTGCTGAACGCGGCCTACCTGGTGTCGCGTGCCCATTCCGAGGAGTTCGTGGAACTGGTGGACCGTACGAAGGGCGAGGAACCGGGATTGCGGGTGGAACTCACCGGGCCCTGGGCGGCCTATTCCTTCAGCGGAGAGAGCGAAGAGGGCCGCGAGGGCATGGAGAGTGTGGAGGACGGCCCGTGACCGTGATCGAACGTCGTGAAGTGGCCCTGGTGGATCTCCTCGACCGGCTTCTCGCCGGCGGGGTCGTGATCACCGGTGACCTCACCCTGCGCATCGCGGACGTCGATCTCGTCCGCATCGACCTGAACGCGCTGATCAGCTCCGTGAACGAACAGGTTCCGTCCCCCTGGGGAGGCATCGAGTGACCGGCCGCAACCGCGTCGAACTGGAGCCCGACACGGTGGAGAGGGACCTGGTCAAGCTGGTCCTGACCGTGGTCGAACTGCTGCGCCAGCTCATGGAGCGGCAGGCGCTGCGCCGCTTCGACACCGGGGAACTCTCGGAGGACCAGGAGGAGCGCATCGGGCTCACGCTGATGCTGCTCGACGACCGTATGACCGAGCTGCGCGAGCGTTACGGACTGCGGCCCGAGGACCTCAACCTGGACCTCGGGCCGCTCGGACCGTTGCTACCGCGCGAGTGAATCAAGGGGTGGATTCACCTGCGGCGCGGGTGAATTCACCACTTGTACCAGCGTCCCCTTCCTCCGGAGGCGGACGTGCCGCGCACCAGGAATCCGAGGAGCCACAGCACCAGAACAGCCAGTGCGATGTACCAGAGAACCTCGACCGCGAATCCGGCGCCGAAGAGAATCAGCACCAGCAGCAGTACCAGCAGGATGGGAACCATAAGGCGAACCTCCTGATGGTCCGGGTTTCCAGAATGTTCCCTTTCAGGCCGTCTTGCGGCAGAGAATTTCTCCGTGCAGTACGGCGAACCAGCCGTCCTCCTGCCGCCCCCATTCCCGCCAGGCCGCCTCGATCGCATGGAGCCGCTCGACCGTCGCGTGACCGCTCTCCGTGGCCCGCTCGGCGTACGCGGAGGCGACCGTCCGGTCCGCCCACAGTCCGCTCCACCAGGCCCGCTCGTCCGCCGTGGCGTAGGTCCAGGTGGCGGAGGTGGCCGTGATGTCGGTGAGCCCGGCGCGCAGGGCCCATGACTTCAGCCGGCGCCCCGCGTCGGGCTCACCGCCGTTGGCGCGGGCCACCCGGCGGTACAGGTCCAGCCAGTCGTCCATGCCCGGGGACCCGGGGAACCAGGTCATCGCCGCGTAGTCGGAGTCACGGACGGCGATCAGACCGCCCGGCCTGGTCACCCGGCGCATCTCGCGCAGCGCCTGCACCGGGTCGCCGACGTGCTGGAGCACCTGGTGCGCGTGGACCACGCAGAAGGTGTCGTCCGGGTGGTCCAGCGCGTGGACGTCCGCGACGGCGAAGTCCACGTTGCGCAGGCCGCGTCCGGTGGCCGTGGCGCGTGCCTGGTCCAGGATGCCGGGGGCGTGGTCGACGCCGGTGACGTGCCCGTCCGGGACCAGGGCGGCCAGGTCCGCCGTGATGGTGCCCGGACCGCAGCCGATGTCCAGGATCCTCATGTGGGGCTTCAGCGAACCGAGGAGGTAGGCCGCCGAGTTGGCGGCCGTCCGCCAGGTGTGCGAGCGCAGCACCGACTCATGGTGTCCGTGCGTGTAGACGGCGGTCTCCCGTGCCTTCGACATGGCCGTTCCCCTTCCACGAGGTCCGTGAGGTCCACGAGTTCGTGCTCGAACCGTACGCGACCGTGCCGAATAATGAGACCGCCGTCTTGAATTGTGGACTAGCGTTGGTGGGTCAGTGCGGCACCGGGCGGTAGACCGTCAGCGCCTCCGGGATCTTCCGGAGCGTCAGATCCCCTTCCACCTCGGTGACTTCCCCGTCGTACGCGAGCAGGGTGCCGGGCGCGATGCCGTCCACCCGGAGCCGCCGTACGCGGACCGCCGCGTGGGCCGGGGTGCGGGTCAGCGGGCCGG
>NZ_LRTR01000609.1 GCF_001550375.1 Streptomyces europaeiscabiei | reverse complement strand
GCGCGGACGTCACCGCCGCACCCGAGGCCGGCACCGCGCCCCTGCGCCGGGCGCCCGGACACGTCGGCGAACCGCCCGCCACGACGCCGGATCGATCAGGGCCCGCGGCGGCCGGCGGACCCGGCTCCCGTCGCTTCCGTCGCTCCCGTCGGGCACGGGGGCAGGCCGGTGTGAGGCCCGTCGCGGTACTGGTGGGGCTGCCCGGGGCGGGCAAGTCGACCGTGGGGCGCCTGATGGCCGACCGGCTCGGGGTCGCTTTCCGCGACACCGACGACGACATCGAGCACCGCACCGGACGGTCCGTCGCGGAGATCTTCGCCTCCGCCGGTGAACGGCGGTTCCGCATACTGGAAAGGGCCGCGGTCCGCGCCGCACTCGCCGAGCACGACGGTGTCCTGGCGCTGGGCGGGGGAGCCGTCATCGACCCGGCCACACGCACGCTGCTCAGGAACGGCCCGGTGGTCCACGTCGACGCCGACGTCCAGGAAGTGCTGGACCGCGGGGGCGCCGTCGCGGGGCGCCCTCTGCTGAACGGCGACGCCGCCGCCCGGCTGCGGGAGCTGGCCGTGAGGCGTGCGCCGCTCTACCGCGAGGTCGCCTGCGTGACGGTGGGCGTCCGGGGCAGGAGCGCCGCGCAGGTCACCCGGGCCGCGCTCGCGGCGCTCGGGCTCCATCCGGCCGCCTGACACCCGGCCGGGCACGCCGGCCGTCCGGCCTCTGCGGTGAGCGCCGGGGCCTGGCGTGGACGAGGACGAGGACGAGGACGA
>NZ_LRTR01000608.1 GCF_001550375.1 Streptomyces europaeiscabiei | reverse complement strand
CAACGAGGACGCCCGCGGCGAGGCCTGGAGCGGCTACTACCTGGGCCAGGCCCTGGAGGAGACCGGCAACCTCGACCAGGCGGTCCGTGAACTGGAACGCTCCCGCACGATGTTCTCCCGTATGCGCGACGTCTACGGACTGGCCTGCGCCCGCCACCACTCCGCCCGCGTCACCCGCGACCAGCGAGCCGTCCAGACCGGCTCCCTGCGCAACTCCGGCTTCGCCCGCCAGCTCCTCGTCGACGCCCGCGCCGACTTCCAGCGCATCGGCGTCGCCCACGGCGAGGCCTGGACCTGCCTGGAACTGGCCGTGGTCGACGCGGGCAACACCCGCACCCCCCAGGCCCTGGCCCTCTGCGAGGAGGCGACCCGTCTCTTCACCTCCTACGGCGACCGCCGCGGCGAGGACTGGGCCCGCTTCCTGAAGTGCACCCTGCTGCCGTACGCGGCCCCCGGCGGCGTCGAGATCGGCACCGCCGTCGCCCAGGAGGAGCTGGCCCATCTCTCCCGCACCGCCCATCCCCTCCGCGACGAGAAACTCACCGAGTACATCGAGGCCTACGAGCTGCTGCTGGAACGAGGCGTGAACCTGGAGAGCGGCTGGCGGGCCTGGACCCTGGGCATGGTCCCGAACCGGCACGCGCGGGAGGTGATGGGGGTGCCGGTGACGGGCGGCTGAGGGCCCGGAGTCGAGGAAGTAGCGGTGATCCGGTGGAAGGGATCCGGGGAGCGGGGTCGCGGTCGGCGGCCGTGCCCCGAGCCTCCGACGCGCTCGGGAACCCCGTACTGCTTTTGGGTGCGGCGTGGCGACCCCCGCCCCCGCCCCGGCGGGTGCGATCGCCGTCGATCAGATCGCCGGCGCTTCCAGCACCTCGCGATCATGCAGGACGGGGTGAGGCCGGGCAGCAGGCAGCAGGCAGCAGGACTCCGTGATACCCGGACGGTGTCACGGAGTCATGCCGTCAAGCCGTCGCCCCGGCGCTCAGCCCTTCGCCGACGTCGCCTTCCCACTCGCCTCCGTCGCCGTCTCCTCGACGGAGGCGTCCGCGTCCGGCGACTCCTTGAAGTCGACCTTGCCCATGTGCTTGTTCATGGACTTCATCAGGCCCCAGACGGCCAGGGCCATCACCGCGAAGACGATGAAGCCGAGAATGCCGGGGGTGACCTTGTCCTTGTCCAGCTCCTCGGCGAGGGGAACGAGGTGTGTGACTGCCAGGCTTACGCTCATGCCTGGCATTGTCCCCCAGGCCTAGCGGATGCCCGCAAAGAGGTCGTCCTCGGGGAGCGAGGTGTCCACGAGGGACTTCGCGAGCTCGTACTCCTCGGTGGGCCAGACCTCCTTCTGGATCTCCATCGGAACCCGGAACCAGCCGCCGTCGGGGTCGATCTGCGTGGCGTGGGCGATGAGGGCCTTGTCACGGATCTCGTAGAAGTCGGCACAGGGCACGTGCGTGGTCAGGGTGCGGTCCTTGTGCTCGGACTCGTCCCAGCGCTTGAGCCAGTCGCCGTACGGGGACTCCATGCCGCGCGCCACCAGGGCGTTGTGCAGCGCCTCGGTGCGGGGGCGGTTGAAGCCCTGGTTGTAGTACAGCTTCTGCGGCTCGTACACCGGGCCGTACTCGGCCTCGGGGTACTTCTCGGTGTCCGTCGCGCCCTCGAACGCCACCATCGAGATCTGGTGGGTCATGATGTGGTCGGGGTGCGGGTACCCGCCGTTCTCGTCGTAGGTGGTGATCACCTGGGGACGGAACGCACGGATCTTCCTGACGAGCTCACCGGCCGCCTTGTCGACGTCCTCCAGAGCGAAGCAGCCGTCCGGAAGGGGAGGCAGGGGGTCGCCCTCCGGGAGGCCGGAGTCGACGAAGCCGAGCCACTCCTGCCCGACGCCGAGAATCTCGCGTGCCTCGTCCATCTCCTTCTTGCGTACCTCGTGAATGTGCTCCTCGATGTACTTGTCGCCCTGCAGTTTCGGATTGAGGATGGAGCCGCGCTCTCCGCCCGTGCAGGTCACGACCAGCACGTCCACCCCCTCGGACACATACTTCGCCATGGTGGCCGCACCCTTGCTCGACTCGTCGTCGGGGTGTGCGTGCACGGCCATCAGTCGCAGCTGGTCAGTCAAGACTCATTCCCTCGTAACTCGGCGCCCGGCCTGAACTTCGGTGACTCGGCCCGGCGCGATCCGGAGAGTCCATACTGCCGTCCCGCTCGGACACCCGTGTGGGGCGGCCGTCAGGCGCTGGGCGGGGGGCTTCTATAGTGACGGCATCGGGGGGCGGGATATTCCCGGTCCAGAGCGTGGACGCCCCCACCGGGAGTACGCTCCCGGCCCTTTCGAGAGGACGACCATGACCACGGCGAGCACGCGGCTTCCCGAGGGCCGCTACGGCCGCTCCGCGGACGAGCGCGCCGACCGCAAGCTCAAGGTCATCGGCCGCGTCCTCGGCGCGGCCCTCCTCGTCCTCATCGGCTGGTTCGCCTACCACTATGTCGCCGGAAACAAGATCAGCGTCGAGATCTACACCTTCGATATCTCGGCGAACTCGGTGAAGGTGCACCTCAGGGGCGACAAGGACGCCGGCGTCGACGGCTACTGCACCGTCCGCTCCCAGGCCGAGAACGGCGCCGAGGTCGGCCGCGCCGACTTCCGCTTCGCCGCCGGCACCACGGACATCGACAAGGTCGTCACCCTGAAGACGACCTCACGCGGCACCACAGCCGAACTTCTCGGCTGTCACGTCGGCTGACCCCCGGCCCCGGGGCCCCACCTGGCCCCCGGCTCTCCGAATCGACGCCCTGACCTGCGTCGACGTAACGCTTGTGGTTTATGTCCTCCCCCTCTCGCCACTGAATTGTTAGGCTCGTGGTTTCGCCCACTCGTGAAGGAACATTCTTCTGGGTAGGGCGATGCTTTGTATTCCCAGTACCTACGAGGAGCACCTGTGACCCAGACCAGCGAGAACGTCACCTGGCTGACCCAGGAGGCGTACAACCAGCTCAGGGCCGAGCTGGAGTACCTGTCTGGTCCTGCGCGCACGGAGATCGCCGCCAAGATCGCGGCCGCGCGCGAGGAGGGCGACCTGCGCGAGAACGGCGGGTACCACGCGGCCAAGGAGGAGCAGGGAAAGCAGGAGCTCCGTGTGCGCCAGCTGACCCAGCTCCTGGAGAACGCCAAGGTCGGCGAGGCGCCGGCGTCGGCGGACGGCGCGGTGGCGCCCGGCATGGTCGTGACGATCGCCTTCGACGGCGACGAGGACGACACCGTGACGTTCCTGCTCGCCTCCCGTGAGTACGCCAGCTCCGACATCGAGACCTACTCGCCGCAGTCCCCGCTCGGCTCGGGTGTGACCGGCAAGAAGGTCGGCCAGGACGCCCAGTACGAGCTGCCGAACGGCAAGTTGGCCTCGGTGAAGATCCTCAAGGCCGTGCCCTACCAGAGCTGAACGCGTCACCCCCGCTCGGCCCGCGGCCCCCGGCACCCTTCGGCGCCGGGGGCCCGGTCATGCCCGGGGCCGGTCGCCGCTCACGCCGACGCCGAGCGGTACTTCCGTACGGACAGGGTCCGGAACATGACGATGATGAGGACCGACCAGATCAGCGAGGCCCACACCGGGTGCTGCATGGGCCAGGCGTCCGACGGCGACACCCCTGGGTTGCCGAACAGCTGGCGGCAGGCCTGGACGGTGGCGCTGAACGGGTTCCAGTCGGCGACATGCTGCAGCCAGGGCGTCATACGGCTGGAGTCCACGAACGCGTTCGAGACGAACGTGACCGGGAAGAGCCAGATCAGCCCGCCGGAGGTGGCTGCCTCGGGGGTGCGCACCGAGAGACCGATGAGCGCGCCGACCCAGGTGAACGCGTACCCCAGCAGAAGCAGCAGGCCGAAGGCGCCGAGCACCTCGCCGACGCTGGTGTGGGTGCGCCAGCCGACGAGCAGGGCGACCACGGCCAGCACCGCCAGGGTGAGCGCCGTCTGGACCAGGTCCGCGAGGGTCCGTCCGGTGAGCACGGCCCCGCGCGCCATGGGCAGCGAGCGGAAGCGGTCGATGAGCCCCTTGTGCATGTCGTCGGCGATGCCCGCGCCGGCGCCGGCGGTGGCGAAGGTGACGGTCTGCGCGAAGATGCCGGCCATCAGGAACTCGCGGTAGACGGCGGGATCCGTGGTGCCGCCGACATTCATGGAGCCGCCGAAGACATAGCTGAACAGCACCACGAACATGACAGGCTGGATGAGCCCGAAGATCACCATTTCTGGAATTCGGGACATGCGAATCAAGTTCCTCTTGGCGACGACCAGCGAGTCCCTGATGGACTGGGTGATCGGGTTGCCGGGCGGCACGACCCGCACGGAGCCGGTGACGATACTCACCTCGCACTCTCCTTCCGGTGGCCCCGCCCCTTGGCGTCGGCGGCCTCGCCACGCCCCTCGTCCTCGGCCCCGTCCTTCGCCTCGGCGAGGTGTCCCGTCAGGGAGAGGAACACGTCGTCCAGGGTGGGGCGGCGCAGGCCGATGTCGTCGATCTCGATGCCCCGGGTGTCCAGCTCGCGGATGACCTCGGCGAGGAGCTTGGCACCGCCGGCCACGGGCACGGTGAGCTGACGGGTGTGCTCCTCGATGGTGGTCTCGCCCTTGCCGAAGCCGGTCAGCACCTCGACGGCGGCCGGGATGTGCTCGCGCTCGTGCACGACGACCTCGACGCGCTCGCCGCCGGTGCGGGCCTTGAGCTGGTCGGAGGTGCCGCGGGCGATGACGCGGCCGTGGTCGACCACGGCGATGTCGTGCGCGAGGTGGTCGGCCTCTTCGAGGTACTGGGTGGTGAGCAGCAGGGTCGTACCGCCGGAGACCAGCTGCTTGATCACTTCCCACAACTGCTGGCGGTTGCGCGGATCGAGTCCGGTGGTCGGCTCGTCCATGAACATCACCGGTGGCGACACCACCAGCGCTGCCGCCAGGTCGAGCCGGCGGCGCATACCGCCGGAGTACGTCCGGGCGGGCCGGTCGGCGGCGTCGGCGAGATGGAACTGCTCCAGCAGCTCGCCGGCGCGCACCTTCGCGTCCTTGGCCCGCATCTGGTAGAGCTGGCCGACCATCTGCAGGTTCTCACGGCCCGTCAGATACTCGTCGACCGCGGCGAACTGTCCGGAGAGACCGACCGAGCGCCGCACGGCGTCCGGGTCCTTCAGCACGTCGATGCCGGCCACGACGGCCCTGCCGCTGTCGGGCCGCAGCAGGGTGGTGAGGCATCGGACGGTGGTCGTCTTGCCCGCGCCGTTCGGCCCGAGCAGACCCAGGACGGTGCCCTCGGGGACATCGAGGTCGACGCCGTCGAGGGCTCTTACATCACCGAAGGTCTTCACCAGGCCTTCGGCATGGATGGCGCCTGGCATGTGATTTCTCCACGTCTTCGGGGTTCCTTCGCAAAGCCTAGGTTTGTACGTTTTGTTCTGCACGGTAGTGGCATGGGCCACAACACCGAGCGGGCACGAGTCACCATAACGCGATGTATCGCGTCTCTCAATGGACTTGCCCGAACGAGTGACGACCGGTTGACGACGGGCCGCCGACCTCAGTCGATGACGGTGTAACCCGCCTCGCGGAGGGCGTGGTTGACCTCGGCGCAGTGCGTCGGCCCCCTCGTCTCCAGATGCAGTTCGACCTCCACCTCCGTGAGCCCGAGCCGGGGGTCGGTCCGCACATGGCTCACGTCGAGGACGTTGGCGTCGACCCCCGACAACACCCCGAGCAGTGTGGCGAGGGCACCGGGGCGGTCGGTCAGGCGGAGGCGTACCTGCAGGTAGCGGCCACCGGCGGCCATGCCGTGGCGCAGGATGCGCTGCATCAGCAGCGGGTCGACGTTGCCGCCGGAGAGCACCGCGACGACCGGGCCCTCGAAGGACTTCGGGTCGCGCAGCAGGGCCGCGACGGGGCTGGCACCGGCCGGTTCCACGACCAGCTTGGCCCGCTCCAGGCAGAGCAGCAGGGCGCTGGAGAGGTTGTACTCCGAGACCGTGCGGACCTCGTCCACCAGTTCGGCGACGATCCCGAACGGCACGTCGCCGGGCCGTCCGACCTTGATGCCGTCGGCCATCGTCGCCGGGTTCTCCACGGCCACGGGCAGCCCGGCGGCCAGCGAGGGCGGGTACGCGGCCGCGCCCTCCGCCTGGACGCCGACGACGCGCACGTCCGGCCGCAGCGACTTCACCGCGACCGCGATACCCGCCGCGAGCCCGCCGCCACCGATCCCGACGACGATCGTGCGCACCTCGGGGCACTGTTCCAGGATCTCCAGGCCGACCGTGCCCTGACCTGCGATGACGTCATGATGGTCGAACGGGTGGATGAACACCGCGCCCGTCTCGGCCGCGTACTCCTGGGCGGCGGTCAGCGTCTCGTCGACCACCGTGCCGTGCAGGCGGACCTCGGCGCCGTACTCCTCGGTCGCGCTGATCTTCGGCAGCGGGGCGCCCTTCGGCATGAAGACCGTGGAGCGCACGCCGAGCAGCGAGGAGGCGAGGGCGACGCCCTGGGCGTGGTTGCCCGCGCTCGCGGCGACGACACCGGCGGCACGCTCCTCGGGCAGCAGGCCCGCGATACGGACGTACGCGCCGCGCAGCTTGAACGAGCCCGTCCGCTGGAGGTTCTCGCACTTGAAATGCACCGGCGCGCCGACGAGCTGCGACAGATGCCTGCTGCCCTCCATGGCGGTGACACGTGAAATGCCCGTAAGCATCTTCTGCGCGCCTCGCACGTCGTCGATCGTCACCCGCGGAAAGGAGTCAGCCGTGCTGTAGCTCATGACCACCAGTCTCGCAGTTCACAGGGGGCGAACACGGGTGTGACCAAGGGGCGGGACCGGGTTTGAGCGGGGCCCGTACACCCCACGCCCGGTCCGCGTACTCTGTCCCCCAACCCAGCGCCCCACGCATGAATTGAGCCTTTGGCCATGCCCACAACACCTGAAATGTCGATGGACATGACGACCGTCGGTGACAACGGTCTTCTCGACACGCTGCAGCACGAGGTCGCGGTGTTCGCACGCCGTGCCGAACAGACCCGGCTCGGCGGCGTCGGGCAGGTACGCAACTCCATGGACCGTGCCGCGTACCTGCTGCTCAACCGCCTCGACAAGGAAGGCCCGATGGGCGTCAAGGCGCTCGCGGCGAGCATGGGGATCGACTCCTCGACGGTCACCCGTCAGGTGGCGCCGCTCGTGGACACCGGACTCGTCAAGCGCACCTCGCACCCGGAGGACGGCCGCGCGGTCGTGCTCCAGCTGTCGCCGCGCGGGCTGTCCCGCCTTGAGGAGGTACGTTCCTCCAGGCGCCAGCTGATGGCCGAACTCACCCAGGACTGGGCCCCCGAGGAGCGCGAGGCCTTCTGCTCGCTCCTCACCCGTTTCAACACGGCACTCTCGACCCGCATGGCGGCGGCGCCGGAGGCACCGTCACCCTCCTGACCCTTGACCGCGCCCCTGCTCCTGGCCTCATATGAGACCGGGCCCTTGTCGAACCGACGGACGAATCCTTGCGGCAGACCGATCCGTACGCGGCCGGGCCCCGTTCGCTCAGGGTCGGCCTCAGGCGGGAGGCGTGGTGCGAGATCGGCATGTGGCCCAAGGCGCCCGCCGGGCCAGGGAGTTCGAGGCGTTCGTCGCGGGTGCGGCGGGGCGGTTGCTGCAGACCGCCACCCTGCTCACGGCGGAACCGCCGGACGACAATCCGCGCGCGCGACGGCTGCTGACCCATGCCCTCGCCCACACGTACGCCATCTGGGACCGGCTGCGCGGCGAGGACCCGTACGACCGGACCCGGCAGCAGCTGGCCGTCCGTTTCGCGCGCGAGGCCTGGCACCACCACGGCCTCTTCCGCCCCACGCCCGGCGGCGCCCTGGCCGCCCTCAGCCCGCAGGAGCGGCTGATCCTCGTCCTGCGGCTCTACGAGGGGGTCGCCGAGGAACAGGCGGCGGCGCTGCTCGGGCTGCCCGTCGAACGCGTGACGACGATCTGTCTGCGTGCGATGGCGACGGTCCTGCATCCCCCGCGCGAGGCGGCCCCGGAGAAGGTGGTGGAGGTGGCGCCGTCATGAGTCTGCGGGACCGCGAGGCGGCCGTACGGCAGATCCTGGAGCGCCGGCCGGTACAGGTGCCGCCGGACCTGTGCGCGGCGGCGGTGCGGCGCGGCGGGCGCATGCTGCGGCGCCGGACGGCGGCCCGTCATCTGATGTGGCTGGTGCTGGCGGCCGCCGTGGTCGCGTTCGTGGTGTGGGCCTCGATGACCCGCCCCTGGGTGGAGCCGCCGTCGCAGACGACCCCACCGATGACGGGCTGGTGAGCGCCCCCGGGGCCGGGTCTAGCCCAGGGCCTGCTGGAGGTCCTCCAGCAGGTCGTCGACGTTCTCGATGCCCACGGAGAGGCGTACGAGGTCGGCGGGTACCTCAAGGGCCGAACCGGCCACCGAGGCGTGCGTCATCCGTCCCGGGTGCTCGATCAGGGACTCGACGCCGCCCAGGGACTCGCCCAGGGTGAACACCTTGGCGCGGTTGCAGACCTCGACGGCCGCCTCCTCGCCGCCGGTGACCCGGAAAGACACCATGCCGCCGAACGCCTTCATCTGCTTGGCGGCGACCTCGTGCCCGGGGTGCTCGGGCAGCCCCGGGTAGAGCACGCTCGACACGCGCGCGTGCCGGGTGAGCATGTCGGCGACCTTGGTGGCGTTCTCGCTGTGCCGGTCCATCCGGACGGCGAGCGTCTTGGTGCCGCGCAGCACCAGCCAGGAGTCGAAGGGCCCGGCGACCGCGCCCATCGCGTTCTGGTGGTAGGCGAGTTCCTCGCCCAGCTCCTGGTCGCCGACGATCAGGGCGCCGCCGACGACGTCCGAGTGGCCGCCCATGTACTTGGTGAGCGAGTGGACGACGACGTCCGCGCCGAGCGCGAGCGGCTGCTGAAGGTAGGGGGTGGCGAAGGTGTTGTCGACGACCAGCTTCGCGCCGGCCTCACGGGCGAGCTGGGCGACGGCCGGGATGTCCGTGATCCCGAGCAGCGGGTTGGAGGGGGTCTCCACCCAGATGACCTTCGTCCTGGGCGTGAGGGCCGCCCGTACGGCCGTGGGGTCGCTGGTGTCGGCCACCGACCAGTCCACGCCCCACCGGGAGACGACCTTCGCGAAGAGACGGAACGTGCCGCCGTAGGCGTCGTTGGGGATGACCACGTGGTCGCCGGGGCTGAGCAGCGTGCGCAGCAGGCAGTCCTCGGCGGCCAGTCCGGACGCGAACGCCAGGCCGCGGCGGCCGCCCTCCAGGGCGGCGAGGTTCTCCTCCAGCGCGGTGCGGGTGGGGTTGGCGCTGCGGCTGTACTCGTAGCCGCCGCGCAGGCCTCCTACGCCGTCCTGCTTGTAGGTCGAGACCTGGTAGATCGGCGGGACGACCGCGCCGGTGAGGGGATCCGCGGTGTTGCCCGCGTGGATCGCGAGGGTCTCGAAGTGTTGGCTGGTGTGGCTGTCGCTCATGGTTGTCGAGCCTAAGCGCTCGGCGGGGTACGGGGCGCATTCCGGGGTGGGGGCCCGTGCGGGTCCGGCGGCTGCGGGTTCGTCGTGGCTGGTCACGCCCGCGCGGCGGAGCCGCACATGTCACAGCCCGGCGCCCCGCCCTCGTGCGCCGGTGCGGAGTTGTCCACAGGACACCGGCCGGGTTGGGCAATTGTCGGCCGCGTCTGGAACCCTTGTCGTATGGAGATTCTCTGGGTCCTGATGGCGATGCTCATGATCGGCTTTGTGGCGTGGCCGATCCTGGCGCGTCGCAGGGCCGGTATTCAGCTGGTGGAGGCGGGGCATCCGGACGCGGCGGACCCGGCGAACTACGGGTTCGTGCGGCAGGAGCTGCTGGACGTGCGGATGCCGGGGGCCGACCAGGATCTGCTGGACGTGCTGGACGTCGTGCAGCGTTCCCAGGACTACCGGGCGGCGAAGCAGCTGTTGGCCGGCACGGAGGCGGCCGGCGAGGTCCGGTGGCAGCGGGTACAGGCGTTCGCGGGTGCGGCGGCGCTGGAGCTGGCGCAGCGTCCCGGCGGGGTGGGCGAGACGCCGGGCGGGCAGTGGCTGCGGGTGTGGCGTGCTCAGGCGCCCAAGGACGCGGGCGGCGCGGCGGTGCACGCGGAGTTCCTGGTGCAGCAGGCGTGGCGGACGTCGACGCCGGGCACGGACGACTTCCGGATCATCATGGAGGAGGCCAGATCGGCGTGCGGCGACGCGGCACTGCTGGCCCCCGGTGACCCGATCCCGTACATCGTCGAGCTGTCGGTGGCGCGCGGGCTGGCGTACTCCCGTGAGGAGTTCGAGCAGCTCTGGCTGAAGATCCTCGACCGGGCCCCGGAGCACATGGGCGCCCATATCGCGGCCCTGCACTACTGGTGCGAGAAGTGGCACGGCTCGCGGGAGCTGGCGTACTCCTTCGCCGAGGCGGCGGCGGCCCGCGCCCCGCGGGGGTCGCTCCTCGCGGCCATGCCGCTCTTCGCGGTCTTCGAGCACCTGCCCGAGGTGAACCTGGTGCAGGGCTTCTACGAGAGCGAGGTCGTCACGAAGGCGATCCACGGCGCCCTGTTCGCGGTGCACGCGGCGCGGCCGGACGACCCGATGCTGGCCCATGTCCGCCACCTGCTGATCTTCTTCCTGGTCCGCTCCGAGCGCTGGTCCGAGGCCATGGACCAGCTCGTGCACGCCGACGGCCACGTAGGCGCCCTCCCCTGGACCCTCACCTCCGACCCGGCCGCGGACTACGCGATATACCGGGCCCTGGCGGTCGCGGGCTACGAGGCGAACGGGGGGAGCCCGGCGACGCTGCTGCGCTGAGGCGACGCTGCTGCGCCGAGGGGGACGGGGAGGGGCGAAGCCCCCTCGGAGCGGTGCCAAGCCCCTCGGCGGGGCGGGCTGCCAAGCCCCTCGGAGGGGCGCGGGGAACCGCGCGACAAGCCGCGACGAACCCGCAGCCGCCACCCCCGCACCACGCCCCCACCCCAGGTGGCTCCGGCCCTCAGTAAGCCCTTGCAACCCCGCACACCCGTGCGAAATACTCCACCCCTCACACCGTTTGGTCATGGACACGCCTCAAGCTGTCCAATGTGACCTCCTTCGTCATTCAAAAGATCGTTCGCGATCTTTCCCGTGGGGGGAACTCTGCCCGATGGGCGCGACCCTGCGCGCGCTGCGCGCCCTCGTACTGCTCGCCGGCTTCTATCTGCTCGGCGTGATCCTGCTGGCAGCGCTCGCCGGCGCCGACTACCTGCTCCACCTGCACGCGCCGTCCAGCCTCTCCGCCAAGCTGTACGTGGTCTCCGTACTGCTGGCGATCCCGCTGGTCCGCGGTCTGTTCATGCTGCGGACGCCGAAGGGCGAGGATCTGCCGGGCCTGCGGGTGACGCAGGCCGACGAGCCCGAACTGTGGCGCACCGTACGGGAACTGGCCGAAGCGGTCGGCACCCGGGCGCCCTCCCGGATCATCCTGACGGCCGACCTCAACGCCGCCGTCAGCGAGGACGCCCGGCTGCTCGGCCTGCTGGCCGGCCCGCGCCACCTCTACCTCGGCGTACCACTGCTGCAGGGCCTGACCGAGGCGCAGCTGCGCGCGATCCTCGCCCATGAGCTGGGCCACTACTCGAACGCCGACACCCGGCTCGCCGCGATCACCGTGCGCGGCCGGGCCCAGGTGCTGCGCACCATCGGGCACTTCGAGGAGCGGGCCGACAAGTCCGCCGGACGTGAGCGGGCCCGGCTGGAGAAGAAGAACGCCAAGGCCGTGGCCAAGGGGAAGAAGGCCAAGGAGATCGACACGACGGGCGCGGGCATCACGTACCGCGCGATGGCGTGGATCTACAGCGGCTACGCCAAGCTGTACATCCGCGCCACACTCGCGAGTTCGCGGCGCCAGGAGTACGCCGCCGACGCCGCGGCCGCCCGGATCGCCGGCCGCGACGCCACCTCGTCGGCGCTGCGCGAGATACAGGCACTCGACGCCGCGTTCGGCTTCTACATGAACAGCTACGCCACGCTCGGCGCCGAGGCCCGGCTGCTGCCGCCGCGCGGCGAGTTCTTCGGCGGCTACGGACGGATGCTCTCCGCACGCCAGCTCGAACTGGTCGGTCTGCGCACCGAGTTGCCGACCGAGCCGACGTCGCCGTACGACTCGCACCCGCCCATCGCCGACCGCGTCGAGCGGATCGAGGCACTGCCCGCCGACGGCCGCACGGACGAGGCCAGGGGTGCGGCGCTCGGCCTGCTCACCGACCCGGACCGGACCCTGGCGGCGCTGGAGGACGCGGTCCTCGCCGAGGACGTGCTGCGGTTCCGGCGCACCGGCGACTGGCAGGAGCTGCTCGACGGCTCGATGGTCGCGAACTTCGCCTCCCTCGACACCGCGCTGCACCGGGCGCTCGCGATGTACACCAAGGACCACCCGTCCCTGCCCGGACTGCTCAAGGTGATCGACGACGGTCAGCTGTGGCAGCTGGCGCGGCGGCTGCCGCTGTCGGACCGGGCGGCCGAGGCGCAGGGCCGGGCCTTTCGCGAGTTCGTGCGGCCCGCGCTGGCGGACGCGCTGCAGAGCATGGTGCTGGCCGAGCTGAGCGCCCACTCCCGGCTGCGCTGGGAGTTCTCCTGGTCGGAGCCGGCCACGGTACGTCTGCCGCCCACGCCGCACGGCAGGGAGCCCGACCTCGGCGCCGCGATCTCCGCGGCGGTCGCCGACCACCCCGACACGGGCCCGCTGCGCACACTGCTGCCCGCGCCCCAGGACCCCGCGAACCGAGAAACGGACGCACCGCGATGACCGTACTGGTGTGGGTACTGGCCGTCCTGGCGGTGCCGACCCTGCTCTTCGGCCTCTGGATGGCCTGGGTCTTCCTCAAGGAGTTCTTCTCCCCCGGCGCCGACGCCGGCCCGGACGTCGCCGAGGCGATGGGGCTGCTGCCCGCTGAGCGGCAGAACACCGGACTCCCGGGCCCGCTCCCGGCCGCCCAGGAGTCGGCGCTCGCCGCCGTACGCGGCGGTGACTGGAAAGCGGCCGCCAAGATGATGCACGACACCGGCCGGGACTGGGAACGCCGCTCCTCGGCCGCGTATCTGCTGGCCGAGATCGCGGCCAAGGAGGACGACTGGCTGCTCGCCTGGGAGGCGGACCGTCCCGACGACCCGGACGCGGCCGTCGTACGGGCGCGCAGCACCGTGATCCTGGCCTGGAACCTGCGCGGCGGGAAGAAGGCCAAGTACACGACCGGTGAGCAGTTCGGGGGCTTCCACCGGATGCTGGAACGTTCCCGCGAGGAGATCGGCCGGGCGGCGGCACTCAACCCCGACGACCCGACGCCGTACATCACCGAGATCTGGGTCGCGCTCGGGCTCGGCTACCCGAACTCCGAGATGGACAAGCTGTGGTCGGAGATCACCGCAAGGGCCCCGCACCACTACGAGGCTCACTTCTCGGCACTGCAGTACTGGTGTGCGAAGTGGCGGGGTTCGGAGAAACTGGCGAAGGAGTTCGCCGAGCGCGCGGCCGCTCAGGCACCGCTGGGCAGCCTGCTCACCGCGTTCCCGCTCATCGCGCACTTCGAGCACGACACGTCGGACGACAACAGCGTCGACCGTACGCCGAGGATGATCGGCCGCGTGGACGCCGGTCTCGCGGACGCCGCCTCGGCCGACCCGACCCACCCCCGCCTCCCCGAACTGCGGCACCTTCTCGCGTACTACCTCTCGCTCCAGGACCGCGACGACGCCGCGCTCGAACAGTTCAGGCTGGTCGACGGGTACGTCAACGCCCTGCCATGGCGTTATCAGGGCGACGGCGAGGCGATGGCCGCGCTCTACTGCCGTATCCGCAACTCGTCGGCGCAGGCGGTGGCGGCCGCGTCCGCCACGGACTGAGCCGGCGGAAACGCGAGACAAATGCGGGCGATACCCGGAACGTTCACCGGGTACCGCCCGCACGCCCCATCTGCCCGCCACCTAGGGGAGCTTCCTGCCCGCAGGCGTCGCCACGACCGGCGGCCGAGAAGCACGGTTTCAGCACTGCGGTCCCTGACGTGACTACGGTTGGGCCCACCCGACGGTGGCCGGCCGTCGGCGACACCCTTCATCCACAGCGCGGCATCGCCGGTCCCGCAAGCGCGGGCAGGCCCGGCTGCGGGGCTTCGGCCAGTCAGCCTCCGTCTTCCGCCGGGCCACCTCGCGGTCAGCCCTCCGCGCGGGCGGGTAGCCGCCATCCCGGGCGCGGGAAGTGGCAGGTGTAGCCGTCCGGGTAACGCTGCAGGTAGTCCTGATGCTCGGGCTCGGCCTCCCAGAAGGGGCCGACCGGCTCCACCTCGGTGACGACTCTGCCCGGCCACAGTCCGGACGCGTCCACGTCCGCGATGGTGTCCTCGGCGATCCGCTTCTGCTCGTCATCCACGTAGTAGATCGCGGAGCGATAGCTGAGGCCGATGTCGTTGCCCTGGCGGTTCTTGGTGCTCGGGTCGTGGATCTGGAAGAAGAACTCCAGGATCGCGCGGAAATCGGTCCCCGCGGGGTCGAAAAGGATCTCAATGGCCTCCGCGTGCGTGCCATGGTTACGGTACGTCGCGTTCGGCACGTCCCCGCCGGTGTATCCGACCCGGGTCGCCGTCACGCCCGGGAGTCGGCGAATCAGGTCCTCCATCCCCCAGAAGCATCCACCCGCCAGCACGGCCCTCTGCGTCTGCGCAGCCATTGCAGCCCCTCCAAAATCTGTCAGCTCGCTCACTCGGGCTGCTCGGCCCACACGCCACCGGCACCCATGCCCACTCCGCTCAACGCACGAGGGTTCCAGGCGATTCCGCTGCCGGCAGCGCGCCCTCGACGTCCTGGTCACGATGCGCAGGAGCCGAGCGCCGCCGTCCGACGCGGTCCCGGTTCGGGGTTCCCGGTCAGGGGGCTTGCCCTCACTGGGCGTGACCGCCCCCGTTCGGCTCGAAGCCCGCCAGCATCTGTTCCAGTGCCGCCTGGTCCGGGCCCGTGAAGGGTGGGGCGTCAGGGGCGGTGGTGAGGGTGTCGAGGAGGGAGCCGGTGATGCCGGTGGCCGGGGGAAGGTGGGTGGAGAGGACGAGGTCGGGCTTGCGGTCCTTGAGGGGGTGGAAGGTCGCCAGGTACTTGTCCATGTCGACCGTCCTGACCCAGGGGCTGTCCACCGTGGCCCACAGGAGTTGGGCGGTACGCAGGTCGTCGATGGGCACGTCACGGACGTCGTCGGCCTGGGCTAGCTCGGCCGTGGGCAGAGGCGCGCCGAAGCAGTCGGAGCTGAAGCAGACGCCGGAGCGGTCGTCGAAGAAGCCGACGGTGGCGGGGTTGTCGAACAGCGGCGGACGGAAGCCGGTGAGGGTGCGGTCGCCGATGTCCATCGTCTCGCCGGGATTCAGGAGATAGCAGCGGTCCAGGGGCAGCGGGCGTTCGCAGGAGAGGATGCCCGCGCCGACGAAGGTCGTCACGACGCGTGCCTCGGGCGCCGCCGCCAGCAGGTCGAAGATGCCGCCCGTGTGGTCGCGGTCGGGGTGGGTGAGCCAGATCCAGCGCACGTCCGCCGGGTCCAGCACCGTGCTGAGCGTCTCGACGAAGTTCCGGTCGGGCAGGCCCAGGCCGGTGTCGACCACCAGCGGCTGGGCGGCCAGCAGCACGAAGGCGTTCACCGGGATGTGTCCGATCCCCGGGACTTCTAGGCTGTCGGCCAGAACGCTGATGTCCGGGCGGACCTTGTGGACCGTGCCCGGTCGGGTTTTCTGCAGGGGCATGTCGCTCACACCTCGGAAACCCCCCTGGTGGTGATCGCGCCGCGGCCGTCTGTCTCTCCCCCGTCCATCGTCCGGCTGTCCCGCCGCCCCCGCATCCGGGCGGTCGTCGTTGTCGCGGCCTGCGCCGGACGCTCGTGCCCCCGCTGGAACCGGATTCCGGTGGGGGCACTGACGTCGTTGGGCCGGGGCCGGGGCCGTAGCCGTATGTGTGGTGGTTGCTGGGGCGGGCCCGTGGCGAGCGCTGATTTTCTCGCCCCCGCCGCCCCTACCCGTCCCGTCCCGTCTCAGGGGCGGTGCCCCTTCTACCCCCAAGCGCGGGTGGGTGGGGGTTGCTCGCGCAGTTCCCCGCGCCCCTACAGGGCCTCTGGCCCTTTCAAGGGACGCGGGGAACTGCGCGGCCGGCCTCGGTCAGATCGTCGACGTGTCGATGACGAACCGGTAGCGGACGTCGCTCGCCAGCACCCGCTCGTACGCCTCGTTGATCTGGTCGGCGCGGATCAGTTCGATCTCGGAGCCGAGGCCGTGCTCGGCGCAGAAGTCGAGCATCTCCTGGGTCTCCTGGATGCCGCCGATGCCGGAGCCCGCGAGGGTCTTGCGGCCGGCGATGACCGAGAAGAGGTTGAGGGCGACGGGCTCCTCGGGGGCGCCGACGTTCACGAAGGCGCCGTCGGTCTTCAGGAGGGACAGGTACGTGTCGAGGTTGAGGGGGGCCGAGACCGTCGACAGGATGAGGTCGAACGTGCCCGCCAGCTCCTTGAAGGTCGCCTCGTCGCTGGTCGCGTAGTAGTGGTCGGCGCCCAGCTTCAGACCGTCGTCCTTCTTGCGCAGGGACTGCGAGAGCACGGTCACCTCGGCGCCGAGCGCGTGCGCGATCTTGACGCCCATGTGGCCGAGACCGCCGAGACCGACGACGGCGACCTTCTTGCCGGGGCCGGCGTTCCAGTGCCTCAGCGGGGAGTACAGGGTGATGCCGGCGCACAGCAGGGGTGCGGCCTCGTCGAGGGCGATGCCGTCGGGGATGCGTACGGTGAAGGCCTCGTCGACGACGATCTTCTCCGCGTAGCCGCCGTAGGTGGGCTCGCCGTCCTTGCCGATGGCGTTGTACGTGCCGACGTTGCCCTTGAGGCAGTACTGCTCCAGGCCCGCCTCGCAGTTCTCGCACTCGCGGCAGGAGTCGACCATGCAGCCGACGCCCACCTTGTCGCCGACGGTGAACTTGGTGACGCCGGGGCCGACCGCCTCGACGACACCGGCGATCTCGTGGCCCGGGACCATCGGGAAGATCGCCTCGCCCCACCCTTCACGCGCCTGGTGGATGTCCGAGTGGCAGATACCGGCGTACTTGATGTCGATCAGAACATCGAACTCACCGACCTCGCGGCGCTCGATGGTGGTGCGCTCCAGCGGAGCCTTGGCGGCGGGCGCCGCATAGGCGGCAACAGTGGTGGTCATGCCGGGATTCTCCTGATCGTCGTCCCGCATCCGGCCTGCCTTCCGGCCGGGTGCGTCCACCAGCCTGCCCGAAGTCGCAGGGTTCACCCAGGCCACGGCTTTGCGTACGTCCGCTGGTCCTACCACTGGCGGGGTCAGCCTCCCGGGCGTACGACCGTGAATACTTGCCGTATGGACGAACAGCCCGAAACAGTGCAGGTGCCGCCTCTCGGCGAGGCCGGAGCCGCCGGTGCGCTGGACCGGCGTGCCGAACTCAGCGAGTTCCTGCGTACCCGGCGGGCCCGGCTGAAGCCGGAGGACGTGGGGCTGCCGACGTTCGGGCGGCACCGGCGGGTTCCCGGGCTGCGCCGGGAGGAGTTGGCGCAGCTCGCGGGCGTGTCCGTGGCGTACTACACGCGGCTGGAACAGGGCAACGGGCGCAATGTGTCGGCGGAGGTGCTCGACGCCATCGCGCGCGCCCTCCGGCTGACCGATGCCGAACACGCCCACCTCACCCACCTCGCGAAGCCGAAGGCGCACAAGAAGAAGCGGTCGGCCCGTCCCCAGCAGGTGCGGAGTGCCCTGCGGCAGCTGGTCGACACCCTGGACGGCATCCCCGCGTACGTCACCGGCCGGCGCTCGGACATCCTCGTCTGGAACCGGATGGCGGCGGCGGTGTTCGGGGACTGGTCGGAGCTGCCGGCGCAGGAGCGGAACTGGGCGCGGATGGTGTTCCTGCGGCCCGACTACCGGGATCTGTACGTCGACTGGGACCAGAAGGCGGCCGACATGGTCAGCTATCTGCGGATGGACGCGGGCTGCCATCCGGACGATCCGCTGCTGTCGGCGCTGGTGGGCGAGTTGTCGGTGAAGAGCGAGGAGTTCCGGCGGCTGTGGGCGACGCACGACGTGAAGGAGAAGAGTCACGGGCTGAAGCGCATGTGCCATCCGCTGGTCGGTGACCTCACCCTCTCCTTCGAGACGTTCAGCCTGCCCGACGACCACGAGCAGAACCTGATCACCTACCACGCCGAACCGGGCTCCCCCTCCGCCGACGCCCTCCGTCTCCTGGCCAGCTGGGGCACGGACGCGACCCGCGCACCGTCGGTGCGGCCATAGGCGGAACGGCCCGCCGGAGGCAGCACCCCCGGCGGGCCGTCGCGGTCACGGACGCCCGGCGGACCTCAGGGCACATCGCCCGGCACATCGCCCGGCGCGACTCCCGGTGCGACTCCCGTGCGACTGCCTCGGCTCACCTGCCGAAGTACGCGTCGTGGATCGTCACCTTCGACCTGTTCCCCTTCTTGTCGGTCACCTCGGCACGCAGCGACACGCTCTTCCCCGCCGCCGGCGTCCGGTACGTGAAGCTGCCCTTCTTCACGGCGACCTCGGTCCACTTCTTGCCGTCGCCCGACACGTACACGGACAGCGACCTGAGGTTCCTGCCGGCGGCCGCGCCCTGCACGGTGACGCGGACGGTGGCCTTCCTGCCCGCCGGGGCCGTGCTGTCGAGGCCAAGGAACGGGGCGCCGAAGCGGACCGTGGAGACCGGCAGTCTCGTGTCGCTCGCGGTCTTCCTCGACTTGAAGGTCCAGCTCGCGTCGATCCGGGACGAGGCCGCGGCCAGGTCGGCGGCCCGGGAGATGGACGTCGTCAGACGGTAGGTGGCGAGGCCCGCCGGGACCTTGAACTGGCCCGATCCGTCCAGCGCGTCCTCACCCGAGGCGAACTTCTCACCGTCGCGGTACAGGGTGGTCGTGGCCTTCTCGTAGAAGGACGCCCCGGTGTGCCCCCGGCCGTCGGCGAACATCGGCAGCAGGCCGTACAGGTGGGCGCCGTCACGCCGGATGCCGTGGAGCCCGGCGATCCGCGGGCCGAAGACACCGACGTTGAAGGTCTGTGCGTACGTCCTGCCCGCCTTGAAGGTCCGGCTGTCGCCGGTCGTGTAGTACGCGTCCAGGACCGGGAAACCCTGTTCGTCCTCCGCGCCGTACTGCTCGAAGTCGAGAGTCCACTTCACCCCGTTCGCGGCGGACAGATACAGCGTGCGCTTGCCGGGCAGCGGCTGCGGGACGCCCACGGCGGGTGAGCCGGAGCTGCCGGTGAGCTGGGCCCAGGCGAGGACCCCGCCCGTCTTTCCGGTGCTGGATGCGCCCAGGCCGGTCTTCACGGTGGCCAGTTCGCTCTTCCTCCAGCGCTTGGTGTAGCCGGTGGCGAGCTTCTCGACCCTGCCTCCGGTGGCGGTGGCGTACAGCGCGGTGTCGCCCCGGGTCCACTGGCCGGGCCAGCTCTGGGTGAGCCTGCCGCCGGTCGTCCTCGGGCCGAGGTGCGCGGTACGGAACCCTTCGTAGGTGTCGAGCAGCCAGCCGAAGGAGTAGCGGTTCCCGCCCGCCGTCAGGGCGAACTCCGGTGCCGCGAGGGCCGGTTCGGCGGCGCTGTCGGGCACGCTGATGTCCACCGGTTTCGTCCTGCGGGCGTCCAGCGTGAGGGAGGTCTTCCTGTCGACGGTGAGTGTCGGCCGGGACAGCCAGTCCGTGCCCTTGCCGTAGTCCTCCGGGTCCACGACGATCCCGGCGTTGAAGATGTAGGTCCCCTCCGGCACCCGCAGCTCGACCGTGCCGTCCTTGTCGTACGGCGTGAACCACTCGTCCTGGGCGAGCCCGGAGATCCCGGTCAGGTCGAGCATGTGGTGCACGGCCGGCCTGCCGTCCCGGTCGACCATCCTGAGCGTGACGTCGTACGACTCCTCCTCGCGCTGCACGGCCGCCGCCGTGCGTACGCCCTGGCCGCCGCCGGTGGCGGTGACGTAGGCGGAGTAGGCGCCGTTGAGGTTCCCGCCGAGCCGGGTGCGCACGATCAGGCCGACGGTGGCGCTGCCGCCCGCCGGCACGGTGACCTTCTTGGCGCCGAGCTTGAAGAAGCCCGCCGGGGCGGGCTTGCCCTGGGGATTGATGCCGGTCACCGCGAGGTCGAGGGTCACGGCCTTGGTACCGACGTTCTTGTAGGTGAGCTTCCTGGTCACCGGCTTGTCGTCGGTGTGCGGCCACTCCTGGACGCCGAAGTCGACCGAGACGGGGTCGGCGAAGACCGTCTGCCTGATCGCCCTGTCGACGCGGATACGGCCCGCACCTTGCTCGAACGGCGTGTACGTGCCGCCCTTGGCGGACGCGACGAGGGCTGCCTTCAGTTCGGCGTACGTCCACTTCGGGTGCTGTTGCTTGAGGAGGGCGGCGGCGCCCGCGACATGCGGGGTCGCCATCGACGTGCCGGAGATCGTCAGATAGCCCTCGGGTTTCTGGCCGACCTCGCGCTCGATGACGCTGCCCGGAGCCGCGGCGGCGGTGACGGCGACACCGGGCGCGGTCACGTCGGGCTTGATCTGGCCGTCCAGGCCGGGGCCCCGGCTGGAGAACGAGGCGAGCCTGTCCTTTCCGTCGACCGCGCCGACGGTGAGTGCGGCGGCCGCGCTGCCCGGCGAACCGACGGTCCGCCCACCCCAGTCGCCCTCGTTTCCGGCGGCGACCGCGAAGAGGATGCCCTTCTCGGCGGAGAGCTTGTTGATCTCCGCCTCCATGGGGTCGACCTCGGGGGTGTCGCCGCCGCCCAGACTGAGGTTGACCACGTCGGCGCCCTGCTCGGCGGCCCACTCCATGCCCGCGATGATGCCGGAGTCGTCGCCGTAGCCCTCGTCGCTCAGCACCTTGCCGTTGAGCAGCTCGGCGCCGGGCGCGACGCCCTTGTACCTGCCCTTGGAGCGGGCCCCGGTGCCCGCCGCGATGGAGGCGACATGGGTGCCGTGGCCGAACTTGTCCGTGGTGTCGGGAGAGGTGGAGAAGTTCTTTTCGGCGATCACCTGGCCCTTGAGGTCCGGGTGGGTCGCGTCGACGCCCGTGTCCAGTACGGCGATGGTGACGCCCTTGCCGTCGAAGCCGGCCTTCCAGGCCTTCGGGGCGCCAATCTGCGCGACGGACTTGTCGAGGCTGACCTTGCGGACGCCGTCCAGCCAGATGTGGGCGACCCCGGTGGCGGTGGTGCCGTCGGCGTCGGTCACCGCCTTCCACAGTGCTGCGGCGTCGTCCCCGGGGGTGAGCACCGCGTCGGCGTTCAGGGTCTTCAGGGTGCGGCGGACCTTGGTGTCGCCCGCGTCCCGTACGTCGGCCCGGGCAGCGGCGGCGGTTCCCGCGTAGCCGACGATCAGCTTCAGGCCCTGCTTCTGGGAGGTACGGGTCGCCGACCTGTTCAGCACGGTGACGTCGAAGAGCCGCTTGTCGACCCGGCCGGCGGAGATGAGCCGGGCCGCGTCGGCCGGTATGACAAAGGTGTGGCCGTCGACCTCGCGGAGCTGCACCGGGACGCCCTCACGCCCCTTCGCCCGTTCCAGACCGAGTACGCGGCCTTCGGCGTCGACGAGCACGCGGTCGCCGGTGACGAGGGTGACGCGGTGCCTCGCCCTGACGCCGGCACCGCTGCCGGCCGCAAGGCCGTTGAGGTCCGCCACGGTCACGCCAGGGGCGCCTGTAGTGCTGGTGGCGCCGGTAGTGCTGGTGGTGCCGGTCATGCGCCCCGGTATCGCGGACGCCGGGCTGGTCGGTCCCGCCGCCAGTGCCACGGCGGAGACCATGGCGATCGTGGCCGTGCACACGCTTCTGGCATGTCTGCGCAACTCTCCCCCTTGATCCGACCGGGGGACCTTCCGCACACATACGCGTCAATTTCCCCCCGGTCTCCGCAGTATGACCGGGGGTCAACTCGTGTCACATACCTCGCGACTGGGCGCAAAGCGGCGAACTCCGGGCCACGCGCGACCCGCACGCGCCCCGGACTGCACATCAACGCGCCCCGCCCCATGGGGACCGCACGCCCTGGGGGCCGGCACCTCGCGCGCGCCGGCACCTTGGCCGCTCACGCCCCGGCGTTCTCCTTCACCGTGATCCGCCCCTTGCGGATCGTCGCGACCCGAGGGGCCTTCTTCGCCGGCGTCGAGTCATGAAACCCAGTGCGCGGCCCCGGAAACACCGATGCCGCCCCTGGGTGTCCCAGGGGCGGCATCGGTGACGCACAGCTGACGGTGGACGACAGCCGACGGTGGATCAGGCCGCCGAGCCGGCCTTCCAGTCGGCCCAGCTCAGGTTCCAGCCGTTGAGGCCGTTGTCCGGGGCGACCGTCTTGTCACCGGTGTTCCGGATGTCCACGACGTCACCGACGATCGAGTTGTTGTAGAACCAGGCGCCCTCGGTGTCGGGGTCGTTGGCACCCTTGGTGTCGTTCAGACCGACACAGCCGTGGCTGGTGTTCACATTGCCGAAGATGGAGTCGGCGCCCCAGTAGTTGCCGTGGAGGAACGTCCCGGAGGTGGTGAGCCGGAGGGCGTGCGGCACGTCCTTGATGTCGTACTCGCCCTTGCCGTCGTCGTCGGTGAAGCCCACGGTCGCGCCGTTCATGCGCGTCTCCTTGAACTTCTCCGACACCACCATGACGCCCTGGTACGTCTTGTTCTCGGGCGAGCCGGCGGAGATCGGGATGGTCTTGACGACCTTGCCGTCCTGCGTGACCTTCATCGTCTTGGTCTTGGCGTCGACGATCGAGACCTGGTTGCGGCCGATCTTGAAGGTCACCGTCTTCTGCTGCACACCGTAGACACCCTCGGCGCCCTCGACGCCGTCGAGCGCGAGCTTCAGGGTGACGGTGGAGCCGCCCTGCCAGTAGTCATCGGGGCGGAAGTCGAGGCGGTTGGCGTTGAACCAGTGCCCGACGACCTCCTGGCCGGAGGTGCTGGAGACGGTGATCCCCTTCTGGACGGCGGCCTTGTTGGTGATCGCCTTGTCGAAGTTGATCGAGACCGGCATACCGACGCCGACGGTCGAGCCGTCCTCGGGCGTGAAGTTGCCGATGAAGCTGTTGGCGGGCGAGACCGTCGTGAACGCCGCGTTCTCGTGGGCCTCGCGCCCCTCGGAGTCCTGGGCGGCGGCCGTGATCTTGTAGCCGGTGGACCGCTCCAGCTGGGTGCTCGGCGACCAGGTCTTCTTGTCGGCGGATATCTCACCCTCGACGGTGGCGCCCTCGGAGGTGGTCATCTTCACCTCCGTGAGCGTGCCCTTGCTCACGGTGACCTTGGCCGAGTTGTTGATGGAGGCGTTGTCGGAGCCGTCCTTCGGCGTGATCTTGATGTCGGCCTCGGAGGTCTTCTCGGCTGCCGCCTCGTCGACCTTGGCCTGCGAGGAGTCCCCGCCGTCGTTCCCCGACGCGTTGTCGCCGCCGCCTCCGCTGCACGCAGAGAGCACCAGCACCCCGCCGAGCAGTGCGGACGCGACCGTCAGGCCCCTGCGCCGCTTACTGTTCGTCATCACACGCTTCTCCATCGTTGCCGAATCCCCAAAACCCCGAAGATCCCCGTGAGCACTTAAACACCACTACGGCGCTGAGCCGTTCCGCTCTGGCGGATATGTGGGATACGCCACTCCACCCGCATCGGATCGACGACGACCCGGCGGTGCACAAGTGACTGGTGTGCCCCATGAGACGACGAAACCCCGGGCGGCGGTTGCCGCCCGGGGCCATCGAATTCCCCAGCCGCTCAGCCGCGCGCGTCTTCCTCTTCGTCCTCTCCGTCATCATCCTCGTCGAGACCCCATTCCGGCGAATCGGGGTCGTAGTCGATTCCCTCACTGCTCCAGGAGGCCTGGGCCAGTTCGACCCCAGGCACCTCTCCGACCAGGTCGAACGGGTCGACCAGATAGGCGAGGGCCTCCGCCGTGTCCTCCGTCACCGCGCTCTCGGCGTGTACCCGCTCATCGGCGGGCATATCGGAGTCGGCCGCGATCCGCCGAAGAGCGGCCCCGGTGATGGCTTCCACGTCTTCGACCTCCACCACCAATTCAACGCGAAGCCGGACAAACTGTGATGTCTCCGTTGTACTCATGCTCCGGAGCGTACGGCTCACAGGTCACGCGACTTTCCCACGACCCGCGCCTTTCATTAGCATCGCTCCCTACGGCCAATTCACCAGCGCCACAAGGGGATCGATATTCCGTGTCCGTCGCACGTCGCGCGTCGTCCACCGCCCGCCGATCGTTGCTGACCGCCACCGCCGCGGGCACCCTGCTGGGCGCCCTCTGGTTCGTGCCGTCCGCCAACGCGACCCAGGAGGCGGCCATACGCGAACAGACGACCACGACGGCCGACACGGACGCGACCACCGGCGACAACCGCGAACTCGCCGACACCGGCAGCCCCAACACCACGCCCTACGTCATCGGCGGCACGGCCATGCTGGGCCTGGGCGCCGCCTTCATCGCCTACTCGATCCGCCGCGAACGCGAGGATCTCGAGCCGGCAGGGGGCGCGTAGTCGTTTGGTGCGTGGGGGGGCTGGTCGCGCCGCAAGGGCCGTAGGCCCTTAGGGGCGCGGGGAACTGCGCGACCAGCCCCCACCGAACCTGCACCTGGGCTCGAAGGGGAGCAGCCCCTGGATGGGGGCACCTCCCGCTCGAGCGAAGCCGAGAGCGGGGGGAGGGACGGGTAGGGGCGGCGGGGGCGAGAAACCTCAGGCGAGCGGCCCGGTGACGGACTCCGCCGCCACCACCAACCGCCCGTCCCGCACGAACGCGTCGGCCAACGCCAGATCGGGCGCGAGGAACCGATCCGCCCCCGGCCCCTCCACCCCGGCCCCACGCACAGCCTCGACCACCGCCCGAGTCGCCGGCGCGGCCACCAGCCCCTCCCGCAGCTCGACGCCCCGCGTCCCGGCGTACAACTCCACAGCCAGCACCCGCGTGAGGTTGTCCACGGCGGTCCGCAGCTTCCGCGCCGCAGCCCACCCCATCGACACATGGTCCTCCTGCATCGCGGACGACGGAATCGAGTCCGCGGAAGCCGGCACGGCGAGCCGCTTCAGCTCACTCACCAGCGCGGCCTGCGTGTACTGCGCGATCATCAGCCCGGAGTCGACCCCGGCGTCGTCCGCGAGGAACGGCGGCAGCCCGTGCGACCGGTTCTTGTCGAGCAGGCGGTCCGTGCGCCGCTCCGCGATCGACGCGAGATCCGCCACCGCGATCGCCAGGAAGTCGAGGACGTACGCGACCGGCGCACCATGGAAGTTGCCGTTGGACTCGACCCGTCCGTCCGGCAGGACGACGGGGTTGTCGACCGCCGCCGCCAGCTCCCGCTCGGCGACGAGGCGTGCGTGCGCGAGAGTGTCGCGGCCGGCCCCGGCCACCTGCGGAGCGCAGCGCACGGAGTAGGCGTCCTGCACGCGGGGCGCGTCGTCCTGGTGGTGCCCGGTGAGCCCCGACCCCTTCAGCACGGCGAGCATGTTGGCCGCGGAGGCCGCCTGCCCGGGGTGCGGGCGGATGGCGTGCAGTTCGGGCGCGAGGACCCTGTCCGTGCCGAGCAGGGCCTCCAGGGAGATCGCGGCGGTGATGTCGGCCGACGTGTACAGCCTCTCCAGGTCGGCCAGGGCCATCACCAGCATGCCGAGCATGCCGTCCGTGCCGTTGAGGAGGGCCAGCCCCTCCTTCTCGCGCAGCTCGACCGGGGCGATGCCGTGCTCGGCGAGCAGCTCACCGGCGGGCCCTACGACCCCGTCCGGGCCCTCTGCGTCGCCCTCGCCCATCAGCGTGAGCGCGCAGTGGGACAGCGGAGCCAGGTCGCCGGAGCAGCCGAGGGAGCCGTACTCGTGGACGACGGGGGTGATGCCGGCGTTGAGGACGTCGGCCATGGTCTGCGCGACCTCGGGCCGTACGCCGGTACGGCCGGAGCAGACGGTCTTGAGCCGCAGGAACATCAGCGCGCGGACGACCTCGCGCTCCACGCTCGGCCCCATGCCGGCGGCGTGCGAGCGGACGATGTTGCGCTGGAGCCGGGCCCGCAGTTCCGGGCTGATGTGCCGGGTCGCGAGGGCACCGAAGCCGGTGGAGACCCCGTAGACGGGCTCCGGCTTGGCCGCCAGCGCGTCCACGATCCCGCGGGCCGCGGCGAGGGCGGCCACCGCCTCGTCGGAGAGCTCGATCCGGGCGCCGGCGCGCGCCACGGCGAGGACGTCGGCCGCGGTGACCCCGGACGTACCGAGGACCACCGTGTCCACAGAGTGCATATCCATATTCAGGATCGTAGGGACTGAATCGCCGAATGTCACGACCGAAGGAGGGAGGGGCTCCTTACCTCGCCGTACAACTGCGCCCAGGAGTCGATCGCGAACCCGCACCCACCGGCCGTTCCGCTATCCGCGTAGATCGGAAACTGATCAGAGAACGATCAGAGAATGATCCGAGGTTGATCAGAATCCCCAGGTCAGAGCCTTGGCGGCGCACCCGTGCGAGTAAGGTCGAAGTACCGGACGACGAAGGGCCGAGCTCCCACCCGAGCCACCCCGCCCTCCCTCTCCCCCCTTCCCTTCCCTCTTTCCTCTTCCCTGTTCCGCTGTCCTTGCGGACCACAGACCGGCCCACGGCCCACTCCCCCTTGGCCGTGGGCAGCCCGGGGCCGC
>NZ_LRTR01000607.1 GCF_001550375.1 Streptomyces europaeiscabiei | reverse complement strand
CGGCGCCCCGCCCGTGGGCTGAGACCGCGCTGCGGGGGTGGCCGTCCGCGCCGCCGCGGTGTCCGTGTCCTCCTGTGGGCCGCCGGTGTTCTCGGGGGCGGGGTAGAGCTGGGCGAGCTGCTTCAGCAGGCGCGCATACGCCTCCCGTTCCGGCGGCCGGGGCTCGGTCCTGCCCGACTCCCAGCCGCCGACGGTCGCCCGCCGCACGTCCAGGGCAGCGGCCACCTCGTCCAGGGTGAGCGCGTGAGCCTGGCGCAGCCGCCTGCGCTCGGCCGGCGGCGGCAGCGGGGACCGGGACGCGATCAGCGCGTCGACCGCGTCGAACAACTCGGACATGGGACACCTCCGTCCCTCACCCTACCCTGAAGCGTCCCTATGGCGTACCAATGGCGTACAGGTAACGCACATTCAGCGTACGTGATGTGTTCGGGGTGATAAAGTCGTGTGCCAGCGGCCTTGAGGGATGTCATCGGGCGGGGCCGACGAAAGCATGCGATGGGTCGGAGGGAGATCGGTGGCAGCGGGCGACGGGTGGGCCGGCATGGGTTGGGACTGGACGGATGCCGAGGAGATTCGCCGTCGTCTTGATAGAGGCGCCGATCCGGAGAGCTGGAACGGGAGCCGTCCTCTGCACCGGGCAGCGGTGTTCGGCTCCTCAGAGGCTGTTGCGGAACTGGCCCGCCGGGTTGCGGATGTGGACGCGCTGGAGAACGGGGTGACGGCACTGTGGGAGGCCGTCGTGTCCAGGAATCCGGCCAACGCACGAGCGCTCGCCGCGGCCGGGGCCGATCCCTGGCGGCTGTCGCTGGGCGGCTGGTCACCGGGGCGGCTGAGCCTGGCCGGACCGACGCCCGAGCTGTTCCCGGTACCGGAAGGGGTAGCCCTGACCGACACCGAGCGTGCGGCAGCGCAGGAGGCACATCGCCTCACCACGGCGCTGGGGGAGTTCTACTACGACGGCACGGGCCTGGCCTGCGTGGCCGGCATCGACGCGGCCGAGGCGGTGCGCCGTCTCCAGGCGACGCCAGTGGTGGACGGCGAACTCCTCGACGTGCTGAATGAGCTGCTGGAGGAGCCCTACATCGTCGGCGTGACGTCCGTGCCAGGCGGCTGCGTCGTCACCCAGCCCTGGGGATACGCGCCGCAGATGCCGGGCGTGCTGACCCGGTTGTCCGCCGACACCCTCTGCTACGGCCTCTACGCCAATCCCAAGAGCGGCAACCAGGGCAGCATCGCCCGGAACGGAATCATCGAAGGCTCGGACCTGCACCCCGGCGGAGCACCGGACGAAGACGACACCTCTGCGGAGGTGCTGGCCTCCTACCTCTACCAGCACAGCGCCGTCGCCTACGCCTGCGCCTTCGCAGGACTGCGCCTGACCGACAGGCGCGCTGTAGTTGGACCGCCCGATGTGTGGGTCGAACTGCCCCGCCGCGACTACTGGAGTCACTGAACCTCTTTGGTCCGGCTGATGCGGTTGGTCGAACAGCGGGCCTGGCGTAGAAGTCGCCAGGACTTGAGCTGGGCGAAGGCGCGTTCGCCGGGTGCTCGCAGGCGGGCGTGGTCGTGGTTGTACTGCTGGTAGTGCTCGGGTAGTTCGCGGTGGCCGTAGTAAGGGGTGCGGACGGTGGCGCCGGCGCCTTGGTAGGCGCGGTCCGCCAGGATGAGGACTTCTCGTGTGAGGCACGCCTGGACGATCTCGTGGGCGCGGGCAGCGGTCAGGTCGTGGGTCCGGCCCGGCGTGGCGCGGGAGAACCACAGGGGTGTGCCGTCCGGGGCGGCAATCACCTGCACGTTCATGCCGTGCTTCTTGTGTTTCTGGGAGTAGTACGGCTCGTCCGCCTTGAAGCGGTCGGTGGGGATCAGCGTCCCGTCGACGATGACGAAGTCTCCCTCGCCCAGGCCCACGAGGGCTTTGCGCAGGCCTGACGCCCAGGCGGCCAGGACCTCGACGGGTCTCGGCCACATACCGCCAGGCTGTCGCTTGCGACACTCCGAAACCAGCGCCCACCTGTGCGAGTGTCTCGTTCTTCCGCGGATGGGCCAGGACCAGCAGGGCCTGCTTGAAGCACCCCAACTTGCGCCAGCGCGTGCGAAGTTCACGCCTTCGGGCGTAGATGAGCCACGAGACATGCTCAACCAGCTCGTACGGGACATCGAGCATGGAAGGATACGGAACCAACGAAGCCCCCCGGCCGATGGCGTGTTGAGCGAGATCACCACACCAACGACAAGGGGCTTCGTCATGTCACCCCACCTGACCAGCCTGTTTCACCCCCACGGCACAGGATGAAAGAGGTTCAGTGACTTCTTGATTTCCGCCGTTTCCTCAAAACTCGGCCCCTTTTACCCGCGATCAGCGAGGTGTGGCAGCGGCTGCTGGAGACGTACCGCGGCTGAACGGCGACGCCCAAGAAGACCGGGGAGCTTCCCCGGGCTACCGTGAGTGGTGGGGCCGTTCTTCCCGGAGGGCCGAGCCGTGGCCTTACGCTCGCACCGCTTCCTGACGCCGGACGACCTCGGACCGCTGCTGCGCATCGCCGCCCATGAGGACAACCGCAGCGTGCGCACCGAAGCCCTCGCGGCGTGCGCCGCGCTTCCGCTGGACGAGCCGGCGGCGGAGGAAGTCGCGGAGCTGGTCCTCCGCCGCTTTCGGGCGGAGCCCCTGGTGCCGGACTCGCTGGTTGAGGCGGCCGGGCACCTCCCGGTGGTCGAGGTGCGGGCCGTCCTGGAAGGGTGGGCCGCTGACGATGGCTCGGCCCATCAGGAGGCGGCGCGGCGGGCGCTGGCCACCCGGGACCGGCCTGCCGTCACACCTTCGGTACGGGGCGATCCGGGCGAGTGGACTTCCGCGCTGGCCGTGGAACTGGCGGTGACCGCACGCCTTCTGGATGGTCGTGGCTTCCCGTCCGATCTGTCCCCGCTCGCCTCCCTCTTCGAAAGTGGGAGGCAGCGTCTGCTGTCGGTGCTGATCGCCACCCTCGTAGATGCCGTGGACGAGGACGACGAGACCCTCCGTGCTGCCACTGAGCGCCTCGGACAGGTCGTCGAGGTGCTGCCGGACACGCTCGCGGCGGATCTGCCCGAGCTCCCTCGAGCGGTGCCCGACGGCCGGGCCGACTGGCTCGGCGCGGTGCTGAGCCTCGCGCCGCCGGCCGAGGTGGTCGGCAGTGCCGTCGCACGGCTCAGGAGCGGAGACCTGGACGAACGCCTTGCCACGCTGCGAGAACTGTCCAGGGCGGCGCCCCACTTGGGCCGTCCTCCCGTGCGCTGGCCGGAGCCGACCTCCCGCCCCGGCGAACTCGCCCACCTGGCACGGCTGCTGCTGGAGCCGGCGACCGGATACGAGGCAGCCGACGAGCCGCCTGCGGCTGCCCCGCTCCCCCGTCCCCCCGGGTATGTGTACGAACCTCCCCCCTGGTATGTGCACGATGCACCTTTTCTTCTCGAAACGCCCCCACCCCTGCAGCGCAAGGAGGCCCCGCAGCCGCCGGCTCCGCCGACCGGGCCCCTTGCGCCGCCCCCGGAACCGGAGGAATTCGTGGGCGGGGGAAGGCCAATACGAGTCGAACGGACAGACCCCCGCTCAGTGCATGGTCGCGTCCTGGACTGGTGGAAGCGCAGGGGGGTTCTCGTCTCAGCCGAGGGGCCTGCGCTAGCGGTTACCGCCCCCACCCGCGAGGCCTACGCCCGTCTCGACGCTCCCCAGCACGTCGTGCCCGACGAAGCCTTCGAGCTGCGCGTAGGGCTGGCCCCGCTCCCCACCCCCGAGGTCGTCCAGCCCGCCCCCTTCACCATCCCCGCCGAGACATTCACGCTCGACGTCTCCGTCCTCGCGCCCGGCTTCGCCGTGGTCGGCGAGGACCCGCTCACCCTGCGCATGCGGGCCGGTCCGGACGATCCGTACCCCTACCGGATGCTCAGGCTCCGAGCGGTGGACGATCCGTCCCTGGCCCCGGAGCGGGTGATCACCGCGGTGTACGCGGTCGCCGGCAACATCATCGGGGTCGCCCACCGGACCGTACGGGTGGGGGAGGCGCCCGGGGAGCCAGCCGGTGACGAGCCGCGGATGCAGGCGGCCGGAGGCGTATGGGTGCTGCCGGAAGAGGCGGACGCCGGTACCCAGCCAGATCTGGAGATCGTCGTGGCCCCAGGGAACGACGCCGAGGGGCGGCAGCACTGCTGGCTGTACCGCTCGCCGCACCCCGGCGTCGGCACCTGCGACAAGCCGCTCGTGACAACGCTCGGCGGTGAGGCCGACTGGGCCCGCTCCGTCATGCGCGGCGTGCAGGAGCGCAAGGACGCCTACGACCTCGCCCACTACCTCAAGGGAGTCGGCCGGGAGGCGAGCGGCGCCGTGCCGGAGGAGGTGTGGGCCGCCCTGCGCGCCGCAGGGGAACGTGCCGGTCCGCCGAGCGTGCTCCTGGCAACCTGGGACCCGTACGTCCCCTGGGAACTGGCCCTGCTGTCCGAGCCGTTGGACCCGGCGGCCCCGGCCCACCTCGGCGCCCAGGCGGTCGTCGGCCGCTGGATCTACGGAGACCGGCAGCGCACCCCGGCCCCGCCCGCGCATCTGCAACCCCACACGATGTCCGTGGTGACCGGGGACTACGCCGTCGCCGAACTTAAGGAGGCGAAGGCCGAGGCCAAGCACCTCATCCGGCACTACCGTGCGAACCCCGTCGACGCCACCACCGACCAAGTGCTCATGGCTCTGGAGGGCGAGCGGGGGCCGGACATCCTGCACCTCGCCGTGCACGGGAAGTTCAGCACGGAAGAGTTGGAGGACGGTCTGCAGATGGTGGACGGCACGTACTTGAGCCGCCGGTCCGTCAGCGGAGTGGAGGCCAGTGGGGTGCGGCTCGTCTTCCTCAACGCCTGCCAGGTCGGGCAGGGCCGCGCCGAACTGGGCGCGTACGCGGGCATGGTGCCCGCCTTCCTCGGCATCGGCGCGCAGGCAGCCGTCGCCCCGCTGTGGAACGTCGACGACAAGGTCGCCAAGAACTTCGCCCAGGACTTCTACAAGGCCGTACTCAAGGGCGGCACGGCCCCCGCCGAGTACCTGCGCAGGCGGCGCGCCGGAACGCTCGGCGCGGCCGGGGCCGAGCTGTCGACCCCGCTCGCCTACCTCTTCTTCGGCCACCCACGGCTGACCGTCCAGTGGACCGTGGAAGGCGCTCCAGCGGAACGGGAAGGAACGGACGATGCCTGATCTCGAACGGGACGGACGCAGTGAACTCCCCTACGGTCTGGTCCTGCGGTCCACAGAGGTAGGCGGCCGTGTCGGCGAGGTCCGCCGATGGGCCGCGGCCGGAACGCCTGTGCGCGACGCGGCCCCTGGCGCTCTGCCCGAGCAACTCCTCGCCGACCACGTCCCCGAGCCCACCGCGCGCCTGCTGGGCACCGCGGCGCAGGAGGCCGGGATGCGGCCGGTGCTCACCGTGCCGCTGAGCGACTTGGCCGTGCCACGCCGCCCCGGCGGGACCGATCGGAGCGGCGCTCCCGGCCCGCACCTCTTGCTGGAGGCGCCCGCGCCCCCGCCGGACGAGGGGCAGGTCCTGTTGGAGGCAGATGCGACCGGCGTCATGCGCTGGGTGTTCCCCGAGGCGGCGATGCGGGGCGGCCGCACGGACCGGGCCGCCGGCGCCCAGACGTTCCGAGTTCCGCTGCAGCAGTTCGCGCTCCCCACGGACGGGTCGGCGGTGGACAGGGGCATCGTCGGGTTCGGTGTCGGCAAGGTCCTGCACCTGCTGCGGTTCCCGATCGAGAGGGCGGCCGGTCTCGCGGCCGACTTCGCGGTCAGCCGGTGGGAGAAGAGGCACCGCCCGTACGGACTCCGGCTGACCACCCCGCAGACATTCCTCACGGCAGGCGAACAGGCGGGTGACCGGGCCGGTGAAAGGTCCGCCATGCAGGTGAGCGCAGGCCGGCTCGCCGAACTCGCCGACCGGCCCTTCCTGCTCTTCGTCCACGGCACCTTCAGCAGGTGCCGCACCAGCTTTCGCAGCATCGCCGACGACGAACCGCTGCTGCACGACCTCCACCGGCGCTACGACGGCCGCGTCCTGGTCTTCGACCATCCCACCGTCCACCTGGACCCGGTCGACAACGCGCGCTGGCTCCTGGAGCACCTGCCCGCCGACCGGCGACTCACCCTCGACATCGTCACCCACTCCCGAGGCGGTCTCGTCGCCCGCCACCTGAGCCGGAACGGCCTGGCGGGCGAGGAACGGCCCGCCCCTACCGTCCGTATGCTCGTCCATATCGCCACCCCCAACGCGGGCACAGCCCTCGCCGAGAAGCAGCGACTGAGCGAACTGCTCGGGGTCTTCACCAACCTGCTCGGGCTGTTCCCGGAGGAGCTGGTGAGCACCACCCTGGAAGTCGTCCTCGAAGTCGTGAAGCACGGCGCGACCGGTGTCCTCGGCGGGCTGGACGGCCTGGCCGCGATGGACCCCGCGTCGGAGGGCCTCGGTGAACTCAACGCCTCCGCCGTCCCGACCGAGAGTTCGGTGCGCGCGGTGACGTCCGACTTCGAGCCCGCCCGGGACGCGGCCTTGGCGATGCGCGCGCTCGACGGGCTGGTGGACCGGCTGTTCGGTGTCGGCAACGACCTCGTCGTACCGACCGAGGGCGTCCACCGCGCCGGTTCGTACGTCGTGCCCGATCCACTCGTCGTCCCGTCGGCGAGCGCCGTCGCCCACAGCGGCTTCTTCCGGGACGCACAGGTCCGCGCAGGCCTCTCCGAGTGGCTGCCGGGGAGCTGACCGCGCCCCGGACGCGCCGTTGCCGCGGCACGGGAGGATCCTGGAACGCAGGGGAGGGGAGACGCGCCGGGGCGCCCCGGCGCGGGTACGACAGGAGTAGACGGCGGACTGCAAGGAGGCGCCGAATGCGCGTGGACGAGTTTGGTGTCGGCACGTACGAGCACCCCCTCCTAAGCTTGTCGTTTAACCCGTTCAGGGGGTGACGTGGTCGCCCCAGCCGAAAGTGGCGACGTAGGTCCGTCGAAGGGCTTCTCCTCCGCGTCCGCCCCTGATGCGGATGACGGTCAGCGCGAGGATGAACCAGGCGGTGAAGCACGCCGCGACGATCAATGTCCAGCGAGGGCCGGTAAAACTAGCAATGACGACCAGGGCAATGATCGTGGCGACCAGTCCGATGTGGCCGCCTCTGATATCCGTGCTGGACCTGCTGCCGCCTGTCATCAGGGTCTCCCGCCAAAAAATCACGCTGCTCTGCGTCAAAGCAGGCTACGGGGCTCCGTCAACGGTGTCAGTGCCGCTCCCACGGCGGGGTTTGGTGCCGACCTTGTGGTGGGCGGGACGGTTGTATGCCTCGCCGGTCGCGAGGACGCGGCCCACGTCGTGACGGGTGGCTGGACGGCGGTTCTTCGCTCCAAGTGGTCTTCCTGGGCCGGGTGTTGAGGGTTTCGGTGCGCTGGCCGGAGAGCCGGTCTTCGTGCGCAGGTTTCTGAACCCTCGTCGGACGCGGGCGGGGGTGAGTCTGTTCGGCTCGGCCGGCTTCTCCCAGGGCCTGCGGAGGTCTGCGGCCAGGGGTCGGGCGAGCCGGAGCTGGGTGTAGGCGGCGATCACCAGCCAGGTCCACCGGTCGGCCGCTTGCGAACTCCGAAGCCGGGGCTTGGTCCATCCGAGGGTCTGCTTGAACAGGCGGAACGTGTGCTCCAGGTCGAAACGTCGAAGGAAGGACTGCCAGCAGCGGTCGACGTCCGCCGCGTTGGCCCCGGTGCCCGACCACCACAGCCAGACCGGCTTGTTCACCCCGCCGGACGGCAGCTTCTCCACGGCCAGGCGGATGACGGTGCCCTCGATGAGGGGCAGGGGTCCGTGGTACTCGATCCAGGCCGCCCGCCGGGTGAGCCTTGGGTGCAGCCGGTCCCATGCCCGCGCGATCGCCTTGCCGTAGAGGCGGGTGTCGGTGACCGTCATGGCCTGCTCGGTGCCCCAGGTGGAGGGGTCCCCGAAGACAAACTCACCGCCGTGCTTGGGCGGCCGACCGCCCTTGGGGTTGGCCAGGGCGAACTCGTTGCGGGAGGGTGCCGGACGCCGCATCACCCGATCTGAGCGGAGCCGGCCGAGGATCTCGACGGGCAGGCCGTCCAGCAGGTGGGCGATGCGGGGCGCGTCGTATCCGGCATCCAGCACGACCAGGACGTGCGGGTCGCCCGGCTTCCACTGGCCAGCCTCGACGAGTTGCTCGACGACCTCGCGAAGCTGGACGATGGTCACTGCGGCGACGTCGGCGCCGGGCTCCAGGCGGACCGCGTCCAGCACTGCCGTCCACGACGTGCGGCCCGTCTACAACGCGGCCACGATCGAGTACGGCCAGCCAGGCACCATCTGGTGCTTGCCCTCACCCCGGCCGAACGTATGGCAAAAGGCCCGGTCAGGGCAGGTGTTGGCGTCCGGACGCAGCCACGGCGAGACGTCCGCGGCCAACACGATCCGACCGTCCGCAGCCCTCGGCAACGGCGTCGAGACCAGAGCCCGACGCAGCCGGGCGACATCGATCCGTCCCTCATTGAGACCGCCGTAGAGGGCCCCGTGCCCACGGCGGTGTTCCGGGGCGAGCGCCAGGTCGACCAGCGTCCGCACCGGCCCGTCCGTGCACAGCAGGGCATCGCATAACTCGAACAGCGCGTCGCTCCGGGCGGTCAGACACGCGTACAACTCCGTCCGGAAGCGTGACACTTCCGCGAATGCATCCCGCAGGACGCCTTGATGCTCCAGACTCACGACCACGGCCTTCGCGCTGGTTCCTCTGCCTCTGTGACGGAGCAAAGGATCAGACGGAGGCCGCCCTCACGTCCGCTGAACTGTGAAAACGCCGACCAAGTTCGAGCCGCGTTCGACGCCGGACCTTAAATGACAAGCTTAGTGGGAGCAGCCTGGTCACGAGAGTTGGAACCAGTGACTGTGTGCCTCGGAGCAGGGCTCATGGGCTGCCTGCGGAGGGCCGAAGGGCTCCGGGCTGATCTGAGGAAACTCCCGGTCGGCCCGCGGCCCGCGGGTCCCTTTATGTTGAAGGTCGCGGAAATCGTGCGTTTCGGGGGTCGCCGCACCGAAGATGGACCCGGGCAACACACCAGGTACCAGGGGGCGAGCACATGCGCGGCGAGCAAAACGACCGGAATGCGGCACTCGCCGAGCTGCGCACATGGCTGAGCAGAGGGCTAGCCCGCAGCAGGTTGACCAAAACGCAGCTGGCCATGCAGGCAGGTCTGGGGCGGGTCACGGTGTCCGAGGCGTTCAAGGTAAACGGGCCCCCGCCCTCGGCGCGAACGGTAGCTGCACTGGCCCGGGCATTGAGATTGCCTGCGGAGGAGTTGCTGCGCTTACGGCGGGAGGCGGCTCTGGTCCTAGAGCAGCCCGGGCTGGGCCGTCCGATCAGGATGTGGGAGCCGCACGAGCTGGAGATCCATCCTGCCGGTTCCGGTGGGGCGCTTATTAGTCCATCTGGCTCCGTGATGCCGGCACTTCCCAGGTACGTGGCCCGTGAGCATGACTTGGTGCTGGCTGATGCAGTACGGGATGCGGCGGCTGGCTGCAGCCGGCTCGTGGTCCTGGTAGGCAGCTCGTCGACGGGCAAGACCCGGGCGTGTTGGGAGGCCGTACAGCCCCTTGCGGAGATGGGGTGGCGGCTGTGGCATCCCTTTGAACCTACCCGCGCGCAGGCTGTGCTGGAGGATCTGCACCGTGTAGGGCCACAGACAGTGGTGTGGCTGAACGAGGCGCAGCACTACCTCGGCGACCGTGTGGCCGGTGAGCAGATCGCGGCGGCCATCCACCATCTGCTGGTCAGCCCGCAGCGCGGACCGGTTCTGGTGTTGGGCACTCTTTGGCCCGAGTACGCCCGCTACTACACCGCGCTCCCCACACCGGGCGAGCCTGATCATCACAGCCAGGTACGGGAACTGCTGGTCGGCCGCACCCTGCCCGTCCCCGACACCTTCGACACCGCGGCCCTGGACGCCGCAAGCGCTCTTGCCGACGAGGGGGACGCGCTGCTGGCCGACGCCCTCACCCGCGTACGTGACGACGGGCGGATCACTCAGGATCTGGCTGGCGCCCCAGCGCTCCTCAATCGCTATAAGCAGGCGACCCCGGCCGCCAGGGCGCTGCTGTACGCGGCGATGGACGCCCGCCGCCTCGGCGTCGGCCTCCACCTCCCTCTGGCCTTCCTCACGGACGCCGCCATCGACTACTTGACCGACACCGACTATGACCATCTCACCGACGACTGGGCCGAACATGCCTTCGCGGAGCTGGCCCAACCAGTCCATGGAAAACAAGCCCCCCTGCGTCGCTCCACTCTCCGACCACCTCGGCGCCCACCCGCGACGCCCACCTCTGCTGGCGGGCCTGTGGCCCCACAGCCAGCGGGGCCACAGGCCCGACTCGCCAACTACCTCGAACATCACGGCCGCACCACCCGCAAGCACCTGTGCCCGCCCGCCTCCTTCTGGTACGCCGCCCACACCCACCTCACCCAGCCCGACGACCTGAACTGCCTCGCCGAAGCAGCCGAGGACCGGCACCGCCTGCAATGGGCCCGCCAGCTCCGGCAAGACGCCGCCGACCACGGCAGCACCAGCGCCCTGGTCGGCCTGGCCGTACTGTCGGAGGAGGCTGGTGACCGGGAGGGGGCCGAAGCCCTGGCTCGGCGAGCCGCCGACCACGGCGACACCCGTGCCCTGTTCCGCCTCGCCGAGTTGCGGGAGGAGGCTGGTGACCGGGAGGGCGCCGAAGCCCTCTACCGTCAGGCCGTCGACTGCGGCGACACCCGTGCCCTGTTCCGCCTCGCCGAGTTGCGGGAGGAGGCTGGTGACCGGGAGGGCGCCGAAGCCCTGGCTCGGCGAGCCGCCGACCACGGCCACACCGAAGCCCTATTCCGCGACACCCGTGCCCTGTTCCGCCTCGCCGAGTTGCGGGAGGAGGCTGGTGACCGGGAGGGCGCCGAAGCCCTGGCTCGGCGAGCCGCCGACCACGGCCACACCGAAGCCCTATTCCGCGACACCCGTGCCCTGTTCCGCCTCGCCGAGTTGCGGGAGGAGGCTGGTGACCGGGAGGGCGCCGAAGCCCTGGCTCGGCAGGCCGCCGACCACGGCAACGCTGCCGCCTTGTACCGCCTGGCGATGATGCGAGGGGAGGCCGGTGATCGAGAAGGCGCTGCAGATCTACTCCGGCAGGCTGCTGAGCACGGCAGTACGGCTGCCTTGTACCGCCTGGCGGAGATGCGTGAGGAGGCCGGGGAGCGGGAGGGGGCCGAGGCCTTGGCCCGCCACGCTGCCGAGCACGGCAGTACGGCTGCCTTGTACCGCCTGGCGGAGATGCGTGAGGAGGCCGGGGAGCGGGAGGGAGCCGAGGCCTTGGCCCGCCACGCTGCCGAGCACGGCAGTACGGATGCCTTGTACCGCCTGGCGGAGATGCGTGAGGAGGCCGGGGAGCGGGAGGGAGCCGAGGCCTTGGCCCGCCACGCTGCCGAGCACGGCAGTACGGATGCCTTGTACCGCCTGGCGGAGATGCGTGAGGAGGCCGGGGAGCGGGAGGGAGCCGAGGCCTTGGCCCGCCACGCTGCCGAGCACGGCAGTACGGATGCCCTGTACCGCCTGGCGGAGATGCGTGAGGAGGCCGGAGAGCGTGAGGGAGCCGAGATGCTTCTCTGGCAGGCGGCCGAGCACGGCAGTATCGACGCCCTGTACCGGCTGGCGGAGAAGCGCGAAGAGAGGGGAGACCGAGCGGGCGCGGAAGTTCTTGCCCTCCAAGTCGCCAACCACGGTAGCGTCGCCCTCCGCTGGACAATGATGCGGGGATTGCTCAACAGACTTTGGCCGAACGGCCTGGACCCCGACGGTGCGCCGACACTCCCATGGCAACCGTCAGCGCTCACCCTGCGCGGCCGACACGAGCCGCCAGACGCGCTCCGCGACGGTAACCGAGTCTCAGGCGAACCCCTAACGGCGGGCCACGGCCAGCCTGACGACCGCGCCACTGCCCACGCAGTTGCGGGGTGCCGGATCGGACTCGAGCTGCTCGATGATCACAGTCCCAGCGTCGATGCGTCGAGTCGCATCGGACTGCAGCTGCACGCCGACCCCGGCCACCCGTGGGCCGTGCCAGGCTCCCGCCAGCGGCCGACCTTGGAAGTGGTGGCAGCCGCGCTCGGGCCAGCCACCATCGAGCCCGGCCGAGGTTTCTACAACCCTCTCGACGTCCTGGAGTTCACCTTCGTGCCCCGACGACCCGGACGCCATCTCATTCGATTTACCCTGTATGAGACCGCAAGCGGTGCCGCACTGCAGCAGGTGGAGACCTTGCTGACGGTCACCGAGGCTGCCCATGATGACGAGGCGCTCGTACCGACAGCCGAGCGCCGGCGGAGGTGAATCGATGTCGACTCACCTCCCTGTACGGGTGGTTCAGGATCCCAGCAGCGGTTTCCGGTACCTGCCGCACCTGGCGACGGTCGAACCCGACCTCCGTGTCAGCTTCGATATCCTCGACGGTGGCCGCCTGCAGGCACGCATGTCCGGACCCGCGCTACCCAGCCTGCGCGGCGGTGAACACAAGGCCGTCTTGTCGGCGAGCCCTGTCGAAGTTCGCTCCGCAGCCGCCCGATTGTGCCGACGCTGGAAGCAGATCTTCGTTGACTACCAGCCCAAAGATGCTGAGGGTCGTCCGCAGTCCGACCGGCGGCGCCCATACGCTGCGGCCGCCGATCTGCGGGACGAATCTGAAGCCGAATTGGTAGCCATCGTGTCCCAACTCGTTCGCAGCGGCGCTTCCGTCCTCTTCGACATGCTGTTTGGCGGGGGCGACGAGCGAGTAGAGATCTTCCGCAGCTATCTCGCGATGATGCTGGCGGGCGAAGGCCTGCGCATTCGCTTCGACTCCCATGACCTCCACCTGCCGTGGCCCATGCTGTGCCTCAGACCCCAGCACCTCGCCGACGCCCCGCTATCTGCCGGGACAAGCGAACTTGATGCGCTGTTCTCCCTGTTCCTTGGGCACCGCCACCAGATCGAGCACACCGGTGACGCCTACCAAAGGCTGTGGCTGCCCGTGCCCGAACCGGGACCCGTGGCCGTGAGTCTTAACCACGACACTAGGATTGGCCTCAAGACCTGCGCCTCCGCTGTCGCCTTCACCCTCGGCGAGGGAACCCGCTGCGAAATCCGCACTACGTACGACGACCTCGTGCGCGACCTTGGGAAAGCCCACTTCGACGAGCAGTTGATGTACTTCTGGGGTCACGGCGGCTTCGAGCCCAACGGCTCGGAAGCCGCTCAACTCGTCATCCGGCTCTCCGACGAGATCCCATTCGATGGCCACACTGTGCGTGAAGTCCGCTCCGAACACCGGCGCACAGGTACCTTTCACCCGTTCGTACTGCTCAACGCCTGTCAAGCGGGCCACGCCGCGGGCGATGCCGACCGAGCGTTTCTCGGCCGGGTGCTGGTTGAGCATGGTGCGCAGGGTGTGCTTGGCCCACAGATCGACATGCCGCAGGCATTCGCTGCCGAGTACGCACGGGAATTCGTGCGTCGATTCTTGCGCGGTGGCCCGGATGACACGGCAGGCCGCATCGCTTACGACCTGTCCCGCCATTTCACCGCCGAGTTCCGCAACCCTCTCGGCTTTGCGTATGCCCTGCACTGCGGCATGGACGCCCGGGTGCGCTTGCCTGAGAGAACGGACCAGTACGCATGACACCATCGCGTGCCCTGGCCGGCGGGTTCGCCGCCGCGATCGACCTCGACGAAACCGGTTGGATGCTGGACGAGGACACCGGCCAGCCGGTTGCAGAGCATCACCTCGCCCGCTACTTCGCCGAACGGCTGTCACCACCGTCCTGGGCTACCGACATCGTCGTCTACGTACACGGCTGGCAGACCTCGCCGAGCTCGGCAGCCCGCGCGGCTAACCGGCTCCGTGACCTCTCTGAACACGCCTTCGTCACCTCCCCCAACCGCTACCCGCGGCTTGCAGAGGGCGGCTTCCGCCCCTGGATGCTCGCGGTCCGGTGGCCGTCCTCCAGTCGGGTCGGCCGGTCCGGCTACGAGCAGATCCGGGAGCGCGCGCACGCGATGGGAGCGCGCGACGGCACCGGGCACGCCGCCCACGTGATCGGCCGACTTTTGGGCTACCTGGATGCGGAACGTTCCGACCCGGCCGACGCCCAGGTCCTCGCCAACCGCGAAGGCCAATGGCTCCACCTGGTGGGGCACTCCTTCGGCTGCCGCTTCCTGTGCGAGGCTGTGCAGTGGGCGGCGGAGGCTTCACTCGGTGACACGCTGAGCTGGACCGTGGCCGAAGAGACGCCGTCCCGGCCCTTCACAGCCGACAGCATGCTGCTTTTCCAGATGGCGGCGCCCCGCTCTGCCTTTGGCTCTCTTTTCCCGTCTCTCTTGCCGGGCGGTGACGGAGGACACGACGGAGCGCCGCTGCGTGGTCCGGTCGTAACGACGTACTCACGACACGACCGGGCCACAGGCTTCTGGCACCTACGTGCTGAAGGCGAGCGAGGCATTGGCCACAGTGGGATGGCCCCAGTCCCGCTGGAGCCGTACCGGATCCGGATGCGGCGGGCCGCCGAGGGATACCCCTTCGACAGCCTCAATCATCGATTCGTCAGCATCGACGCTTCCGACTTCTACGTGCGGGGCAGGCGACTGAACCCAGCGGGCGCGCACTCGGACCACCTGCGGCTCGAGTCCGCGCACCTGTTGCTGTCGCTGGCGGACTGGTCACGCTGACCGAAACACAGGTTAAGCGGCGGCGAGTGCCAAGCGCGGGGTACCGGTCTGCCCGATCACAGGGCGACACCGTGACCAGCCCGCCCGGCCGCCGCTTCACCCGATAAGGCCCCGTGTTGCGCTAAGTGTTGCGCTAGAGGTTGCGCCATGTGTTGCGGTAGATGTTGCGCCGACCTCCACAGAACTCCGAAGGCCGCCCAGGTCAACAGGGACATTCGGCGTGGTCGGGCCGCTGACATCCCCGTTGCGGCCCCCTTCGACCATGCCCTGGCTGGAGTTGAGGATGAGGGAGGGCGGGATGGGCGGCCGGACGTAGCCGGGGATCGGGCGCGCTCAGCCGGTTGCGCGTCGGCGGAGCCGCCGCGCCCGGCCGCCGTCAGTGCGGCGGTGACGTCAGGCGGGGGACGTCGGCGGGGGAGAGGCCGGGGCGCGCGCGGTGCCAGCGGGCGGGATGTCGCCACCGGCCGGAGGCGTCGCGGGCGACGTCGACGCCTACTTCCACCACCAGCTCGGGCTCCACCAGCGTGACGTTCAGCTTTTCCTGGCTGCCCCACCCGGCGGAGAACGACCAGCCTGTCCACGGATGACCGCGCCGCCCCGCAGCGAGCAGACCGGCGACCGTCGCACCTGCCGCCTGGGCGAGGGTGGTGGTGCGACCGACGTACTGAAAGCGCCCACCGTCGTCATACCTGCCGAGCAGCAGCGTGCGGGGAACAGCCAGGGAACCGGTGATCGCGCCGACGATCGCCTCGCTCGTCTCGCGGACCTTGTATTTCTGCCAGCCCCTCACCGAGGGCTGGTAGGCGTCGTTGAGCCTCTTGAAGACCACTCCCTCCATCCCGACCGACGCCCACGTCAGCCACTCGCGCACGACGTCGGCATCGGTGGTCGACGGACACAGCGCCCATGGCGCCGACAGCCGGCGGGCGGCGAACACGGACTCCAGCGCGGCCCTGCGCCGCCGATACGGCCAAGAGGTGGTGTCCGTCCCGGACAGGCGCAGCAGATCGAACGCGACGAAGTGGGCCGGCCACTCCTGTGCCGCCCGGGCCGCCCCGGCACCACGCCGGGCGAGCCGGTTCTGCAGCCGCTCGAACGCGAGGCGCCCTGCGGCGTCCCATACGACCAGCTCGCCGTCCAGCGCGGTGGCGTCCGGCAGATGCACAGCACCGGCCACCACTTCCGGAAAGGCAGCCGCCATGGGCGTGCCGCGCCGTGAGCGCAGCACGACCTGGCCGCCGTCGACCGACAGGGCGGCCCGGAAGCCGTCCCAATTCGGCTCCGCAGCCGACCGTGGAGGCAGGGCGGGACTGCGCACTGTCTCGGTGAGCATCGGCTCCGGCAGAGTCCATGACATCTGGAATGTTTTCCACCTCGCAGGGCGGCTGCGGATGGAGTCAGTCAGGTGGCCGATCTCCGAGCCGATACCTGCCGATCACAGTGGCGCGCATGAGCATGAGAGGGAGCAGCACACGATCAAATACGTTGTGGAGGAGGTGCTGCTGCCGTCACCGTTGCCTCCATGGATGAACAGACCGTGTTCGACGTTTCGGCACCGTGGAGCTGGAACGCACGGCACTTCGTGGAGCGCGGGTGCGAGCGTATGAGGGGAGCTGAGTTCCTGCTGTACTCCGATACCCGGGTGGCGGGTGACAGGGAGCTCGCTTGCCATCCCTACGTCTTGACCAACTCGTTTGGCTTCCCGGAGAAAGGGCGCCTTGCTCCGGTGCTGGCGCTGTACCTGGATGATCACTTTCCTCCCCTTGACGTGCAGCCGATGGACAAGACCGACGTCACCGCCTGGCTGAACCTCACGCTCGAAGACGAGGTCGCGTGCGTGCTGTCTCTCGTTGCCGGAATACGTCTGCGATCCGGCGGCCAGGTGCGGCGCTTCACAGACACTGCTTCCAGAGGAACCCCGGAGTTCTTGCGCCACCGCGTCCCTGAATGGACGGCGACCGAGCACCCGATCTACCCCGTGCCCGAGCAGATCGGCATGGAGTCCCTGGACGGCTGGATGGACCGGTACCTTGCGCTGGACCGCGAAGACGCCGTAGCCCTGGTCCGGGCCGCTCGCCAATTCCGCGACGCCCTGTGGGTGGCCGACACCGATCCCGAACTCGCCTGGCTCTTCCTTGTGTCCGCGCTTGAGGTGATCGCCGGACGCGAAGCGCTCAGCGGTGTCTCCCCTGCCGACTTGCTCCGCCAGGAGAAGCCGGCCCTGGCGAAGCAGCTGCTCGAAGCAGGGGGTGAAGCGCACCTCGAAGCAGTGGCTGCAGATCTCGTAGGGATCGTGAAAGCCACCGCCCGTTTCACGTCCTTCGTCAAGACGCATCACCCCGGGCCGCCGCCGGAGCGGCCCGAAGCTTACGCGCAGGTCGACTGGTCCTGGTCGAAGCTCAGGAAGGCAGTCGGCAAGGTGTACGAGTACCGGTCCGAGCGGCTGCATGGAGGTGTGCCCTTCCCCTCTCCGCTGTGCCAGGTGCCGTTTGGGGGCCATGGAACGACGACAGCGGATGAGCGCCCCTCGTCCCTCGCGGCAGCCGCCGGTAATGCCGCGTGGCTCTCGAAGGACCTGCCGATGAATCTCCACACCTTCGGCTACCTCGTCAGAGGCTGTCTCCTGAACTGGTGGCAGAAGACTTCTCGCAGCGCGGACGGCAACGAAGAGCCGGTGGAAGCCACCACGCCCTGAGGAGGGCGAACGGCGAGGCGCCCTCGGTTCACTGAACTGCGGGCGCAGCGGTCAGCCCCGCGCACGGGTGCTGGTGAGGCGCATGGCGGGCCCCCAACTGTCGCGGGCACTGGCACAGGTGCAGTCCACCGGAGCGTGGCGCGTTGGCAGCCGGAGCAGGGGCCGACGTAGCTGCCGCACCGCCGTGGGTGACAGTGGGATCCTTTTACGCAAGGCGATGTGTACCGAACTGTGTGCAACCGGTACGGTCGCCGCATGTCTGGGGATCACAACACAGAAGGCGCTGCTCACACGGGAGTTGGCGCGGGCGTGGTCAGCGCCGAACTGCCGGCGCAGAGCGGACCGCCGCTGACGGAGTTCGAGCTCTCGGTCGGCGAGCGCAAGATCCTCCAGTTCAAGAGGAAGCCCCAGTAGGACCTTGGGAGAGGGGGAGCATGTGAGTAGGGATGAGACCGCTCCGCAGGACAGAGGCAGGAGATCTGCTCACACGGGCGCGGCGCCGTACGAGGCGCGGGGTGTGCGAAAAGACTACGCCTGCGAGACGCTGCCCTTCCACCGCCATCAGGACGGAATGGCCGACGTCTTCTATGCGACCCATAAAGAGACTGGCACGCCCGTTGTCCTCAAGCAGTTGCACGGCAAGAACCCGGCCCTTTCCAAGAAAGCTCGGATGGCACGTGAGATTCAGGTCGGCCGTTTCCTGAACGGCCACCCGCATGCGATGCCGGTCTGGGACTCCGGTCCCGACAGCACCTGGTTCGTCATGCCGGTGGCAAAGGAGACTGCCACGGAATGCCGAGATGAGCTCAAAGACCCGACTGCTCTGCGGGCTCTGGTGAACGGTCTGTGCTCCGTGCTGTCTGCCGCTCACGACGCCCATGAACAGGGTGCCTCTCAAGGGTGGGTGCACCGGGACATCAAGCCGTCCAACGTACTCCGGCTCGACGGACGATGGGTCCTGGCCGACTGGGGCATCGCACGCCGTCCCGCAGGCATGACCACCCACGCGCAGCGCACCAAGGTCGGGATGAACATGGGCTCCAAAGGCTTCGCCGCCCCCGAGTTGAGTGGCAACGCCCACAGCGCTGGCCCGCCAACTGACATCTACAGTCTGGGACAGCTGATCGGCTGGGCTGTCACCGGCAAGGACCCGCTGCAGAACATTCCCCTGATACCGGCTTCCGGGCCATGGCGTGCGGTCGTCCGGGAGGCCACACGGAAGGACCCCGGCCGTCGGCCGCCCACGGTGCAGGCGTTCCTCGACCTCGTCGCCCAGGAGACCGAGGCACCGCCCGTACCACCGGTGGTCCGCGGTGAGACGCTCCGCGACTCCTTGGAGGGCATAGGCGAAGCAGTACCTGACGCGCCGGAGCAACTGGTGGCCCTGGCCGCTGCCCACCCCGACGACGCCGCCTTGCACTGCGATGTACTCCTCCGGGTCTCTCCGGAGGCACTCTTGCCGGCGCTGATGGCTGATCCTTCGCGCGCAGTGGAGATCGTCCGTGCGATGGCTGAACTGCTGGGCACACACCGGCCACCGGAGCGAGGAGAGGTCGCTGCCGTCATCCTGTGGCTCTTGGCCGTTGCAAGGCACGCAGCGGATGCCGCTGAGCTGCACCTGCTGGAAGAGTGCTGCAATGGCGCGTTCGCCTGGGACGCCCTATGGGATCAGTGGCGTTCCCAGGACGAGATCAGGCCCTGGCTGCGGACCTTGGGAGGTGACGCTGCTGCGTCGGTCGCTGGAGCGCTACGCGATCACCCCAACTGCGCGCGGCACTTTACTTCCCTAGCTAACGACGTCCGCGTTGACCACCGGATCCGCTCAGCTGTCTCGGGCAAGGCCACCCGCCACTCCTCACCGCCCGCAGTCGCGAACACAGACGGAACGTTCACAGGACGGCCTGAGACAAGGCTGGAAGATCTCGATGCCCGTTTCAACATCATCAGCGACAATGGCGCCGTGGAGGATCAGAAGGTCACATACCTCGTCGAGGATGCCCAACTCGCCGAAGAATCCGCAGTACGCCCGAGACCTTTCAGCGCAACGTCGGATAACGTCCGAACTGGAGGCGCAGGCCAGCGCATGCATATTGTCGCGCTTGATGACAATGAGGTCACTGCACTCTCGCCTCTCAAACATTTCATTTCTAACCTGCCCGGAGACGAAGACAGGTTCCATCTGGCCAGTCTGGCCGATCCCATGCGCCTTGATGCTTATCTCGATGCCCACCCAGAGATCGACGTGGTCCTCGTCGATGTCACTTTTGAGCGCTCTGGCCGGAGCCGGACTTGCCTATCCGTCTTCGATACTCTGATCAACCGTAACGGCCCTAAGGCTATTGGGCTTTCCAAGTCTGAGGTCGGTTCAGCTCTTTTCCCGTTTGCCGTCTGCCAGCTCTTGCCTCCCCCTCGGCAGGGGCAGATCATCGTCGGCTGGAGTTACAAAGACGATAGCCCAGAGCACGGCTATCCGAGAGTGATTCAGACCCTTGATGAAATTGCCTCTGGCCGGTTACCGAATTCGTTGCGGAACTACCTTCCTGAGAGAGGCAACGGGACTGGCTCCTTCATCAGTAACATCCTTGCCAGTCGCATAGACGTAAAGCTATGGGCATTGTTGTCCGAAGGTCACTATACGACAGAGCAACTCGCGGTCGGCGTTAACGTGAGTAGCCGAACGATATCTGCTCGCTTCGCACGCTACTTTCAAGAGATCAGCAACTTTGCATTCGATATGAAGGAGAGGGAATTGCACCTTTTCGAGGAGTTGGCTGAGCCTGCCACGCCCAGCCGTGGAGGCGCTACGCAACCGCTACAGCGCGCCATCGAAGTCTTCGCTCGGACGCACAGAAGCCTTTTCCAGGCGCCCGAGCTAGAAGAAATTGTGACGCGATGCGAACGCTCCAGGGCGGGGATTACTCGAAAAAGGACGACGGGGAATTAATGGAAGAATGGGATCTCTGACTTTCATAAGCATTAAGTTTGAGGTGCGACGGCCTGTTCGGCGAGAGACAACAAATCTTTGTGTGCGATCGGTTGGTGCTAATCGGCTCTGGCTCCTGTGCTCGTTCTCTACGCCCACTGCATGCCCAGTTCCCGCAGTGCGGTGCGCTGGTCGTGGGTGAGTTTGTCGCGGCGGGTCTTGGTGTTGGAGATCCATACGCCGAGCTTGTGCTGGTGTTCCTGGCCGTCGACGACGACGGTTTCGATGTGCCCTCTCGGTACTGCCTTGTGGGTGCCCTCGCGCTGGATCCACTGGGCGAGGGCCGCGAGGCCGCGTTGGAAGGCTGATGCCTTCCCGGTGCCCTTGGCTGCGGTGGCCGGTGCGGGCTGTTCGGCGGGTGTGATGCCCAGCGCTGAGAGTCTGCGCTGCTGTTCCTTGGTGAGCTGGGACCAGTCGCGGGTCTGTCGTTGGAGCCATCGTCCGAGGTCGTCGCCTTCGAACTGCACTCCGGGCTGGATGTCGGGGAGGGTGCTGTCGGGTTCGTCGGTGGCGAGGTCGGTGAGGACGCGGTGGTGGCGTTGCCAGTCCAGGGGCCAGGGGCAGTTCCAGTCGGGGTCGATCGCGGTCAGCTGTGCCGCGCGGGCTGCGGCGCGTTCGGGGTTTTTGCCGAGGCCGTGGGTGCGGCGGAGGTTGGCCATGTGCTCCCCGACCGGCACCAGTTCGCTGTCGGCGCCGCCCCATACGGCGTCGCGTCTGGGGGCGATGTGGCCGTGGGCGCGGTGGAAGGAGCGCAGGGCTGCGAGTTTGGTTTCCCAGGCTTCGTCGCCGGGTTCCCACACCATTCCGGCTTCGTCGAGGAGTTCCTTGCGGTGCTGGTCGAGTTCGCCGGCGCGGTGGGTGCGCCGTTGCTGGTGGACCCAGCGTCCCAGGGGGAACGCCTTGGTTACGCCAGCCTCGGTCTTGGTGTCGTACGGGACGGCATGCAGGCCAGTGATGTGGTTGTCCTTCCGCCAGCGCAGCAGTGCCTGATAGCCCTCGAGCCACACCAGCGACTCCGGCCGGTACACCCGGGTGCGCAAGAACGCCGCGATCGTCATCGCGTCCCTCGGGGTGGAGAAGTGCAGCAGCGCTGACTCCACCGCGCCCTCGGTCTCGTCCTGCCCGCCCTCGCCTTCGGACGTGGTGCCGATGATCCGCCCGTCCTCGTCGCGCTGGATGTGTACCTTGCGCTGCCCGCTGGTCAGTGCCCGGCTGGCGAGCTGCTCGACGAGGCGTTCCGAGTGGGAGCGCAAACCTTGGAGGACGGCTACGAGGGGTGCGAACGAGGCGGAGGCGACCATGTCGGTCGGGTCTTCGCCGGGCTGGAGGAAGACGGGCACGATGATGCGGGCGGTCTTGTTCGTGCCGTCGGGGTTGGGGCGCAGGGCGCGGCCGATGTTCTGGACGATCTCGACCTGGGAGCCGCGGGTGTCGGCGAAGCAGATCGCCTCCACGCCGCGCTCGCCGACGATGTCGACGCCTTCGCCGAGCACCCGGACGGAGGCAAGGAAGGCCCGGTGTACTCGGCGGCCCGCGGCATCGATGCCGTCGGCGAACTGGCGCAGGACCTCCCGGCGTTCGGCGACGAGATGGTCGCCGCACAGCCACGCCGACCACACCCTCTCCGGGGGGACGTGGCGGCCGGCCTCAAGGTCGTAGAACTCGGCGTCGATCGACGACTTCGGCAGGGCGTCCGCGTCGGCCAGGGCCTTCTCGGAGACCTCGGCCGCGTGCAGCCGGGCCGCGGTCTGCGGCATCTTCTCCGCGAACGCGGCGGCTTCCTCGACCCGCTGGTGGAACGTCATGACGGTGCGGAGGTTGCGTGCGGCGGCGTGTTCCAGGAGGGCGGTCTGCAGCAGTGCCAGGCGCCGCCCGCGCAGCGCTTCCTCCGACGGTTCCTGGACGGGGGAGGGGTCGTGGATTTCCAGGACGTCGATCTCGAACCCGGCGAGGATGCCCCGCTCGACGGCCTCCGACAGCCCGAGCTCGAACAGCCATTCACCGTAGGGGCCGTCGGGGTCGCTGACCATCGTCGCGATGGCCAGCTCCTGGCCGCCGGTGCCCTTCTGCGGGCGGGGGGAGGCGAGGATGCGCGGGGTCGCGGTCAGGTAGAGCCGGAAGTCGGCGGGGATGCGGCTGTTGTCGTGGATCGCCGCCCATGGCCGCCCCAGATCACCGGCGGTTGAGTGGGCTTCGTCGACGACGGCGAGGTCGAACGGAGCCATTGTCTGTCCGTACAGCCGCTCCCCGCCCGCCAGGGCGGCCTCCAGCGGCCCGCGTACCTTCGCCCGGCCCGTGACATCCTCGGGATCCTCGCGGTCCACGAGAGAGGCGTACGTGGCGAACACCACCACAGGCCCGTGCCCCGCCCACAGGGCGAGCTGGATGGGGTTGGTGGTGGTCCGCACCCCGAGCTGCTCCAGGACCTCGTCTTTCTCCAGCGAACACACCGCGACCATCGGCCCGTTGTGGCCGACCCTGCGCCACGCCTGGGCGGTCTGCACGAGCAGGTCGAGAGTGGGGACCATGGCGAGGATCCGCCCGCTGCGGAAGCACTCCAGCGCGGCCCACGCGGCCGTGATCGTCTTTCCGGAGCCGGTCGCGGAGACCACCGTGCCACGCAGCCCCTGGGCGGGCGTGAACGACCGTAGGGGGAAGCCCGCCCACTTCCGGATCCGCGAGACGGCCTCCGCCTGGTGTTCCCGCAGACTGATCATCGCTAGTCTCCCGCCCGGCCGACGGGCTCCGGGCCGTCCTGCGGCATCGGGTCCTCGGCCGGCGGCGGCTGGAGCGGCAGGGTCTGCTGTCTGCGACGCCGGCGCAGTTCCCGCTGCGCCTGGGCGCGGGCGCACTCGCGGGTGCAGTACTTGATGCCACTGGTGCGGTTCTGCCCGTACTCGGCGCGCCCGCGCTGGCGTACGAAGCTGCGGCGGCAGGTCTCATTCGCGCACTCGCGGATCGTCGCGTCCTCGGCGAGGTGGTTGTACAGCTGGAGGAACGCCACGGACAGGATGGTGGGGTAACGGTCATCCAGGCCGCCGATGCCGATACTGAACGGTTCCAGCGCGCCGTTCAGCTCACCCTCCAGGTGGGTGATCTTGAATTCGAGGGTGAGCTCGCGCAGGTGGTCCAGGTCGCGCGGCCACGCCTCATCCTGGTCGCTGTTGTCGGCGCGCCACTGGGCCAGTTGTTCCTCGGAGACCTCGGGCTCGACGAGCGCGTCGAGCCCGCCCTCGCGGCGCAGGGCCAGCCAGGTGGTGATAGCCGCCTGGGCCTCCGTCACGTAGAGCGTGGCCAGTTCGCCGTGCAGGACGAACGGCGCGCGGGGGTGTTCGCGCCCGGTGAGCTCCTTGAGCCGCTCGTACTCGTCTTCGTCCCAGCTGCCGGTGTTGATGCTGCCGCCGAGGTGTCCGTAAGTGCGCATCAAGGCGGCCACGGCGTCGAGGTCCTCGGGGTTGACCTCCATGAACTCGCGCAGGTAGAAGTCCTCCGGCACGGGGACCGTGTGCGAGCGGGAACGGGCCTGCGGGGTCCAGACGATCCACTCGCCGTCGGCCCGCGCCCCGCTAAGAGGTATCAACTGCGGTGTCGGCACAGGAGTTCCCGGCCAGAGCGTGGGACGAAAGCGTGGGTCAACGTATGCCGCCATGAGGAGCATCATAGTCACCGGATGGGTAGTACGAACAGTGAACGCTTCGTATCACTCATGTGGATTGCTGAGCTTACTCGAGGGGGCACCGCGGTGAGGCAGTGGCAGGACAGCAAAGCGATAGGCGATGCGCACGAACGTCGGGTGGCGGCCGCTCTGCGCGCCCGCGGCTGGACCGTCCAGCCCTGCGGACAGGGCACCTACCCGCCCGCCGTGCGGGACGCCCTGCGCCGCACCTGCTCCGCCCTGCGGCACTTCCCCGACCTCATCGCCGCCCGCGGCAGCGACCTGATCACCATCGACGCAAAAGACCGCATGCCCAGCACCGACACCGACCGCTACGCCATCAGCAAAGACACCGTCAACGCCGGCCTTCTCTTCACCGCGGCCCACGCACCCACCCCGCTGTACTACGTCTTCGGCGACCTCAAGGTCCTCACCCCGGCCGAGGTCAGCCATTACTCCGCCCATGCCTTACGCCACCGCAGCGGCGCCTTCCACCTCGTACGCACAGAACGAGCGCACCACTTCGACGACGTCTTCGGACCGGCCAGCGCGGCAGCCGCGGCAGCCGCGGCATGACAGCCCACTACGCCCAGTCCAGCCACAGCGCTCTGGAGTCGATCGAAGACCGCGTCGTTGCCCAGAGGGCTCGGGGGTACGGCAACACACGACCACGCAACGGGTGATCGTCTATCAGCGTGGCATCCTCGTGCAGCTCCCTGACGATCTTGCAGTGAATTATTTCACCTATCGGCAAAATATAATTCCCCCGACTTTCGCTATCTAGAGCGAAAGGCGGGGATCGTGAAGGTTTTTTCTTGCTTAGCGATCTCTGCGCAGTATCGCTGACGGTCACAAAATTTCCGGACTGTCCGGTCGTTATTCGCTGAACTCAGCTGTTTGTGTCGCCGAGCCTCTCGCCCGCGCACCGCCGCACGACCTCCTGAACACGACACCGGCCCATGGCAAACAGGCTGAACGGCGCGGGACGTCCTGGCGCACCGGAGGGCGCTCAACGCCGGATGTGCACGGTGGACAACCCCGAGACTTCCGCGCCTACTCGGTGCGCGTGGGGGCCCGTCGTAAGGCGCGGCCGGACTCGAGCGCGCCCGGCGTGAGTGGGAAGAGGGGTGCCGCCGGATGGAGGCCGTCAGGTGGGTGTGCCGCTGGCGGAGTTCCGTCTGTCCGGACGTCGGTCTGACGGTCGGCGGGGGTGCGGAGCCTGTCTCAGCGACCGTCGGCGTGCTGCCGAAGCTGCCCGGGAGTAGACCGGGCAGGTGCCGGGTGGCGGCATCTTGGGCTGGCGTGGACGTGCCTGACTTGCGTGTTCTGTGATTCGCAAGGGGTCATAGTTCGGCGAGGTTGCGGATGGTTGCGGTGCCGGAGCGGATGGTCCAGGTTCCGCTGCCGGGTGGGGTTTCGTCGGATCGGGTCTTTAGGTTTTCGATGTCGATGATCGGTGGCCATTGTGTGCCGTGTTCCGACCAGCGGACTCCGCTGAGGTCTGTGCCGGTCAGGTCGGCGTCGCGCAGGTCGGCGGTGGTGAAGTCGTGCAGGAGGGTGTGCAGCGAGTTCGCGTCGAGTTCGGGGGTGTCCCGGTCGAGTGCCAGGCCGATGGCCCTGCGGACCTCGGCGGTACGGACATCGACGACGGTGCGGGCGAGGTCGCGGGCGCGGGCGCGGGCGCGGACGAGGCTGAGGGCGCGGTCGAGGTCGCGGGCGCGGTCGCGGGCGCGGTCGAGGTCGCGGTTGCGGGCGTGGTCGAGGGCGAGCTCAAGGTCGAGGGCGAGCTCGAGGACGAGGACGAGGGCGAGGTCGAGGTCGCGGGCGCGGGCGTGGCCGAGGGCGTAGCCGAGGTTGCGGGAGCGGTCGAGGGCGCGGTCGAGGGTGCGGGCGTGGTCGAGGGCGAGGTCACGGTCGCGGGCGTGGCCGAGGTCGTGGTCGATGTCGATGGCGAGGTCGCGGGCGAGGACGAGAACGAGGGCGGGGGCGTCGATGCGGTCGGTGGCGAGGGCGTGGTTGAGGGCGCGGGTGGCTTGTTTGACGTCGGGGTGGTTGCGCAGGGTCATGCGGTCTGCGGGGCTGAGGGCCTGGAGTTCGTGTGTGCGGGTGTGGTCGTGGGGGGTGTCGTGTGCGCTGGGCGACGGGTCAGCGGGCTGGGGTGTGGGGGGCAGGATGGCGGCGAGTCCGGCTTCGGTGTCGAGGACGGTGGCGAGGTCGTCCACGGCGGTGTCGTGGCGGGAGTGGATGAGGATTTCGCGGAGTCCGGCTTCGGTGTCGAGGATGTCGTCCAGTGCGCTGGTCAGGGCCTGCTGGTGGTGTGTGAGCCAGTGGTCTACGGCCTGGTCGTGTGGGTCGTGTGCTCGGTGGTCGGTCACTGTTCCTCCTCCCGTGCGTTGAGGCGGCCGGCTGCGGTGCGGCGGGCTTTCATGAGGTTGGCGCGGACGGTTTCGGCGGTGAGGCCGAGGTGGCCGGCGATGTCGGTGGGGGTGAAGCCGGCCAGGGTCCAGGCCAGGACCTGGCGCTGTCGCGGGGGCAGCGTGCGTACGAGGAGAAGGGCGTCGTGGCGGGTCTCCCATTCCGCGATGGCGTCCGGGCGGGGTAGCAGGGAGGTGGGTTCGGGTACGTCTTCGACGGGTTCTTCGACGGAGGCGATCTTGCGGACGAGGGTGCGGGAGGCGGCCGTGTGGACCCACGCCTTGGGGTGGGTGATGCCGGTCCAGTTGCGGTAGGCGTCGGTCATGACGTCCTGGGCGATGTCCGCGGCGCTCTGCACGCCGGCGCCGAGGTTGACCAGGAAGCCCACGAGGGGGCGGATGTGTGTGCGGTAGAAGGCGGAGAACTCCTCGTCCGACTGCTGGCGGGCGCGGTGGTGTTGGCCCGGTAGGCCGACGGTTGCGGGTGCGGTGGCTGGGCGGTCGGTGCCGTCTGCCGGGTCATGGGTGTTCACGGTGCCTGGTCCTCCCCGTGGACCGGAGTACGGATGATCGTCACGCGCAGGCGGTGGCCGTCTTCGTGCTGGTCGTCCAGCTCGACCCGGCCGCTGTCCGCTGTCCTCTCGGTGATGCCGAGGAGGTAGCGGTGCCGGTCCTGGTCGCGGCGTGCCCGCCAGCGCAGACGCAGCCAGAGTGCCAGCAGCGCGAAGGCCTTGACGGTGACGATCGAAACGATGGCGGTCGTGGTCGGGTCCATCGGAAGGGCCCCCTCTTCCTCATACGGGCGCGGCCTCGGGGCCGGTCGTGAGCTAAGGGGCCGGAAGAGCCTTGATCGTGAACTCGGGGCCGGAAATCTTTTCCGGCGGGCTTTCAGCCTGGCGTCGTCTCCCGGATTTGAGAACGAGCCGTCGACGCCGACGAGCACCAGGAGCAGCCGCCCGCCCGCCCCGTGAAGGACAGGGACCTGCCCGGCCTCCCGGCCGACTGCGCCCCCGGCCGCGCGCCCGCCCCATCCCCAAGTCGGCCGGTGCGCAGATGCGTTACCTGGTCGCCGGGACGGCGGGCGTTCGGCGGCGAGCTGGGCGCGCGTGGCTGGGTCGGTGTCTCGTGTGCGGGAAGCATCGGCGCGGACGGGGCTGGTGCCCAGCGGGCGACGGTCGGTCATCGCCCGATCATCGCGGGTGCAGCCGGAGTTCAGGGTGCGACGGGATCAGCGCGCAGCGCGCCTGGGGGCGGCTGCGTCGCGCGGCAGCCTCGGCGGGGCGGCTGTACGGCCGTCTTCCGCACCTTCGCTCCATCCTTGGCCCCCGGGGGCAGGGCGTGGTCCGCTAGATCGTCAGATCGCCGCATAGCGCGTCTGGTTGGGGCGGGCACCAGACGGCACGCGCCCTACCCCCCTTTAGCAAGGCGCACGGGGGGCGCGCCTTGCTAAAGGGGGGTAGGCTCTGACCTGCGGAAACAGCCTATTTGCTGCGCAGGTTAGGCGCGGCGGGATCGGTATCGGCGCCGCGTGTGACGCGGCGAGTTTCGGCGAGCACCAGGCCGTGGTCCTGGCGGCGGTGCTGCCCGGGCCGAGCGGAGTGCCGGGGCCCGGCGGAACCGGGCCGGGCCTGCCCGCAGGGGGGCCTCCCAGAAAAGTAGTCGGCGCGTCCGGCACCCCTTGACCAAGCCTCTGACGTCGCCCTGTATGGCGCTCTCCAGGGCGCCCTCGCTTGCCCTGGAGGGCAACTGCCTGGACCTGCCCTGCGGTTCGCACCCTTGTACGCCGGGTGGTGCGGCATGGTGCTGCGCTGTCCGTCCGGTGGGACCGGGGCTCTTAACGCTCGGGATGCGGCGAAGCACGGCGGGACCGTGGTCCGTCACCGCAGCGGGCGCTACCGGGCCGGCGGTTCTACGCGTACGAGGAGATCCCCTACTGGACCGGCCGCACCCATTCAAGTCCTAAATCCGCCCGTTTTCCCAGGTCAGAAGCCTTGAATGGGAGATCCGGCGGGGAGAAGGGTCGACGTCACCCGCCGCGCCTGCATGCCCTGTGACCAGGACCGCATTTGCCGTGAACGGGCTGGTCAGAGCGGGGTTGCGGGGCTAACCCCCGCGCCGAGCCCTTTGAGCCACAGCTGCCCGCCCCTCCTAGTACCAGAACCAAGGGCCAAGGGAGTTCCGCCCCTGCACTGCCTAACCATCCGCGCGCCCCGTCTGGGGGCGTGCCCGAACCCCGAGGGGAACTGTTCCGTGTCCACGCTTGCTCTGCTCGTCGCGCTGCTCCTGGTCGTTGTCGTGGTGCTGCTCGCGGCCGGCGTCGCCTACGTCGTCCACCGCCACCCGTCGTGGAGCCAGCCGCTCGGCGCCGCGTTCGGCGCGGTGGCCGTCATGGCCACGCTGGTCGGCGCGATCCTCGCCCGGTGAACAGGCTCTACCCGTGCGTGGTCGGGGCAGCGGGGAGCCCCGACCACGCACGGCGCTGGCACTCGGGTCGCGCACTGCCGCACGCGGTTTCCGGGGGGTGTCAGGCGAGGACCGCCCCGTCGCCGTTCGAGCGGGAGATCACGTTCTACTGCAACAGGCCGGTCTTCTCCTCCAGGAGGACCAAAAGACCGGTCGTGGTCACGAAGGCGACCAGAGCAGGGTCCTCCGCCGATTGGGGTGCACAAACCGGGAGTCGGGAACCCGACTCCCGGTTTGTGCACCCCAATCGGCGGAACGGAGGGCCTGCGCGGCGCGCGTCGGCGGGGCCGTGCGCGGCCATGGGCTGCTGACCGGCGGCACGTTGGCCGCCTCTCCGGTGTAGCTACAGGTAGGACGCCTGTGTATCTACACGGACGGGGGCTGGAGGGGGTCGATTCCCGCGCGCGGCGACGTGTGGGGGTGCGGATGCAGGTGAAGCCGATGCCGGCCTGGAGGGCATCGGCGATCGGCTTCACGTGGGGCGGTGCGCCAACACCTCCACCCATTTCCCTGTGCGTCACGGTTGGAGCCAGTAGCAATCAGGGTTGGCTCGGGCCCGAAACCTCAGGCCTGAGCTTGTGATGACGAGTCTCCCTGGTTAGGGAGATCGGTACGGGCGACAGACGGCGCGGAAATGAATCAATGCAGGTCAACGCAGGTCACGCCTCAATGGGGAGAGAAGCTTTCGTCCAGCTGGTTAGGGACGGAACCGCGATGCGTGCTAGGGGGTATGTAGTGCTGTGACCTGCGCGTTCTGCTTCTCTCGCTGTTGTTCGCGCTTCATGTTCACGGCCCGGATGTCCTTATCGGGGGTAAGCGCCGTCACGAACGAAGTTTTGGAGCGCTGGTGAGCCAACGGTTTGACCGGCTGGGATTGATGCCCTAGCGGCTGGGACCCTGGCGGGAAGCAGGTCCATTCGTGTGCTGGGAGCGCCAACTCCCGCTGAGTGCACGGAGGGACCAACGGTTGGAGCCAAGTAGGGGCCCCGGCGATCTTCTGGTCGCCGGACGACAATTAGGGGAAAATTTCATGGGCGACAAGCCCCCCAAGCTGACGGCGTCCGGCAACGACGCCATCTCTGTGAGCACCGTGGCGAGCGCGTCGGTGTTCCCCATACGCGAGATCACCTCCACGAGCGGCCGCTTCGGCATGCCGCACGCGTTCGTGATCTCGGTGTGTATCGCCACCGCGGCGATCCTCGCCCCGTCGGACCTGGAGATCGGTGAGGTCCTGCTGCTCCTCGCGGGCGCGGGAGCCATCGGGGTCGCGCTCGTCGCGGTGGCGGGGACGGGAGGCCGCAGCGCCGGCCGGATCGGCCGCCTCATGCGCGCCTACTCCACCTCGGGGAACTGAGGTGGAGTCCGTGGGGCGTCGTGAGAAGCCGGTGGACCGTACTGTTCCGGCGTGCGCGAAGCTCGCCGACTTCCTGCGTGGTCGCAAGGCCGCGGCCGGCCTGACCCATGAGGAGATGTCCAAGCGGGTGAACGGCGTGCGTTCCAAGGCCACGTTCGAGCGCGCGGCCTCCGGCGCCTCGGTGCCCAGGTGGGAGACCGTCGAGGCCTTCATCAACGTGACCGTCACCAAGGAGGAGGAGTTCGCCGCCACCCTCGGTGTCGCCCGGGACCGCGGCCTGGAGTTGTGGATCCAGGCGCGCCGGGCGACGCGGGCGCCGTACTACGTGCACAAGGCGCCCAACCCGAAGCTTGTCTCCTCCGAGGCGGGCTTCATACGGGCACTGCGCCACCAGCACATGTGGGCCGGCTACCCCGCGCCCGGCGAGATGGAGCGGATGTCCGGGCCGGGCGAGCTGCCCAGCAGCACCACGCGCCGCATCATCGAGGGCGACATCCTGCCCGTGGACCCCCAGCAGGCCATCGCCTTCCTGAAGGCTTGTTTCGTACGCACCTCCGCCGAGCTCGAACCGTGGCTCGGCGCAGCGGTACGAGCGCTAACAGAAGGCGGCGAATCGAGAGAGAAGGACCTCAACCGATGGGTCAAGGCCCACCAGGACCTGCTCGTTCGGATCAATGCCAGTAATGAGAGCAAGGAACTGGCAGCGTAATTGCGCCGGTTTGGAGCACCCTCGGGCGTGTATTTGTCCGGGGGTGTTTCGTGTTTACGCCCAAATTCCCGAGAGGTCGTCAACCCTGTTTCGAGCGACCGATGGAATTCGCCCGGAATGAGTGACGGTCCGTCAGGAGGTGCCTGTTCGGGGGTGCGGGGCTTCGGCGGGCGGGTGGCCGGCCTCCCGCACGGAGTGGCTCGGCGGGCCCGGACCGAGGGCGCGCAACACGGCCAGGACCACGCCCACGTCGGCTGTCCGCGCAGGTCACGGCGCTGAGCCCCCCTCGGTTCGGGCCCGTCCTCGCGAGGCCCGGAGACGGGCGTACAGCGCTGCAGCGGGCGGCCACCAGTACCGGCCTGGTCGTCGACACCCGCGCCCGCTTCGGCTTCACCGCGGCTCCAGGCACTACCGATGACGCCCGTATCCGTCACCTGACCATCGCCCTGCCCCCGCAGTACGCGGCCCGCCTCTTCGACGCCCAGGACGCCGGCGCGAGCGGCAGTTGCGCGACATCGCCGCCGAAGGCCTGGGGGAGATGTACTTCCGCGACGGCGGCCGCCGCGCCCACGGGCTGGAGGTGGAGTTCACAGACGTCGAGCACGTCGAATTCGACCTGTAGCAGAGGCGGATGCGAAGCCAGGGATTGGCAGTGCGATGAGCCGAAGCACGATAGTTGTCACCTAGGCACGCCTGTTGTCAGCAAGATCGAGCCTGGCAAAACGCCGACAGTGAGCTGGACGCCATCGACATCGTCTGGCTCGGGTAGTCCAGGACCGTACGACGGCGCACTTGCGGCCCGCCTTAGAACGGCCGCGCTCGTCACTGGCCATTTCTTCGATCCTCACGGCTTTGACGGAACTACTGAGCCGATCGCACGTCATATGACTTCGCGACCCCATGCGGGTGCGAAGAGGGGGCGCCGTGGGCCTTCAACAGAGGGGAGTGATGTTCCCCTAGCGATCTTCTCAGCGCACTCGACACAAGCCATCTCTGCGGGAGGGTCATCCGTTCCCACCCCGCGGCGCGCGTAGCTGCATTGACGCCCGCATTTGTAGCACTTCTCTACGTGTGCCCAGTAACCGCAGTAGTGACACCACGACATGTCCTCCGGGCGGGACCAGTCTATGTAGTCCCAATATTCAGTAGGCCCGTAGCCTAGCTCGCTATCTGAACCGCGAAAGGGGCCTGAGGTCTGGCATCTGCAGATATGACAATTATAGTGTCGGCGAAACTTTTTGGCGCGCCGCTGATACACGCGGTCCTTTGATCGTTTTTTCACCTTCGATGGCAGTGCGATATTCTGCCGCTTCCGCTCTTTCTCGCTTGAGGCGCTGATCTTCCAACGCTTCGAAGAAGCGATCCCGTTCATTGTCAGTCATATTCTTACCCGCTGCATAGGGGAGATGCTCTCTGGCAAGAGTTACCCATACTGTGGCAACTGTCGGAATTGCAGTCCACTCTACGGGCGCAAAAGCAGGTGACTTCGGCCCTAGCCACTGCTGCCGTCACACACGCCAAGCAGCACGATGCAGACTGCCCACGCGCCCTCCTGGCGGTCAGTCTTACTCGGGGAATAAGTCTGTCGATTGAACGTCCTGGCAGCTTAGAGTGGGTGCGCGTTCATTCCAGTCTCTATCTCATGTTCCAGTCTAACGCCGATATTGGCCTGTTGTGGCACGAGCGGCACCAAGCTGGTCTGGCGTCGCGTTCCCGAGAAGTTATTTTGAATCGTCTGGACTAGCAATAGGAATGACCTTCGAGGTGCGCCAGCGGTGGGGTCTGGTTCCAGAGTTGATCCGGGCTTACGGTTTGAAGCAGGGGGTGGACTGGTTCTGCCAAAGGCACATGGTGCATCACTTGATGCAGGGTCACCCACCCCAGCTACCGTCTCCCCCTTACTGCTCGGGCCGCAGGCCCGTTGGCTGCCCTCGCGCAGCGGGGCCAGCTGTTGGGCGCGCAGCGCCCTGGGTGGCTGGAGCGCAGCGGAGGCCACCCCTTCGGGGCCGTAGGCCCCACAGCTCCGGGAGCGCAGCGAACGGAGCGTCACCCTCCTTGCGCAGCAAGGAGGGTGAGCGGGACGCGCAGCGTCCCGCTGGCGCTCACGCGGAGCGGGAGCGCAACACCCGCGCGCAGCGCGGGTGTTCGCTTGCATATCGCGCAGCGATATGGTACCCGCTCCGCGGG
>NZ_LRTR01000606.1 GCF_001550375.1 Streptomyces europaeiscabiei | reverse complement strand
CCCGACCCCCGACCCCCGACCCCCGGCACGAAGCGCGTCGAGCGCGTCGAGGAGAACACCACCGCCGACGGCACCAGGCGCAGCGCCGAGCAGATCACCAAGCTCGGCAATCTCGCTCCGGCGTCTGGCTTTATCCGTGAGTCCTGGGTTCTGGCACAGATCTTGGGGAGCCGTCGCAGAGCGTTACCCGGTGTTCGATTGCGAGGAGACGGGTTCGCGTGAGACCGCGTACGCCTTGCGGCCTAACGCCCGGAGTTGACGCTCCCTCAGCTACCTGCCGCCCGCTGCCGCAGCCGGTTGTGGCCGGTGATGGTGCTGGTCATGCAGACCGATGCACCGTTCTGGGACTCGCTGGTGTTCGACGGGCGACGATGTGGATGTCGAGGCGGTCACAGCCGCGTTCGGCACGGTCGAGGTGGCGGCGAGAGGCCGCGCGGCTGGCTCTGCATGTCCGGACTGCGACCGCTTCTCGGACCGAGTCCACGACCGCTACCAGCGCAGGCTGAAGGACCTTCCACTCGCTGAGCAGGGCTTCGTGATCCGGCTGACGGTCCGGCGCTTCATCTGCGGAGCGGCGGACTGCCCGCGCCGGACATTCGAGTGCTCTGCGTGGTGAGGGGGCGCCGGTGCCACCGAAGACCAAGGTCGATCTGTACGCGGCGATCCGCCGCGATGCCCGGGCGGGCATGTCGAACCGGGCCCTGCAGCGCAAGTACGGGGTGGGCTTCCGGACGGTGAAGGCGGCCATGGAGTCCGTCTGGCCGGAGCCGCGCAAGCAGCTGCCACCACGCAAGACGAGGCTGGACGTGTTCAAGCCGGCCATCGACCAGATGCTGCGGGTGGATCTGGACGCGCCGCGCAAGCAGCGGCACACCGTCAAGCGGATCTACGACCGGCTGCTGGACGAGCACGGTGCGGCGGAGGTGACCTATCCGATGGTGCGGGCCTATGTCGCTGTCCGCCGCCCGCAGATACGGATCGAGGCGGGACGCGGGCCGCTGAACGCGTTCATCCCGCAGACCCACCTGCCGGGGGCGGAAGCCGAGGTCGACTTCGGGGACGTGACGATCCGTCTGGCCGGTGAGCAGGTCAAGGTGTTCCTGTTCGCGATGCGCCTGTCTTATTCCGGCAAGGCGGTGCACCGCATCTTCGCCTCGTGCGGCCAGGAGGCGTTCTTCGAAGGCCACGTCCACGCTCTCAGCGTGCTGGGCGGCGTCCCCGGCGGCAAGGTGCGCTATGACAACCTGCGGGCCGCGGTCGCCCGGGTGCTGGGACTGTCGAGAGCGAGAGTGGAGAACGAGCGGTGGACCGCGTTCCGTTCGCACTACGGCATCGAAAGCATGTACTGCCGCCCAGGACTCGAAGGAGCCCATGAGAAGGGCGGGGTGGAAGGCCAGATCGGCTGGTTCAGGCGCAACCACCTGGTCCCCGTCCCGGAAGTCGCCTCCCTCGCCGAACTCAACGCGATGGTCGAGCGGTGGGATGTCGAGGACGACGACCGCCGTATCCGGTCGCGGCCCAGGACGATCGGCGAGTACTTCGCCGTCGAACGCCCGTTGCTGCAGCCGCTGCCGGACGAGCCGTTCGAGACCGGTCGGCTGTTCAGTCTGCGGGTGGACCGATACGCGCAGGTCAGCGTCCGCACGAACCGCTACTCGGTGCCCGTGGGGCTGATCGGTCGCAGCGTCCGGGTGATGCTGCACGCCTCCGAGGTCGTCGTCTACGACGGACGCAGGGAAGTCGCCCGGCACGAGCGGCTGATTGCCAAGGGCCAGGCCCGCCTGGAGCTGGACCACTACTTGGAGGCCCTGGTCCGCAAGCCCGGCGCCTTCCCCGGCGCGACCGCTCTGGAACAGGCCCGCTCGGCGGGCAAGTTCACTCCTGTCCACGACGCGTGGTGGGCGGCGGCCTGCAAGGCCCACGGCGACCGGGACGGGACCCGGGCGCTGATCGAGGTCTTGCTGCTGGGCCGGCACCTTCACCACGAGTACCTGGTGACCGGGCTCGCCGCCGCCCTGCGAGCCGGCGCTCTGACCGCGGACGCGGTCGCGCTGGAGGCCCGCAAGGCCGCCGAGGCCGACGACGTCCCGCCCGCTGCAGCAGACCCGGAGCCGGACCGGGCGAGGGTGACGTTCCTGACCGAACGGCGGCTGGCCCACCTGCCGCCCGGCAACCGGCCGCTGCCGTCGGTCGCGGCCTACGACCAGCTGCTGCGACCGAGGCGGCCGACCGACCGTTCCGCCGTCGAGGGAGAGAGGCCATGAGTACGTTCAAACGCCACCGCGGGCTGACGGAACAGGCTGCGGATGCTGCCGTCGACCAGGCGTGCCGCATGCTGCGGCTGCCCACCATCCGGGCCCAGTTCCCAGAACTTGCCGAAGCAGCAGCCCGTGATCAGATGTCGTATCGCGGGGTTCTCGCCGAGCTGCTGATGGCCGAGTGCGACGACCGGGCCCGCCGTCGCTCGGAACGACGGATCAAGGCTGCCGCCTTCCCCCGAGAGAAATCACTGCGGGCTTTCGACTTCGAGGCGAACCCCAGCGTGGACCCGGCGGTCATCCACACGCTGGCGACCTGCGAATGGGTCAAGAAGGGCCTGCCGCTCTGCCTGATCGGCGACTCGGGCACCGGAAAGTCGCATCTGCTGATCGCGCTGGGCACCGAAGCCGCGATGGCCGGCTACCGGGTCAAGTACACACTCGCGACCAAGCTGGTCAACGAGCTGGTCGAGGCCGCGGACGAGAAGATCCTGACCAAGACCATCGCCCGCTACGGCCGCGTCGATCTTTTGTGCATCGATGAGCTGGGCTATATGGAGCTGGACCGCAGGGGCGCTGAGCTGCTGTTCCAGGTTCTGACTGAACGTGAGGAGAAGAACAGCGTCGCGATCGCCTCGAACGAGAGTTTCAGCGGCTGGACCAAGACCTTCACCGATCCCCGGCTCTGCGCGGCCATCGTCGACCGGCTCACCTTCGGCGGCAATCTGATCCAGACCGGCACCGACTCCTACCGCCTGGCCCTCACCCAAGCCCGGGCAGCAGCACAGAACGCCGCCGGCTGACCTCCCCCGGCCGGCGGGAGGCGATGCCGTCTTGCCCCGCACGCGAGGGTCCGGACGGCCTCCCGCTATTGCGGTGCGATGGCTTTGAGCCAGTCCTCGACGGCGAGGACATCTGCCCACTGCGGGAACAGCTTTTCGGTGAGCATCGTGTGCACCTCGGGGTCGGTGTCGAGGCAGGCATCCGCCAGGACGGTGAGGCCGAAGTCCAGGTCGATGGCGTGCCACAGGGTGGACAGCACTACAGCGCTGGTGGCGATGCCGGTGAGAACAAGGCTGTCGATATCGCGAGCCCTGAGTACCAAGTCGAGGTCGCTGCCCGAGAACGCGCTCCCCCGCCTCTTGGTGACAACCACGTCGCCCTGCTGGGGCGCAACGTCGTCATGAATCGCGGTGCCAGGGGCGCCCTCGGTGAACAGGCCGGCCCGCACGGCGTTTGTCATTACCCTGTTGCGAGGGCTGACTTCCGGATCGCCCGGCCGTAACCCCATCACCACGTAGATCACGGGGATGCCGGCAGCCCGGGCACCGTCGATCGCTCTGCGCAAGCGCGGCAGATATCCGGAACCGTCGTCGGCGATGGCCACGACGTCCCGTTGGACGTCCATCACCAGAAGTGCGCTGTTCGCCATGCTTGCCGTCCCTTCTCCGTTGGGAAACAAGAGCAAGTCTGGTGGATCAACCGAGCCACGGTGGAAGTTTCGGAGATCCTCATCAGCGTCGCGCCGCAGTGCGCCCATGACCGGTGTCAGTTCTCATCGACATTTTCTTGCCCTGTGATCACCAAGTGCTGTCCAAACTCAGTGATAAGCGGTGTCGCCCGTCAGTTACGAAGCCAGGCGTCCGGGCTCCGGCGACAGCCTCAACGAGGCGGGCGTGTGGCTCCCGAAGCGCTGACCCACCCACCCCCTAGCAGGCTGGATGCGGTCGGCGGACCCAACGACTTCGAGCCGGCCGGTTCCACCGAGGCCCTCGACTGACCGACAACAAGCTGCAGCGCGCGCCTCGGCGACGGTGAGGCGGGAGGGCGAAGACGTACGGGACCCCGGTCTGCGCGTGGAGAGGGCCACGACCGGGTGCCGTGGCCCTCTCACGGGGTCCTGCAGGGGAGCAGTGATGCCTCTGTCGGCGTGGCCGGGAGACTCAGCGGGAACCGCTGCTGGTCACGCCTTGCCGAGCAGTCGCCAGATCTGGTTCTTCTTGGTGGTCAGGGCGCTTGCCGCATCGCATGGCCATTGGTGGACGAGGGTGCCGACCGCCGTGGAGATTTCCTTGACATCGACGCACTTGCCGCTGTGCGCGGCGACGAGCTGGTAGTCGTGGCTGTTACCGAGTGCGGTCACCGCGCTCAGCTTGAACCGCTGGTTGCTGCCGCCGTTGCAGGTCCACTGCTGGACGGCGGCGCCATTGGCCGTCGAGACGTCCGAGACGTCCAGGCACTTGCCGCTGACGTGGTTGACGACGGTGTAGGTGTCGGTCGCGCCGGTGACGGGGTGGAAGTCGAAGATCTGCTCCTCCCCGCCTCCGCAGGTGTTCTGCCGGTACTGGGTGCCGTTGGCGGTGGACTTGGCGGGGTCTTCGAGGCAGAGCCCGCTGTGCTGGGCGACGGCCGTGGACGAGAAGCCGGTCGAGGCGCCGATGTGGAGGTTCTGCGGTGCGAAGGAGATCTCGTCGAGGTGGGGCGCCGAGCTGGAGCGCATGGGCTCTCCGATGTCGCCGCCCCCGCCGGAGTAGACCACGCCGATGGTGGTGCCGTCCCAGTTGTAGAGCTGTGAGGCGGTGAACTTGACGGCGTTGGTGCCCTTGGTGAGGGTGACGGGGACGGTGTAGTCGTGGAACTGGTTCCAGTGCAGGGTACTGGCGAAGTTGACGCGCTTGGCGGAACCGCCGTTGACGCTGACGTCGGCGTGCTGGGCGTACAGGTCGGGGTTGTAGTGGTTGGAGGGCAGTTCCTCGGCGTTGGCGTAGCGCATGGTCATGGCGTAGGTGCCGGCCTCGGGTGCGTTGGCGTTGAGGGTGAGGGAGTTGGCGGTTCCGTTGTCGATGCCCTTGACGACGCCGCCGTTGGCCTGGCTGTAGGTGGTGTCGGCGGCCGCAGTGCCGGTGAGGATGCCGTTCTCGGCCTGGTAGGTGACGACGTTGCCGGTGGTGACGGCGTCGGTGGCGCTGAACGGTGTGACGGCCAGGCGGTCCAGGACGAGGGTGCCGCTGGTGCCGGTCACCTTGACCTTGTTGATGCCGCCGTTCAGGTGGACCCGGTTGGCGGAGGTGGACCAGGCCCCGGTCGTCGCTCCGGAGAGGGTCTGGTCGTCGGCGGCCTTGCCGTTGACGGTGAGGCCGGCCTGGCCGGTGTTGCGGAAGCGGGCCGTCAGGTCCGCGTATCCGTCCCGCTCGGAGTAGACCCAGAACGTCGCGGACTTGCCTGCGGTGAGGTTCACCGCGCCCGCGCCGGACTGCCCCTGGGCGGTGTAGCCGGTGGTGCCGTTGTCGGAGAGCGTGACTTGTTCGGCCTCGTAGAGCGTGGTGCCCTGGACGTCGGCGTCCTGGTACTGGAGGTCGATCTTGTCGATGATGGCGTCGCCGTCGGTCTTCGCGCCGTTGTCGCCGGTGGTGGCCAGGGTGATGGTGTGGCTGCCCGCGGTGAGGCGCACGGTGGTGTCGTCGCGGCCCCACAGTGCCCACTGGAAGCCGACCGGTATGTCGATCCTCTTCGAGGCACCGCCGTCGACCCGCATGTACACGTCCGTGGGGCCCTTGACCTGGGCGTCCTTGGAGTAGCTGTTGCCGAACACCGACAGTTTGTAGTCGCCGGTGGTGGGGACGGAGACGGGGAAGGAGATCACCGTGGTGGAGTCGGTGCGCAGGCCTCCGACGTCCTTGGTACCCGAGGTGGCGAACTTGTCGACTTTGCTGGTGGTTCCCTCGGTGTTGATGTTGTAGCCGCTGCCGCTGAGCGTGGCGTTCTCGGCCTCGTACGTGCCCGTCCAGGTGCTGTCGGAGGCGGTAGAGCTGCCGGTGCCGCCCGGGGAGACGATCACCTGGTACGCGGACATCGCGTCGAGGGTGAGGGGGACGGTGATAGAGCCGTCGGAGCCCACGGCGACGTCGGCGTCGGAGATCCGGGTCGGGGCGGCCGCCGAGCCGAGGTAGCCGCTGTAGCGGTCCTGGAACACGCTGACGTGCACGGTGCTGCCGAAGACCGCGGGGTCGATGTTGTTGATGACCGTGTCGGAGGCACCGCTGGTGCCGCCGCCGGCGAGGATGACGCGGGCCTGCTTCTTGGCCGTGTCCAGACTCGCCAGACCCTGAGGGGTGTACGCGGCATCGGACGCGGCGCCGGTGACCTTGACGGTGTTGCCGCTCATGGAGCTGTACCAGTTGTAAAGCCACCACTGGGCGTTGGGGGTGTTCTGTGCCGCCGCGGAGTCGCCGAGGTTGCCGTTGATGTTCCAGTACGGCAGGTTGCCGTCGACCTTCTTGTCCTCGATGGCCGCGATCCACTGGACCATCTGGCCGGGGTCGGTCAGGTGGTAGCGGTGGGCGTACTCGTTGAGGTTGACGGTGATCGGGGAGGTGATCCCCACGGCGGTCTCCACCGCGCGGTAGGCGTTGACGGTTCTACGGACGTCCGCCGGGCTGCCCAGGGTGTGCCAGGTCACGACGTCCGGCAGGCAGTTGTTGGCCTTGCAGTACGCGAGGTGGCCTCTGAGGGAGGAGTCGGAGTAGCCGGCGCTGTTGGGCCCCGCCAGCCGTGCCTGGGGCCAGATGTTCTTGATGAAGTCGTGGGTCTGGCGCCACTCGGCGTTGAAGTTGGCCAACGCGGTCGCGTTGGTGCGCATGCCGTTGAACCAGCCTATGTCGGGCTCGTTGTAGGGCACGAAGACGATGTGGTCCGCGTAGGGGCTGGCCTTCGCCTGCTCGACCTGGGTCTTCATGGTCGCCTGGTAGGCCGAGTAGCTCTCACGTTCGTAGCCGGCGCGGTACACGTCCGTCATGTAGATGAAGATGTCCTTGCCGCCGCTGTCCACGAAGGGCTTGGCGATCTCCAGCGCGTCCGAGCCGGGGTGCTGCTGTCCGTCCTGGTATTTGGTGTTGGTGGTCTGGAGCCCCATCCCCTCGATGAGGTTGTTCGTCGGTACGTCCGGGCCGTACAGGCCGTACAGCGCGCCGGATGCGCCGCCGTGGAAGGCTCCGGTGGTGGTGCCGAGATCGACGGTGAGGGTGGGGGTGGCTGCGGAGGCAGGCGTCGCCATCACGGCGGTGGCGCCGGCGATGACGGTGAGTGAGAGCAGCGACGTGGTGACGCCGTGGAGAAGGCGTCTCTTGGCCGAGCGCCTTTGCCCGATTCTTCGCATGTGCTTTCGTCCTTTCAGGGGGTACCGCTGGTTGTTGTCGAGCCGGCCCCCGTGGCGGACGTGTGGGTGGGTTGTCGCTCGCTGGTCAGGCGATCGTGGTGACGGTGGTGTCTGTCCCGGCCTCCGCGCGACGGTGGTGGTCTCGGGCGAGGAGGAGGTAGCTGCTGGCGGTCCAGGTGTAGGCACGGTCGCGTAGTCCCTGACCGGTCAGGGCGTCGAAGTTCTCGGCGAAACCGGAGGTTTCGCACAGGGCGCGGAAGCGGGCGCTGATCTCGTCCGCCAGACGTTCGTGCCCGGCGCGGCGCAGTCCGTCCTCGATGAGGACGGTGGCGGGGGCCCAGATCGGGCCGCGCCAGTAGCCGTCGGGCTCGTAGTGCGGGGAGCCGGGGTGCTCGGTTGCCAGGCCGAACACGGTGAGGTGGGCTTCGATCAGTTCGGCCAGCCGGTCGCGGACCTTGAGGGGCAGGCGGTCGCCGAGCACGATCGGCATCAGGTCGAGCAGGCTGGCGCTCTGGGCGGGGGCTCCGCCGAGGGCCGGGCGGCTCAGGAACCGTTCGCCGTCCCACAGTTCCTCCAACAGGGCGGCCTGGAGGGCGTCGGCAGTCTCGGTGCGTTGCCGGGCGTCGTCCGGGAAGCCCAGTTCGGCGGCCAGCCGGGCCAGTTCGTCGAGCTGGAGGATCAGCATGGCGGCGAGGTCGGCGGTGACGGCCACGCGGTCGGGGTCGAAGGTGGTGGCGTTGTCCCAGCCGCTGTCGTTGCCGTGCTGGTAGTGGGGCAGGGCGGCTGCGGGCGCACGCCGTGAGGTGAGCCAGAAGTCCGTCCAGTGGGTCAGTCTGCGGTACGCCTCGGCCAGTTGCGCCGGGGCGAGCGGTTCGGGGAGCCGTCCGCGCAGGTGGCCGAAGGCCCAGCCGTGGATGGGCGGTTTGACGAAGTTGTAGAGGACCTCGGAGTGGGTGACGGAGTCGGGCAGAGCGCCGCTCTCGTCCTGGTGGTCGAAGGGCAGCGCGAACTGGTCCCAGGCGAGGTCGGGACAGCCGGGGGCCAGGGCGAGGGCGTTGAAGCAGTGGTCCCAGCTCCAGACCTTGTCCATCCAGTGCTTGGACATCAGCACCGCGGGCCGGGTGACCAGGCCCGCCGGACGTACGGTCGCTGACCACACCACATAGGCGGCGAGTTCGGCGGCCGGGGTGCCGGACGAGCGCCACGGGGTGACCGTCTCGACGAACTCGGCGAAAGACCGTCGCGCGGCTTCTGCGACCTCGTCGAACGTCGACCCCGAGCGGTAGGGCGGTCGCGCGCTGTCGAGTTCCTCGACCGCGATCTCCCACGAACCGCCGGCCTCGGCGGTGACCGTGAGACCGCGGTCACCGGCGCCCAGGGTCTGTGCACCGGACACGTCGGCAACCGTGCCGGACAACAGGGTGATCCGGTAGCGGCGCCCGGTCTCGTAGGAGGTGAACATGTGAGCGCCGTCCACCGGGTCGCGGTAGAAGTAGATCCCGCTGAACGGGGTCAGGGTGTGTGCCGCCGCGCTGATTCCGAACCCGAGACCGGTGCCGTGCACGCGTACGGTGTCCGGCGACTCGTAGGCGAGGTCGATGCGCCCGCCCTCACCGGTCCAGCCGAGCAGGCCCGGTGTCGCGTCGACGCGGGTCGCGGCGCGGTCGCCCGTCGCCGCGTCGAGGGGGACGAGGCGCAGGACGGCGTGCATGCCGTTCTGATGCGAGACGAGATGGAGGTCCTCGGCGCGCGTCCGTTCCGCCAGCACGGGCGAGATGCCGAACCACGATCCGTGCGCGCTGAAGGGGATGTCGTGGACGGAGAAGTCCGGGCCGGACGGGACGGCGGTCATGAAGGCGGCACTCATTTCTTGAGCGGGGGTGGTCGGCGGTCTGCCGGGCGGGGCGACGGTGCGGGCACTGCGGCTCGTGAAGAGCGCGGCTCATGCGCGCGGCGGATCAGTCCTTGACGGCACCGGCGGTCACGCCGGCGGCGACGTAGCGCTGGGCGAGGACCAGGATCACCGTGGCGGGCAGGGAGGCCACGACGGCGGTGGCCATGATGGCGTTCCACTCCTGGTTGTTGTTGCCGATGTAGTGGTAGATGCCGAGCGTGATCGGTTCGTGCGTCCCGCCGTTGGCGAGGGTGCTGGCGAAGACGAAGTCGGACCAGGACCACAGGAAGGCGAACAGCGACACCGTGACCACGGCGTTGCGGCTCATGGGCAGGACGATGGACCAGAACGTGCGCAGGGCACTCGCTCCGTCCATCTGCGCGGCCTGAATCAGCTCGGAGGGGATGCCCGACATGAACGCGGTGAAGATCAGGACCGCGAAGGGGACGGCCAGGGTGGAATCCGCGACGATCAGGCCGGGGACGGACTGGAGCAGGCCGAGGCTGAGGTAGATGGCGTAGAAGCCCATCGCCATGATGATGCCGGGGACCATCTGCGCGACCAGCAGGAGGAAGCTGAGCACGCCCCCGCCGCGTGGGCGGAGCTTCGCCAGCGCATAGCCGGCGGGCGCGGCCAGCGTCACGGTCAGCACGACGGTGCCCAGACCGACGACCAGGCTCGTTCCGAGGTAGGGCAACTGCTGGTCGAGTACGGCGCGGTAACCCTCCAGCGTGCCGTGGGCGGGGAACAGGTCGGGTGGGGACTTGCGCATGTCCTGGTCGCGGGTGAAGGACACATTGAGCATCCAGTAGACCGGGAAGAGCATGACCGCGGTGAGGAGGACACCGACGGTCGTCGTGACCCACGTACGGTTGCGGCGCTTCAAGGTGCTGACGGCGGTTCTGGTCACGACAGTGCCTGCTTTCGCTGGACCTTCAGGTAGACCAGGCCGAAGACCAGGGCGGCGACCACGAGCAGGTTGCCGACGGCCGCGCCGGGGCCGAAGGCGGGCAGGAGGTTGCCGAAGCCGAGCTGGTAGGACCAGGTGGCGAAGGTCGTGGACGAGTCCGCCGGGCCGCCCTTGGTCATGATCCAGATGATGTCGAAGACCTTGAGCGTGTAGACCAGGCCCAGCAGCAGGGTGATGGCGGACACCGGGCGCAACAGCGGGAAGGTGATGCTCCAGAAGCGTCGCCAGGGGCCCGCGCCGTCGAGGGCGGCGGCCTCGTACAGGCCGGCCGGGATGGACTGCAGGCCGCTGTAGAGCACGACCAGGTTGAAGGGGACGCCGATCCAGATGTTGGCGATGATCACCGAGGTCAGCGACCAGGACGGTGAGGTGAGCCAGTTCACCGGTCCGATGCCGACGGCGTGCAGTACGGCGTTGACGATGCCGGAGTCGCTGTTGAGCATCCACGACCAGGTGGAGGCCGACACGATCAGCGGCAGCAGCCACGGCACCAGGAACAGGGCCCGCAGGATGGCGGAGAGCCGGAAGTGCTGGTTGAAGAAGACGGCGAGGGCGAGGCCGATGGCGTACTGGAAGAAGAGGCAGACGGCGGTGAACACGGCGGTGTGCAGCAGGGCCGGGGCGAAGGTCGGGTCGTCGAGGACGGTCCGGTAGTTGTCCAGGCCCGCGAACGGCGCGTCGCCCTGGACGAAGGAACGGACGGTGTAGTTCCGCAGGCTCAGGTCGAGGTTGCGGTAGAGCGGATAGGCGTAGAAGAGGACGAGGTAGAGGGTCACCGGGGCGAGGAACGCCCAGGCCGCCCACTGCGGGGAGGCGGGACGGCGCCGGGTCGTGGTGCCGGCCGGGGGTGGGGCGGTGGTGGCCGCCGCCCCGTTCCGGTCGGGCACCCGCCGGCGGTCCGGCAACGGTGTCGTGTGCTTCATCGGCTGGCCCGAGTCCTGGTTGCTTGACTTACTTGACCTACTTGACGGCGGACTGTGCTGAGCCGAGCGCGTCCTTCGGCGACGCCGACCCGCTGAGGGCGGACTGGACCGCCTTCCACAACTGCTCGGAGATCTTTGGGTACTTGGTGCCCAGGTCGTCACTGGTGCGTCCCTTGGCCGCCTTCACCGCGTCCACCCAGGGCTTGAGCTTGGCATCGGCCGTCACCTGCTTGTCCTGGACCTCGGTGGTGGGGGCCACGTAGGACAGCGTCGTGTCGGTTTCGAGCAGGTTCTCGCTGTTGGTCAGGCAGGACACGAGCTTCTGCGAGGTGGCGTAGCGGCTGGTGTCACCCTGCGCGGGGATGGTGACGAACTCGCCGCCCGTCGGCGCCGCCGCGTCGCCTCCCGAGGCACCCGGGACGGGGATGACCCCGTACTCGAAGCCGGCCTTCTCGGCATTGGCGAGCTGCCAGGTTCCGTTCTCGGCGAACGCGTAGTCACCGCTCGCGAACTCCTGCCAGCTGGTCGTCTGGGTGTTGTTGATCACCGAGTTGGGGGCGTAGCCCTTGTTCAGCCAGTTCTTCCACAGCGACAGCGCGGAGACCGCCTGGTCGGAGTCGAGCGCGGTCAGCTGGGCTCCGGAGCCCCAGTACCAGGGCAGGAACTGGAAGCTGCCCTCCTCCGTGCCGATCGCGGAGAACGTGATGCCCTTCTTCCCCGCCTTCTTCACCTTCGCCAGGGCCGCCGTCAGCGACTTCCAGTCCGTGACCGAGGAGATGTCCACGCCGGCGTCCTTCAGCACCGCCTTGTTGTAGTACAGGGCGAGGGTGTTCGCGCCGATCGGTGTTCCGTACGTCTTGCCGCCCGACTGGCCGGCAGCGAGGAGGTTCGGGCTGACCTTCGAGGTGTCCAGCTTGTTGTCGTCGGTCGTGGTCAGCACGCCGGCCTCGGCCAGGGTCGACACCACCGGGTTGTCGACGACGAGGACGTCCGCGGAGTTGTCCTGCTGCGCCGCAAGCAGCGCCTTGTTCGTCAGGTCGCTGGTGTCGAACGCGGTCCGCTTGATCTTCACTCCGGCCTTGGTGCCGCAGCCGTCCAGCAGCTTCGCCCACGCCGAGCCCTTGTTGAACTGCGGGTACGGGTCCCAGATCGTGTACGTACCGCCGTCCGCGGCCTTCGTCGCGGTATCGCCCGATCCGGAGGAGCACGCGGTGGCGCCGACGGTGACGGTGACGACGGTCAGGACTGCGGCGGTGAGACGCCGTCTGGCAGATGTGTTCATTGCAGGTCCTCATGGGTTTTGGCACAGGTGTGCCCTGGGATCGGCACAGGTGTGCCCTGGGACGGGTGATCGGGGGGTGCTGGGCCCGCCGAACCCGGGCGGTGAGCTGCCCGGTCGGCCGGTGCGGGGTGCGGGGTGCGGGGTGTGCGGGGTCCGGAGACCGGGATGTGGAGGGTGAAGGGGAGTGTGTGCGGGTGACGGTCAGAGATGCGTGGCGGCGCCGGGGTCCGCAGCGGGGTCGGCGGGCCTGGTGCCGGTAGGTCCGGTGCTCGCTCGCAACGAGATCGGTGGCGCGAGCAGGTGATGGCGGGCCGGTGCGTCGGGGTGGTCGAGCCGCTCCACGAGCAGCTCGACGGCGAGGCGACCCATCTGTTCCGCGGGCACCTCCGCCGCGGTGAGCTGCGGGGTCACCGTCTCCGCCCACCTGCTGGCCACCACTCCGGTGACGGAGAAGTCGCGTGGCACATGGCGGCCGGCCTGCGCCAGCCCCCGGTAGAGGCCGCCGAGCGCGGCCTCGTTCAGCGTGACCAGGGCCGTGGTGGCGGGGTCGTCGTGCAGGATCCGCTCCAGACAGGCGAGGCCGGAGGCGGCGTCGTCTCCGCAGCAGTACGTCCGGACGGTGAGCCCGCGCTCCGCTGCGGCCTTGGTGAAACCGTCCAGCCCACGCTGGGCCGACTCGTACCCGGCCCGAAGCAGTTGCTCGGGCCGGTTGACGAAGGCGACCCGCCGGTGACCCAGATCGGCGAGGTGGTGCACACAGGCAGCCGCCAGCGCCGTGTGGTCCAGGCCCACCCACCAACCGCCCTGCGGGTTCGCGGTGCGGCCGATGGCGACAGAGGGGAAGTCCACCGCGGTGAGATGGTCGAGCCGGTCGTCCTGCAGCCGGATCTCCATCAAAATCGCGCCGTCGACCCGCCGCTCGCCCAGTAGCCGCTGGAACGAACGGTCGCTGTCCACACCGCTCGGAGAAAGCAGCACGTCGTAGTCGTAGGCCGCGGCGGCCTCGGTGACGCTCCCGATGAAGTCCAGCTGCATGCCGGTGTAGTGGTTCCCGGCCGGCGGGAAGACCAGACCGATGGTGTTGGTCCGGCCATTGGCCAGGGCCCGCGCACTCGCGTTGGGCCGGTAGCCCAGCTCGTCGATGACCCGCTGGACCTTCTGACGGGTGTCCTCGGACACCGGACGCTTCCCGCTCAGGGCGTACGACACGGTGCTCCGCGAGACACCGGCCCGCTTGGCAATCTCACCGATGTTCACGGGCACTCCTTGCTGAAAGCGGTCGAATCGGTTCGATGATTCCAGAGAACAGGATCGGCCGACTACCCGACCATCGAACCGGTTCGCGTGAAGTGAAGGTAGGAGCAACCCGGACGGGTGTCAACGCCTCGCGACGAATCCTTCGCAACGGCCCGGAAACGTCGGCGTGCGGTGGTGTCCTGTCTGGTCTGCCTGGGCGTTGACCTGCTTACCAGCAGGTCGGGCGCCCGGTTTTCGCGGACGGGCGCGCCCTGAACCCCACCAGGAAGGCCGTGCGCGGCCGATGAGATCCGTGTCGGGGGTATTGCTGGCCCGTTTCCCCGGTGCTAGCTTCCTCGAACCGGTTCGATGATCCACCTGGGGCCACGACCGCGTGCCGAAGTGCCACCACATCGGAGCGCCGCGCGGCCCCTGTGCAGCCGCCGCTCGGAACTCCGCCTTTCGGGCAGGGCCTGCCGTGGAGTGGCCGTCGCACTCGTCATGGCGGCGGGTACCTCGCTGATGCGGCGCGCCACGGACCGGCCCCATACGTACGAAACGCTTCGGATCCAGAGTCCGAGAAGCCACGGAATCCACGGAGATGTCAGTGCGACAAGGAAAAAGAACGATGGCAGTCGGCGCCGCGGTGGCAGCCGTCGTCACCACCATGCTCGCCGTACCGTCCGCCGGCACGGCCCGGGCCGTGGAACCGGAACGGCTCGTCATCGATCTCGCGACCGACACCGGCGCCTTCCACGGGGGTGCCAGCGGCTCGTTGTACGGGGTCTACGGCGACGGAGTGCCGAGCCGCAACCTCATCGAGGGTATGCGCCTGCGCACGGTGTCCACCAAGGCACAGGACGGTCCGCAACACCCCGGCGCGGACGCGCTGGAAATCCTGCCGCCATTCGTGGACTCCGGCGGCAAGGACGTCTACATCTACATGACCGACATCTACCGGGGCTTCCCCTACGAGTGGCCCGGCGCGAACGGTCCCGCGAGGCTCGCCGACTTCCAGGAGAAGATCAAGAAGCAGGTCCGGCAGGTCCTGACCACGGGCGACTACAAGGACCACGTCGTCTATGTTCCCTTCAACGAACCCGAAGGGAACATGTTCGGAACCGGCGACTGGAGTTACGACAGGACCTCCTGGCTCAACGACCCGAAGGACTTCTTCGCGGCGTGGAAGGAGACCTACCACCTCATCAAGAGCCTGGACCCGGACGCGCGGATCGCGGGCCCGAACACCTCCCTCCTCTTCGACCAGGTCAAGGGCTTCCTGCAGTACGCCAAGGCCAACGACGTCGTCCCGGACGTGATGACCTGGCACGAGCTGTCCAGCCCCGCCGCGGTCCGCACCAGCGTCGCGAGGTACCGGCAGTGGGAGAAGGAGATCGGTATCGACCCGCTGCCGATCAATGTCAACGAGTACGGGCACAACTACCACCTCTCCGTGCCCGGCCAGGTCATCCAGTGGGTCTCCGCCATCGAGGAGTCCAAGATCGACGCCGACCTGGCGTACTGGAACATCGACGGCAACCTCAACGACTCGGCCGTCGACGCCAACAAGGGCAACGGCCAGTGGTGGCTGTTCAACGCCTACGGGCAGATGTCCGGGCACACGGTGAAAGTGACCGCTCCTCATCCGAACCAGCAGTACACGCTCCAGGGCGTGGCCACGCTCGACAACGAGAAGAAGCAGTCCAGGGCCCTCTTCGGCGGCAAGAGCGGTGACGCGAACGTCGTCTTCGAAAACATCGACCCGAAGCTTTTCGGGAAAACGGTGCACGCCACCGTGCAGGAGATCCCCTGGACCGGACAGGTCGGCGACTCAGCACAGCCCCTGCGGCTGGCCGACCAGGAGGTCGAGGTCGGCACGGACGGCGCGGTGACGCTGCCGATGACGGGCATGAATGCAATGTCCGCATATCAGGTCATCCTCTCCCCGGGCGGAAGCGGCTCGAAGCCGGCCACACCCTCGACGAGCTGGCGCAGGACGTACGAGGCGGAGAACGCCACCTACACCGGGGGCGGCTATTCCAAGAACGGGCCCGAGGGCACGCCCTCCGACGTGGGCAAGTTCGCCACGTCCGGTGACTACAACGTCGGCGGCCTGCGCACCGGCTCCGACGGCGTGCTCGCCTTCGACGTCGACGTACCGCAGGACGGCACGTACGACCTGAGCGTCTTCGCCAACTCCTACAACCTGGACGGCCGGGTCAAGGAACAGGGCCCCACCAACGTCTTCCTGCGCGTCGACGGAAAGGACCCGCAGGAACTGCGGATGCCGCTCGGCTACAAGTGGGTGGTCTGGGGCCACACCGACACCACCGTGAAGCTCACCGCCGGCAAGCACAGGATCACGCTCTCCGCGAAGGACACGGACCTGGGCGTCACCAAGGGCGACGCCATTATCGACAAGATCGACCTGGCACTGCGCGACGAGCACGTGACCCAGCCGGCGATCTACGAAGCCGAGTACGCCACCCTCACCGGAGCCCGGCCCGGCTACACCTACCCCGGCGCTTCGGGCCCGGGCGCGGTGGCTCTGTCCGAGGGCGATTCCGCGACCTTCTGGGTCTACTCACCCACCGACGGCGAGTCGACGGTGTCCGTCGACCACCTCGGCGGTGGCAGGGCAGCGCTGTCGCTGAACGGTGAGAAGCTCGACCTTCCCAAGATCGGAAACGGCAAGCCGCGTACGGACACGCTCAAGATGTTCCTGTCCGCCGGTATCAACAAGATCACTGTCACCGGCACCTCCCGCGAACTGGTGCTCGACCGGCTGCGGGTCGCGCCGTCCAGCGGCAGCCTGGTGACTGAGGTGTACCAGGCGGACGCCGGCACCCTGAGCGGCACCGCCAAGGCCACCGAGGCATACACCTTCGCCGAAGGCGGCAAGGCGGTCACCGACATCGGCAACGGAAAGGCCAACGCCCTCACCCTCGACGTCGTCGCCGAGCGTGCCGGACGGCACGCGGTGACCATCCGCTATTCCAACGCCGAACAGGCACCCGCCACCCACTACAACCCCGACCCGATCGCACGCCACGCCGACCTTTCGGTCAACGGCGGACCGGCCCGCCGGGTGCTGTTCCCGACCACCTTCCACTTCAACAGCTTCAGGGATCTGACCGTCCCGGTCACCCTGAAGAAGGGCACGAACCGGCTCACGTTCACAGCCGAGGAGTTGCCGGACTTCGACGGCGACTCCTACAACCAGTACGACCAGCGATCCGCTTACGCGCCGGTGATCGACCAAGTCGCCGTCACCCCGCTGACGGAGAAGTAGCAGCCCGAGCTTCTGGAGAACATCCAGGTGCCTGCCGAACCCTGGTCGGCAGGCACCTGGATGTCCACGGGTTCCGTACCCCGGAGAACGCGGCGGACGGCGCCCCGGCGGGGGGCCGTTGGCCGTTCGGTCGAAGTTCCGCAGGCCGTCGTCGTCGGAGAACGTCGTAGGTCAGGGGCGTCGCCGTCGATGTCGACAGCGCGCTCTGCTGCACCGGTGTGCGCGGCGCTCCGCCGGGGACAGTGATGTCCGGACGACCGCGGTGTTGCCGCCCACGCGAACGACCGATTATGTGACGGAGCTGCTTGTTTCGACAGTCCCGTTCCCTTGCTCGCCCTCGTCCTGCTCGCCCTCGTCCTGCTCGCCCTCGTCCTGCTCGGCCTTGGCCGGAGCCTCGGCCTGCTCAACGGGACCACCATCGTTCGACGCCGTGGTCAGCGTCGCGTAGACCACGACGTTTCCCTGGTAGCCGGTTTCTTCCGTGTATGGACCCCCACAGGTGATCACGCGCAGTTCGGGCTGGTGGGAACTGCCGTACACCTTCTCATCCGGAAAGGCCTCCTTGTCGTAGAGCTCCACGGCGTCGACCGTGAAGACGGCTGTCCGCCGGTCTGCCCTGATGATCTCGATGGTGTCGCCCTTGGACAGTGCCCCGAGGCGGTAGAAGACCCCGGGGCCTTCCGGCGTGTCGACATGTCCCGTCGTGACGGCTGTCCCCACTGCGCCGGGAGCCGTGCCGGCGCCGTACCATCCGACAAACCCTGGCATTTCTGCCGATGGTGGGCGCAACGCCCCTGTTTCATCGAGGGTCAGTTCCGTCATCGGTGCGTTCACGCCGATGGCGCGGACAAGCAGCCGGACCGGAGCCGACGGGGGCAGGGGCGGCACAGAGGGGTACTGGGCCGAGGCGGTGCTGCTGGGGCCGGGGTGTGCGGAGGAGGAGAAGGACTGCGCGGACGAGGGTTGCGGAGGCAGTGCGCCCCGGAGTGCCGTGGTCACCAGCGCCATGCCCGTCAGGAGAGCGCAGGCGAGGAATTTGGTGGAGAGGGTGAACGAGGAGGATGGATCGGCGGGCTCGTGCCAGGGTTCCATCGCTGTGCAGCCTCCGCTTCGCGGCCGAAGTGAGTGAAGGCGGGGTGATCCTGGAGCCCCCGGACCGACACGGGCCCGGGGGCCGGGGCGGCAGGCAGCGCGTCAAGCGCGGGCACCGGCCGGGCGGCGGTGCATCTTGATCGCTCCTCCGGCGGTGGCTCCGGCGAGCAGTGCCGCCCCGAGGGCAAGTTGCGTGCCCTTGTCGTTCGCTTCCCCGAAACCAGCGTCGATCGCGCCGCTGGGGTTGCTGGTGCCGACCGAGTACGTGTCCGTGATCTTGACTCGCGGTGGGCACTTCAGCGTGACCGTGTATTCGCCGGGCTCGGTGCCGGCCGGCACCTTGAACTCGCCGGTCAGTACACCCTTCTGGTCGCCTTGGAGGAGGTGAAAGCTGCCTCCTGCCCCAGCCTCGCCCTTCCCGTAGATCTCCGAGCCACAAGCTGTGGTGCTGACCGTGACGGTGGAGCCTGGGGCGGCGTTGCTCGGGCTGATGTGCATACCTGGATCACCGGTGGGGCCGTTCGCGGCTGCTGCGGGCGGGCTCGAGAGGCCCATGGCACCGAGAATCAGACCGATGCCGATGCCAGCACACTTGATACGCATGAAGTTCCTCCGAGGAAGCAGTGGCCGGCCGGAGTGCGCGGCACCTTGTTGTGCTCCGCTCATGAGGAAACCGACAGACCGTCAGGGCTGCAACACGCCATACGGACGGATGGGTCATTCGGCCAGGCCCAGCGAGCGCACTCTTTTGATCATTTATGCAGGTGAGCGCTTTTGGGAGCGAGTTCGGAAGAACGCACCGCACGGGCGACACGGAGACCGGCGTCCGTCGCCGAGGTGATGGGCAAACAGCGCAGGATGCCTGTGGCTGCCTCTGCCGTGATTCATCCACCTGCGCGGCGTGTGACCGTGAAGACCCGTGGATCGGCGAAGCCCTCGGAGAGCAGGACGGCCGGGTGGCGGCGCGGGCGAGGCGGTCCTGTCAGTCGAGAACGTGGTCCGGCACACGGAGGTCGGACGGATGCTGCCGGCTGCGCTCCCGGCGGACGTCGAGGCTGGTGGTGAATCGCAGGGCGACGGCCCCAGGGAATCGAGGCAGACCACCGCGTCCACCGAGGCGACAACCTGGCCACGCCGCCGGCCGGGTTGGCCGCACCAAGGGCGTCGCGATGAACATGCAACCTTTGGGGCGGCTCGACTGTCTCCCCTGATGTCGGACATTCACGCCCTTGGGGGAACAAGATGACAGGAAGCAGAACAGCCTGGGTGACCGCGGTCCTGGTGACCGCCACACTGGGCGCCGTCGCGGTGCCGACCGTGGCCACAGCGGCCCCCGCCCCGCGGGCGGCGGCCGCCTGCCCGACCGGCTGGGGCAGCCTCAGCAAGGTGGACTTGTCCAGTACGTCGGGCGAGTACATCACGAATGCCAGGACCGGTCGCCACGACTGCTATGACCGGTTCGTCGTCGATGTTCCGGGCGCGTCCGCCGACCAGCTCGGGTACACCGTGAGCTACGTCGACCGGTTGATCCAGGACCCGACCGGCGACCCCATCCCGGTCCGCGGCGGCGCCATCCTGGAGGTGGTCGTCAGGGCGCCGGCCTACGACTCGGGCATGCCCACGTACCCCGGCCAGGCGGGACAGCCTCTGCCGGGTGTGAACCTCACCGGGTACCGCACCTTCCGGGACGCAAAATTCGCCAGCTCTTTCGAGGGGCAATCACAGTTCGGGCTCGGGGTCCGCGCCCGGCTCCCCTTCCGGGTGCTGCAGTTGGACGGGCATCTCGTGGTGGACGTGGCCCACACCTGGTGAACCACCACGGCCGACCGGCACCGCCATCTCTGACAAGGGGCCTGACCGTTGGGCCTGGCGTACGCGGCAGCGTCGCCCGCAGACGCGCCGTCCACCGCTCCGGCGATGGGGCCAGGACCTTTGCGCGGATCAACGACGACCAGCGCCGGTGGGGCCGGACGGGCGAGGTCGACACTGGCGATCCGTGCGTCCGCGGCCGGGTCTGCCTCGGAACCAACGGGAGCGGTGTGCGGTACCGGGAGCCCGTCTGGTGCCCGACCGAGTGACGCGACACGAGGCCGTCTGCTCCCAGGCGGCGACTACCGCCCGGAACGGTGGCACGAGGAGACCTGGCCAGAAGGCGTCCGGCCGATGAAGGTGGCCGGGGTCAACTGGGTGCGGCCCCTCCGTCCCGCCTTCCAGATCCGGCTGCACCGGCCATCCGGCGAGGAGCACGGCTACCGCCGTTCCGTCGGTTTCGCCTCGGGCGTCGCCCGGGCGGACTGCGTCGAGACCGGACCGGCCAGGTCTTCGTCTCCCGTGCCGACGACGTGATCGTCCCGTACGTCACGGGACCCGGACGCCCCCTCGACATCGCCCTGGATCACGGTTCTCTCAGCGCCCCGTCGGACTGGGTGCCGGCCACGGAACCGTTCTCGCCCTCGGGGGCGTACTGCTGAGCCTGCGCGCCTGCTACCCCGAGGGCGACCGTGCCTTCGCAGGCGTCACGTTGCTCGCGGCCATCGGTGGTACGGCGGCGCCCGCCCCGCCGAGCGCGCACATTCTCGGCGTCCGGTCGTCCGGCGCGTACAGCACGTCGTACGACATCTGGGGCACCGGCCACCAGTACGAGATCGCGCTCTGGTCGATCGGTGTGGTTGAGGGATCCCGTCAATACGGCTCGCACTCTTCGTTCGAAGCGTCGAATTATTTCGCTGTTCTGTGCGGCGATGGAGGCAATGTCGAAGGAGATTTTGGATGGCAGACGGAGTTGACAAGCTCGTGAACCCCCCTAACATCCCTGATGTCGGCGATCCGAAAGTGGATCGAAATTCCGAACCACTCGAAGTGTCATGTACCTGCCACTGATCCAGAGTGCGGCAGCAGTCATCCGCTGTCTTGTGCCGCCTGCCGATGACCGCATCACCCGCCAAGCCCCTCGCGAGCGCCGTAGGTGTCCAGCCGACGGTGCCGCCCCGAAAGGAGCCCACGGTGCCCAGACGATCAGGCAGACGACTGCTTCGTCTCTTCGCGGCCGTCGCGCTGACGGTCGCCGCGTCCTTCACGGCCGCGGTCCACTCCACCGCTGCGGCCGCGCCCGGCAGCCCGGCACTCACTCCACCGCTGGGCTGGAACAGCTGGAACAGCTTCGGATGCGGGGTCACCGAGGCGCAGGTCCGTCAGGCCGCCGACGCGATGGTGTCCTCGGGCATGCGGGAGGTCGGCTACCGGTACGTGGTGGTCGACGACTGCTGGTTCGACCCGCAACGTGACGCGGCGGGCAACCTGCGGGCCAATCCGACCAAGTTCCCGAGCGGCATGAAGGCCCTCGGGGACTACATTCACGGCAAGGGCCTCAAGTTCGGCATCTACCAGGTACCGGGCGAACGCACCTGCGCGCAGACCACCGGCGCCTATCCCGGGTCGACGGGCAGCAGGGGACACGAGACCCAGGACGCCGCCACCTTCGCCTCGTGGGGCGTCGACTACCTCAAGTACGACTGGTGCTCCTCCAGCGGTACCCGCGACGAGCAGATCGCGCGCTTCACGTTGATGCGCGACGCCCTGCGCGCCACCGGTAGGCCGATCGTCTACAGCATCAACCCCAACAGCTTCCACGCCATCACCGGCGCCACATACAACTGGGGCGAGGTCGCCGACCTGTGGCGGACGACCGAGGATCTGCTCGACATCTGGCAGAACGGCAACACCAACAGCTATCCGATGGGCGTCGGCAACGTCCTGGACGTCACCGCCCCGCTGGCGGCGCAGTCGGGCCCGGGGCACTGGAACGACCCCGACATGCTGGTCGTCGGCCGCCCCGGCCTGTCACTGACCGAGTCACGCTCGCACTTCGCCCTGTGGGCGCTGCTGAGCGCGCCGCTCATGGCGGGCAACGACATCCGAACCATGTCGGCCGACGTGAGCGCGATCCTGCGCAACCCCCGTCTGCTGGCGGTGAACCAGGACCCGCTGGGCGTGGGCGGGCGCAGAGTGAGAGACGACGGCGGCACCGAGGTGTTCGCCAAACCCCTGTCCGACGGCTCGGTCGCGGTGGGCCTGTTCAACCGGGGAGGTGGCGCGGCGACGGTCACCACCACGACGGAGCAAGTCGGCCTGTCGGGAGGGCCGTTCACCCTCACGGACCTGTGGACCGGTGGTACGGCGAGCACGTCCGGACAGATCTCGGCGAGCGTCCCCGCGCACGGCGTGGCCGTGTTCCGGGTGAGTGGGGGCAGCCCGCTGGCCGCCACCACCTCGCGTCTGCGCGGCAACGCCTCCGGCCGCTGCCTGGACGTGGACAACGCCTCCACCGCGGCCGGGGCCTCGGCACTGATCTGGGACTGCCACACGGCCGCCAACCAGCTGTGGACCACGTGGGCCGGCGGCGAGATCCGCGTCTTCGGCGACAAATGCCTCGACGCCTACAACCAGGGCACCGCCAACGGCACCCGGATCATCACCTGGTCCTGCAACGGCCAGAACAACCAGAAGTGGACCGTCGGCTCCGACGGGACGATCCGCAACGTCCACTCCGGACTGTGCCTCGACGTCGACCGGTCCGGTACCACCAACGGAACCCCGCTGGTCCTGTGGACCTGTAACGGCCAGGCCGGCCAGAAGTGGACGCGTGCGTGAGGGACGTTGCGCCCCGGCCGGCGGCTGAGCCGCCGGCCGGGGCCCTCGGAGGTGGGCAACCAGGGTGGCCTCCATGGTCGTCGGCAGGTCTTCCTGGCACCTGGAGGCAACGCTGCTCCAACGGACCGCTCGCCACCCTCCCCTCTCCGGTGCCAACCCACTGACATCCCAACTCCGGTTGCCGTATTCGACGCCGCCGGTCGTGCTCGGCCCGGGCGCGGCTCCCTGTCGTCTCGGCTCAGCACACTGGCCCCACAGCCCAGCACCGCGTCCGGCCGGGCCGGTGGTCGCAGGAGCGCGCCGAGGTCGCGGTTCGATCCGCGTCAGTGAGCTCGCAGCACATCGAGTGCCGTGAGAGCCGCGTGGAGTTCGGTGCGCTGCTCGCCGGACTCCAGGTCGCGGTCGAGGAGACGCTCGATGGTGCGCAGGCGTTGGTACATGGTTTCGCGGGAGAGGCCGCCCCGGCGTGCGGCAGTGGTCTTGTTGCCGGCCGCTTCGAGGTAGTGGCGCAGGGTCGTCAACAGATCGGTGCCGTGCTGGGAGTCGTGATCGATGAGTCTTCCGAGCTGCTGTTCGGCGTACTCCTGGATCCGGGTGTCCTCGCGGAGGGCGTACAGCAGGCGGCGCAGGCCGATGTCGGACAGCTCGTGGAAGGACCGGTCCGGGGGGAGGGGCTGGCCGGGCGGGGTGGCCTCGGCGACGCGGGCCGCCTCGCGGAAGGAGCGGACGGCGTCGGAGAGGTCCGTGATCTCCGAGCCGACGCTCACCACCGCCTGCGGGGCCAGACTGAGTGCGGTGCTGCACAGCCGTTCGACGACGGGGCGCCAGGGTTGGGAGGGACGCAGAGCCAGCAGGATGCCGAGGCGGTCGGGGGACAACTCGCCGACGAGGGCCGGGATGCCTGCCGTTCGGAGTTCCTGGAACAGACGGCTCTCGGGCTCGGTTCCCCCTCTGCCCGTGCGGAGGTCCACCAGGGTCGCGACGAACCGGCTTCGGTCGGTCGGCAGACCCAGTGCGGCGCAGCGGGCGCGGGCGTCCTCGGCGGAGCGGTGGCGCTGGTCGACGAGGTCGCGCAGGGCGTTTCGGTGTGCGGTGCGTTCCCAGGGGGTGGAATGGATGAGGCGGGCGACGGTCAGCGCCATCGCGGTCCTCTCCAGCACGGTGATGTCCTCCGGCCCGAAGGCGGGACCGTCGGTGCGGGCCGGGAGCATGACCACACGGCCCCAGCGCTCGCCCTGGTACTCGACGGGTGCGGTGAGCCAGCCCCCCGGGCCGTATGTCGCCGTGTGGTCGTCGGCCCCGTCGGCCCCGTCGGCTCTGGAGCGCTGTTCCCAACCGGTGAGCGCCTCCTCCACCGTGCCTCCGGACGGTTCGCAGATCAGTGCCTGGTGCACCAGGTTCTCCAGGACCACCGTGCGGCCGCACATCTCCGCCGCCGCGCGCACCACGTCCTCCGGGCCTGCACCGCGCAGGGTCAGGGCGGTGAACACCTCGTGGATGCGCTGGGTGCGGCGCATCGCGTCCGCCTGGTTGCCGAGCAGGAGCGCGTGCACGACCTGGGTGACCTCCAGGAAGTTGACGTCCTTGGCGAGCGTGACGAGGGGAAGGCCACGCAGGCGACAGGCGTCGACGAGTGCGTCCGGCGGGCGGTGATAGCGACGTACGAGTTCGATGACCAGCGCCGCGGCCCCGATGCCGGCGAGTTCGTCGACGTACCGGCGCACGCCGGCCACGTCGTCCGGGAGCGGCATTCCGGTGGTCAGGACGAGTTCGCCGCCCTTGAGGAAGGACGCGGGGTCGGTCAGTTCGGTGATGTGGACCCACCGGACCGGCCGGTCCAGCTGGGGCACACCGGTGACGACCTGGGGCTGTCCGGCGGCCAGGACGGGAAGAGCCAGGACGTCGGCGACGGTGACTGCGCGGGTGGGCCCATGGCCGGCCGGGTGGTTGTCGTTCACGGTGTCTCCATGGGGTCCCCTGGCGAGCACGGCTCCGTGTCCGCGAGTGCCCGGTCACTGTGACAAGCCTCGCTGACCTGCGCAAGAGCGGTCCGTGAGCCATCGGAGCCCGGCATGCCCCCCGATGAGGCTGACACAACGTCCGGATGCCGGGGCCCGGCCGGACAGATCGCACGTTGGCGCACCCCTGGTCCGCGGAGATGCTCGGGATACCGCAGCAGACCGAACACCGAGGCCGGGAGTCGAACATGACCGCACTGTCGCCGCACCTTCGCCAGGCCACGCCCGTGGTGGCGGTCCGGGGCGAGGGCGTCCATCTCTACGGCGAGGACGGTCGCCGCTACCTCGACTTCACCGCCGGTATCGGTGTCACCAGCACCGGGCACTGTCACCCCAAGGTCGTGGCGGCGGCGCAGGAGCAGGTGGGCACGCTGGTGCACGGCCAGTACACGACCGTCATGCACCAGCCCCTGCGGCAGCTCGTCGAGAAGCTGGGCGAAGTGCTGCCGGCCGGGCTGGACAGCCTGTTCTTCACCAACTCCGGCAGCGAGGCCGTCGAGGCCGCGCTGCGGTTGGCCCGCCAGGCCACCGGCCGCCCCAACGTCATCGTCTGCCACGGCGGCTTCCACGGCCGTACGGTGGCCGCCGCCTCCATGACCACCTCCGGCACCCGCTTCCGGTCCGGCTTCTCCCCGCTGATGAGCGGTGTGGTCGTCACCCCGTTCCCGTCGGCCTATCGCTACGGCTGGGACGAGGAGACCGCGACCCGCTTCGCCCTGCAAGAGCTGGACTACACCCTCCAGACGATCTCCTCGCCCGCCGACACGGCCGCAATCATCGTCGAGCCTGTGCTCGGCGAGGGCGGCTACGTGCCTGCCACCCGCGCGTTCCTGGAAGGACTGCGGGAGCGTGCGGACCGCCACGGCTTCCTCCTCATCCTCGACGAGGTGCAGACCGGTGTCGGCCGCACCGGCCGCTTCTGGGGCCACGACCACTTCGGCGTCACTCCGGACATCCTCGTCACCGCCAAGGGCCTGGCCAGCGGCTTCCCCCTGTCCGGCATCGCCGCCTCCGAGGAGCTGATGGCCAAGGCGTGGCCGGGCTCGCAGGGCGGCACGTACGGCGCCAACGCCGTGGCCTGCGCGGCGGCCGTCGCCACCCTCGACGTCGTACGCGACGAGAAGCTCGTCGAGAACGCCGACACGATGGGCAAGCGGCTGCGGCACGGCCTGGAGGCGGTGGCCGACCGTACGCCGGGCATCGGCGACGTACGCGGCCTGGGTCTGATGCTGGCCACCGAGTTCGTCACCGAGGACGGCAGCCCCGACCCCGAGACCGCCGCCCGCGTGCAGCGCGCCGCGATCGACGAGGGCCTGCTCCTGCTGCTGTGCGGCGCGTGGAACCAGGTCGTGCGGATGATCCCGGCGCTCGTCATCGACGAGGCGGCGGTGGACGAGGGCCTTCAGGCGTGGGCGACCGCGGTGGGGGCCGGCACCTCGGGAGCGGCAGGACGATGACGGACACCACCACGGTCCTGGAGCCGCTGGTCGCGCGGCTCACCGAGACCGCTCACGGCCTGCGCGTGGAGACGGGCCCGGGCTCCACCGGTCCCTACGCCTACGACGCCTCCAACTACCGGGTCCCGCCGAGGGCCGTGGTGTTCCCCCGCAGCGCCGACGACGTGGTCGCGGTGGCGCGGGCCTGCCGGGAGGCGGGCGTCCCCGTCACCGCGCGTGGCGGCGGCACCAGCATGGCCGGCAACGCGGTCGGACCGGGTGTGGTCCTGGACTTCTCCCGGTACATGAACCGGATCCTGGACATCGACCCGGTGGCGCGCACCGCGCGGGTCGAGGCCGGGGTGATCCTCGACGCGCTGCGCGGAGCGACCGCCCTGCACGGGCTCACCTTCGGCCCCGACCCCTCCTCGCACAGCCGCTGCACCCTCGGCGGCATGATCGGCAACGACGCGTGCGGAAACCGGTCGGTGCGGCACGGGCGTACCAGTACGCACATCGAGGCGCTGGAGATCGTGACGGCCGACGGCGTGCGAGCCGTCGCCGACGGCAAGGGCCTGCGCGCGGCCGACCCGAACGACCCGGACGCGGTCCGTCGCGTCGCCCGCCTCGAAGCGGACGTCCGACGCCTGATCGACGCCAACCTGGCGCCGATCCGCACCGAGCTGGGCCGCGTTCCCCGTCAGGTCTCCGGCTACCAACTGCACCACCTGCTGCCCGAACACGGCTTCGACATGGCCCGCGCTCTGGTGGGCACCGAAGGCTCCTGTGCGGTCGTCACCGCCGCGACGGTCCGCCTGGTGGCGACCGCACAGGCTTCCACGCTGCTGACGCTCGGCTACGACGACGTCGTCGACGCCGCCGAGGACGTCCCCGAGATCCTGCGCCGGCACCCCACCGCCGTGGAGGGCATGGACGAGGCCATCGTCGCCACCATGCGCGCCCGCCGCGGCCCGGACTCCGTGACCGGACTGCCCGAGGGGCGGGCCTGGCTGTACGTCGAGCTCGACGGCGACGACCAGGCGGCGGTCGACGCCCGTGCCGCCGAACTGCTCGACGTGCTCAAGGCCCAGGGCCGGATGACCGGCGGACGGGTCGTCGAGAGCCCTGCCGAACGGCGCTCGCTGTGGCGGGTCCGCGAGGACGGGGCCGGGCTCGCCGCCCGCCTGGTGGACGGCGGGGAGTCGTGGCCCGGCTGGGAGGACGCGGCGGTCGCGCCCGAGAACCTGGCCGCCTACCTGCGGGACTTCCGCAAGCTGCTGGCCTCCCACGGCCTGACCGGGGTGCTGTACGGCCACTTCGGCGCGGGCTGCGTCCATGTGCGCATCGACTTCGACCTCGCCACGCACACCGGCCGGGCTGCGACCCGCCGCTTCCTCGGCGAGGCGGCCGCGCTCGTGGTCTCGCACGGCGGCTCGCTGTCGGGCGAGCACGGGGACGGACGGGCACGCGGTGAGCTGCTGGAGGTCATGTACAGCCACCGGATGATCCGGACCTTCGCCGCCTTCAAGGAGATCTTCGACCCCGAAGGGCTGCTCAACCCCGGTGTCATCGTGGCCCCGGCCCGACTCGACGCCGACCTCGCGCTGCACACACCCTCCGATGTGCTGCCCGTCGAGAGCCTCTTCTCCTTCCCCCACGACGAGGACGGCTTCGCGGGCGCGGTAGGCCGCTGCGTCGGCGTCGGCCGGTGCCGCAGCGACACGGGCGGCGTGATGTGTCCCAGCTACCGGGCCACCGGGGAGGAGACCGACTCCACCCGGGGCCGGGCCCGGCTGCTCCAGGAGATGGCGCGGGGCGACCTCGTCCAGGACGGCTGGCGCTCGACGGAGGTGCGCGACGCCCTCGACCTGTGCCTGTCCTGCAAGGCGTGCTCCAGCGACTGTCCGGTCGGCGTCGACATGGCCACGTACAAGGCGGAGTTCCTGCACCAGCACTACAAGGGCAGGATCCGGCCCCGCTCCCACTACTCGCTGGGCTGGCTGCCACTGACCTCGGCCCTCGCCGGATACGCCGCCCGTCCGATCAACGCGCTGCTGCGCGGACCGCTCGGCACGCTGCTCGCCCGGCTCGGTGGCGTGACCACGAAGCGCCGGATCCCGGCCTTCGCCTCCCGGCACGCGCTTCGCCAGGCCCTGCGCAAGGCGAGGACCGGCGAACCGGCGAAGGCCCTGCTCTTCGTCGACAGCTTCACGCGCGCCTTCCGCCCCGAGGTGGCGGGCGCCGCGAGCCGCGTGCTCGCCGACGCCGGCATCCCCTGCACGGCGGAGGACGGACTGTGCTGCGGCCTGACCTGGGTCAGCACCGGCCAGCTGTCCACCGCCCGCCGCATCATGTCCCGTACGGTCGCCCACCTGGACAACGGCGACGACCGGCCCATCATCGTGGCCGAACCCAGTTGCGCCGCCGCCCTCAAGCGTGACGTGCCCGAACTGCTCGACACCGAGGCCGCCCGGCGCGTCGCGGCCCGCGTCCACACCCTCACCGGCGCCCTGACCGACCTGGCCGCGCCGGACTGGACCCCGCCGGAGCTGCCGGAACAGGTCGTCCTGCAGACCCACTGCCACGAGTACGCCACCTTCCAGAGCCGCCACCCCCGCGACCTGCTCGGCCGCCTCGGCGTGCGGAAGGTCGACGAGGCGGAGGGCTGCTGCGGACTCGCCGGGAACTTCGGATTCGAGGAACAGCACTACGACACCTCGATGGCCGTCGCCGACCTGGCCCTGAAGCCGCGCCTCGACGCCATCGACGCCGTCGGCGGGGCCGTGCCGACAGTCGTCGTGGCCGACGGTTTCAGCTGCGCCACCCAGATCGACCACCTCGCCGGTGACCGGGGCATCCGGGCCCTGCACCTCGCGGAGCTGCTCGACCCCGCCGCCGATCAACCAGGAGGAACGCCATGACCGACACACCCACGCAGTTGTTCATCGGCGGGGCCTGGGCGGACGCCGCGGACGGCGCCACCATGCCCGTCGACGACCCCGCGACCGGTGACATCCTCTGCCATGTCGCCGACGCGGGCGCCAAGGACGCCCAGCGTGCGGAGGAGGCGGCCGTCCGGGCGCAGGAGGAGTGGGCCCGTACGGCGCCCCGGGTCCGTAGCGAGATCCTGCGCCGGGCGTACGAGATCATCGTCGAGCGCACCGACGAGCTGGCCCACCTGATGACGGCCGAGATGGGCAAGCCGCTGGCCGAGGCCAGGGGAGAGGTGGCGTACGCGGCCGAGTTCTTCCGCTGGTTCTCCGAGGAGGCCGTGCGTATCGACGGCGGACACGGCGTCCTGCCCGACGGCCGCAACCGGATGCTGCTCTCCCGCCGCCCGGTCGGCCCCTGTCTGCTGATCACCCCGTGGAACTTCCCGCTGGCCATGGGCACCCGCAAGATCGGCCCGGCGATCGCCGCCGGCTGCACGATGATCCTCAAGCCGGCCCCGCAGACCCCTCTCTCCAGCCTGGCTCTCGCCGCGATCCTCAAGGAGGCCGGGCTGCCGGACGGCGTGCTCAACGTCGTCACCACCTCCCGTGCGGGGGAGGTGTGCGAACCGCTCCTGCGCGGCGGGCGGATTCGCAAGCTGTCCTTCACCGGCTCCACCAACATCGGGCGCCTGCTGCTCGCCCAGAGCGCGGAGGCGGTCGTGCGAACCTCGATGGAGCTGGGCGGCAACGCGCCGTTCATCGTGTTCGAGGACGCCGACCTGGACAAGGCGGTCGACGGCGCGATGGTCGCCAAGATGCGCAACATGGGCGAGGCCTGCACCGCAGCCAACCGCTTCTTCGTCCACAGCTCCGTGGCGGAGGAGTTCGGGCGGCGCCTGGCCGAGCGCATGGGCGCTCTGGTCGTGGGCCCCGGCACCCGGGACGGCGTCGACGTCGGCCCGCTGATCGACCGGACCGGACGGGCCAAGGTCGAGGAACTGGTGGCCGACGCGGTGGAGCGCGGCGCCCGGGTGCTCGTCGGCGGCCGTACGCCCGAGGGGCCGGGCTGCTTCTACCCGCCGACCGTGCTCACGGACGTCGCCTCCGACAGCCGCCTGATGGACACGGAGATCTTCGGCCCGGTCGCGGCGATCCTCACCTTCGACGACGAGGACGAGGTGATCCGCCGAGCCAACGACACCCCCTGGGGCCTCGTCGGCTACGTCTTCACCGAGGGCCTGGACCGCGCCCTGGGGGTCAGTGAGCGTCTGGAGGTCGGCATGGTCGGCGTCAACACCGGCCTCGTCTCCAACCCGGCCGCCCCCTTCGGCGGCGTCAAGCAGTCCGGGCTGGGCCGCGAGGGCGGTCGGGTCGGGATCGAAGAGTTCCTTGAGTACCAGTACCTCGCGGTGCCCGTGCGATGACGGCGGCGGCCCCGCCCTGTTGCACTCAGTAGGTGTAGAGATGCAGTTGCGGCAGGTCGGGCGGCCGGGAGGCGTCGTGGTTGGTGGAGACGCCATAGCCCCGATGACGGTGCCGACCACGGCGGGCGGCACGTCGAGCCGTGGTGTCACGAGCTTCACGAGGATGGAAAATTACCAGTACTGGAAGATTTCAGCCCACGACTGAGCCAGGCGGGGCACGTACGTTCGTCGCATGTCAACCAGCAAGCAACTCCTGACATCGGTTCAGGTGGCGAGTTTCGTCGCGCAGGGATTTCTGCGCCTGGACGGAGTGGTCCCGCAGGAGATCAATGAACGGGCCGTCGCGACCCTGACCGAGGGCCTGCCGGACGTGCCCTACGGCACTCCGCTCAGCAAGGCGTTCGCGCAGGACACCTTCGTCCACGACCTGCTCGCCCTGCCGGTCGTCGCGGGCGCGGTCGAGAGCCTGGTCGGCCCCGAGCCGACCGTCGACCACCATGCGGTACATGTACGCGAGCCGCACGAGGGACACGCGCAGCCCCTCCACGGGGACGCGATCATCGACGTACGGCCGGACGCGTTCGACATCCAGCTCATGTACTACCCGCACGAGGTGACCGCCGAGATGGGCGGCACGCTCAGCGTGCCCGGCAGCCATCTGCGCAGGATCAACGAGACGGACGTCGGCCGCGTCCAGAACCTCAGAGGGCAGACGCGTCTGACCTGCCCGGCGGGCACGGTCGTCCTCCTGCACCACGGCATCTGGCACGGCGGCCGCCGCAACGACACCGCACGCCGTCGCTACATGTACAAACTCCGTCTCAACCCGACCGTGCCGCAGGTGCGGCTCTGGGACACCACCGACCTGCACGCCCCGGCCGTGACCGCCGAACTCGACATGTACTTCCCCTGGTACGAGCAGGCCACCGCCCGGCTGGAGATCTACAACCGGGTCCTGCTGTGGCGGGCCCTGACCGGCAACGAGTCGTTCGACGTCGAGTACTGGGTCACGCGCGTCAGTAACCGGCCGGCCCTGAGGAGTCACGCGTGAGACAGCAGGTTCTGGTCCTGTACCTCTCGACATCGGCACTCGACTCCGACGTCGTGGGCTGGTCCCGGTACGACGGGACCGGCCGATCCCGTCCGACGACGGGTGACAGCGACGAGCCGCCCTACGCCACCGGGCTCGCCGCGCTGCACGACGGATGGCGCCTGTTCCAGGCGTCCCAGTTGCTGCCGCCGCAGTCCGGCCACGAGTACGACGTCTCCTTCCTCAAGCACGAGTTCTTCTTCGAGAAGTTGGAGGAAGACTCTCGCCCCTGACCCGGTACCGGACTGCGCCCGAGCGGTCCCGGATCAGTAGCCGGTCACGCGATCCGGGGCACCGTTCACCACGCTGCTCGCGGCGGACAGGACACGGGAGTCCGCGGCGCGGGGCTGAGGGGACGGGGTCGCGACGCGGTGAACGTCGCACCGGTCGCGGAGAGCGCCCGCCGTGAACCGGCCCGCGCCGTGTCGCGTGAGTCGACGTCGACTCCGCACCGGGCGCGGCAGGCCCCGTCGCGGATCATTCGTCCCGCCACGGGGCCCGCCCGTCGGTCACACGGAGTCGACGTCGGTGGTGGCGAGCCTGGCGTAGACCTCCGGCCGCTTGCGGCCCATCCGCACCGCGAGGACCGCGCCGATCGTGAAGACGATCGGGGTGAGCGCGACGAGCGTCCAGTTGACGGGGGGCGGGGCGCCGGTGAAGAGACTGAGGCGGGTGCAGACCAGCACGGTGATCACGGCCAGGAGGAGCGCGGCGGTCGCGGGTGCGGCGACCGTGCGCAGGCGTCCCGCTCCGCCGACATCGGGGTTGCGGCGGAAGAAGGCGACCACGGCGCAGGCGGCCAGCGTCTGCAGCGCGAGGACTCCGACCACTCCAGGGGTGTTCACCCACAGCAGGAACTCGTTGTACGGGTGCGCGCCGATCGCGGCGAAGACGGCGGTGACCACGGCCGCCAGCACGGTCTGCGCGATGCCGGAGATCCAGGGCGAGCCGTGCCGGGGGTGGATGCGGCCCAGGAGGGCGGGGGCCGCGCCCTCGACGGACAGCGCGTAGCCGTAGCGGGTGATGGCGTTGTGGAAGGCGAGCAGGGAGGCCAGGAGGCTGCTCACGATCAGGACGCGCTGGAGGTCGGTGGCCCAGTCGCCCACGTAGCGGGTCATCGCGGTGAAGAACATCTCTGCGGGGTTCTGCGCCGCGGTCCCGACGGCTTTGTCGTCGCCGAAGGCCTGGACGATGACCCAGACGATGAACGTGTAGAAGAGGCCGAGGAAGCCGACGGCCAGGTAGGTGGCGCGGGGCACCGTGCGGTCGGGATCGCGGGCCTCCTCGCGGTAGAGGACGGTGGCCTCGAAACCGATGAAGGCGGCGATGGCGAGGCCCAGCGGTGCGCTCATCTTTGATGTGAAGACGTTGGAGGGGGCGAAGGAGGCCAGGCTCAGGCCGTCCGCGCCGCCCTCGACGAGGATCGCGCCGGCCAGCAGCACCAGGATGGCGGTCTCCGCGATCAGCAGGGCGGCGAGGACCTTGGCGCCCACGTGGATCGACCGGAAGCCGAGGAACCACACCACGGCGATCGCGGCGAAGGCGTAGACCGGCCAGGGCAGGTCGACGCCCAGGAGGTCGTTCGCGGTGCCGGCGGCGAAGAAGCCGAAGGCGCCGTAGGTGCCGATCTGCAGGGTGTTGTAGGAGAACACCGCCAGCAGTGCCGCTCCCAGTCCGGCAGGGCGGCCCAGGCCCCGGGCGATGTACGAGTAGAAGGCGCCCGCGTTGCGGATATGGGGCGTCATGGCGGTGAAACCGATCGCGAACAGGCACAGCACGACGCCGACCGTCAGATAGGCGACCGGGGCGCCGATGCCACCGAAGAGGATGGCGAGCGGGGCGATACCCGCCATCACGGTGAGGGGGGCGGCGGCCGCCACGACGAAGAAGACGATGTCGGTGACGCCGAGTGTGGCCCGCTGCAGTTGGCCGGTCGGCTCCGTCCCGGCAGCCGCTGGGGGCTGCTGCGGAGCGTGGGAAGTTCGGGGCTCGGTCATGGAGGTCTCCGCGTGATGCGCGAGGTGACAGGTGGATGTTGCTTGCTGACCCTGGTGAGCGGTTCGGCCGCGGAAGGTGCCGTGCGGCTACCGTCCCTGGGGAGGAACGGGGAAGAGGGCGTCGAAACCGTGCGTGGGCCGTCCGGCGAGCCAGGTGCCCAGGACGGGTAGGTCTGCGAGGTCGCGTGGCGCGGTCCCGACCGGGTCGGCGGCGAGAAGCACCAGGTCGGCGCGTATTCCGGGGCGCAGGACGCCCCACTCCTCCTCCTCGAACGCCTGGTGGGCGCATCCGGCTGAGTAGGCGGCCAGGGCGGTCGAGATGTCGATCCTCTCCTGGGAGAGCCAGCCGCCGTCGGGGATCCCCTCGGGCGTCTGACGGGTCACCGCGGTGGCGATGCCCCGCAGTGGTTCGAGATCGGTCACCGGCCAGTCGCTGCCGAGGGAGACGCGTGCGCCGGAGGCGAGCAGGGCGGCGATCTGGTACTGCCGCGCGCCGCGTTCCGGGCCGAGCGCACTGATCCTGCCTCCCGTGACGGCGAGTGCGTCGACCACGGGGCGCTCGGCGGCCCCGGTGCTGACGGTCCCTCCGGTGAACACGATGTCGGCGCGCATGGCAGTGACGCCCTTCCGTTGTACGGCAACCGAACTGAAACCGATTCGGTTTCGGTAATGTAGGGGTCACCCGAACGGCCGGGAAGAGTTTTACTGAAAGTCATTCGGTAAAATTCCGATGACGTCGTGCAGGGGGCCGTGCCGCCTGCGCGAACGGGGAGACAGACGAAGAGGAGCCCTTGTGCCAAGGCCGCGCACCCCTCTGCTGGACCGCCGACGCATCGGTGCCGCAGCGCTCAGACTCGCCGACGACCAGGGCGTCCTCACCATTCCCGCCCTGGCCAGGAAGCTGGGCGTCGCCCCCTCCGCGCTCTATCACCATGTGTCCGGCCGGGACGAGATCGTCTCGCTCATGAGGGAGGAGCTGGCCCTGGAGACCAGCCCCGGCGACTGGGACTCGTCACAGCCCTGGGAGCAGGCCCTGGAGGAATGGGCCCGCTCCTACCGCACGGCCTTCGCCACGCACCCCGGTGCGGTACCCCTGCTCGCCACCGCACCGCTCGCCGAACCCTTCATGCACGCGATGTACGAGAAGGTCGCCGAACTCCTGCTGACCGCCGGTTTCAGCGCGAGCCAGGTCATGCCCCTGATCAACGCGATGGAGAGCTTCGTCCTGGGCTCCGCCCTGGACCTCGTGGCCCCGTCGGTGATGGTCTCCGACGTGACCCGCGAAACCGCCCCGCACCTCACCGCCGTACTCGAGGACACCCCCACCGACCATCGCCGCGCCGAACTCGCCTTCGACGTCGGTCTTCGCGCCCTGATCACCGGCTTCCGGGCACTCCTGCCCCGGTGACCGGCTCGTACGGCCCCACACCCATCACTCAACGCCTCACCGGAGGAGCTCCTTCATGCCCGCCTCGTTCCACGTCCTGACCACCGGCTACGCCGACACGCGGGTGGCCGGCACTGTCACCCTGCTCGTCGACGGCGAGACCGTCGCGATCGTCGATCCCGGCATGGTCGCGGACCGCCGGCTCATCCTGGATCCGCTGACGCCCCACGGACTGGCTCCCGGGGACGTCACCGACGTGATCTTCAGCCACCACCACCCGGACCACACACTGAACGCGGCCCTGTTTCCCGAAGCCCGCTTCCACGACCACATGGCCATCTACCACGACGACGTCTGGGAGGACCGGGACGCCGACGGATACCAACTCTCCCCGTCGATCACGCTGATGACGACCCCCGGTCACACCGCCGAGGACGTCAGCACCCTGGTGACGGTGGACGAGGGCCTGGTGGTCCTGACCCATCTGTGGTGGACCGCCGAAGGGCCGGCCGACGACCCCTTCGCGCCCGACCGCGATCGACTGCGGGCGGCCAGGGAGAAGGTTCTGGCTCTCGGCCCGGCCCTGATCGTGCCGGGACACGGTGCACCCTTCGTGCCGTCGTCGTCGACGCCCCTGTAGCCCGGCTCGGCCCCCAGGATCGTCGGACGGCTGGCCTGCCGCGGCCGACCGAGCGCCGTGTCCCTCGGCGGGGTACTGGAGGCAGCACCCCGCGGCGAGTGACGCAGCGCCGTGCCGGGGTGCCGTGACGCAGCGCCGTGCCGGGGCGCGGCCGGAACGAGGCCGGACCCCCCCTGGACGATGGGCCCGACACGAACACAGGAGCAGGGAACAGCCGCACCCGACGACTTGGCGGTCGGCATCGACGCTCGCGGAACCGTCATGATGTCAAGGGCCGGAGCCGGGCGACGGCTCGGGCACGAGCCGGAGGAAGTGACAGGTCGGCCGGCCACCGACCTGTCCGCCGCAGAGCTGCGCTACGCCGTACGGCACCACGCGGCGCCAGGGAGCCATGGACGGGTGATTCTGGCGCTGCGGAACCGGCACGGAGACCGCGTCGCCGTGCCACTGCGGGGCGCGCCGCTGGTGGACAGGACGGCAGATGAGCCCGGGGGTGTCCGTGGTCCGTCCCGGGCGCATCCGAGCGAAGGTGTAGGGCCAGGCGACACGCGTCGGCCTGAGGTCAGAGCGAGCGGGGGTGAGTGTCCGTCAGGGGACGCTCAACGTCACCGGTCCGCGGCCTCGACGCGGAACTCGTACGTGCCACGCGAACCTGTGCCCCGTGTCGTTCGAGCACAAGTCGGGCCGTACGGGCCATGGCCTCGTCGACCATCTCACCTTGGAAGGTCACAGCGCCCGTCCCTTGTCTCTGTGCCGCCTCGACCGCCGCGATCAGCCTTGCGGAGCGGGCGAGTTCGTCGGGGCCGGGAGAGAACACCTCGTTGATCACGGGGACATGTGAGGGATGGATCGCCATCATGCCCTCGTAGCCGAGGGAGCGGTTCTGTTCGGCGAAGGCACGCAGCCCCGGCAGGTCGCCGATGCGCGTCCACAGTCCGCTGACCGGGCACGGCACTCCGGCCGCCCTGACGTCCAGCAGAACGCGGGAGCGCAGTCCGACCGTTTCGGTTCCCTCAGGGCTCCAGCGGTAGCCGACGGCACGTTCCACGTCACCGCCGGGGGCGCTGAGAGCGCCCAAGTAGGCGATGCGCGAGGCGGCTCGGGCGATGTCGTAGGCCGCGCGCAGGCCGCGCGCCGTCTCCAGCAGGGGCACCAGGGCGACCCGCCCCGGCGGCAGGCCCTGTTCCTGTTCGCACCAGCCCAGCAGCCGGTCGGCAAGCTTCACGTCCTGGGCGGAGCGGACCTTGGGCAGGACGACCCCGGCGAGTCCGGGCCGTACCACCGCCCGCAGTTCCTCGGCCCCTGCCCAGCCGTCCAGCGGGTTGACACGGACGAACAGTGCCATCTCTCCCGCCTGGTCGGCCGACGCGGCGGCGGCCCGTGCGACGGCGTCGGCCACCTGTGCACGCGCGGCAGGCTTGCCGGAGTCGGGCACCGCGTCCTCCAGGTCGAGGACGGCCGCGTCGGCGCCCGCCGCCCGGGCCTTGGGCAGCCAGTCGGTTCTGGTGCCGGGGACGAAGAGCAGGGAGCGCAGCGGGGGCCGGTCGATCACTCCCGCGTCCACCTCGCCAGGGCCCATCGAGGACTCCTCAGATGACATCGCTCTTCTCCAGGTCGGCCAGCTCGTCCGCACTGAGTCCGAGCCACTGCCCGTAGACCAGGTGGTTGTCCTGCCCGAGGGCGGGCCCCGTCCGCCAGACCCGCCCGGGGCGCTGCCGGAAATGCGGGATCACCGCCTGCATACGCACCGGACCGAGATCGGGATCGTCGACGGTGACGATGTCCTCGCGTTCGGCGTACACGGGGTCGGCGGCGATGTCAGCGGCGTCGAACACCCGTGAGGCCACGACTTCGGCACGGGCGAACTCCTCCAGGCACTCGCCGCCGCCGCGCTCCGCCACCCAGTTCCGCAGGTTCTCGTCCAACTGTTCGCGCCGGTCGTACTGTTGCTGAGCCGTGGTGAACTCCTTGCCGGGGAGTTCCAGCAGGCGGGCGATGTTGCGGACCGATCGCAGCGTCGCGGAGGTCACCGTGATCCACTCGCCGTCACGGGAGCGGTAGGTGTTGATCACGGCCCCCGGGGCGACCGCCAACCGGTTGCCGGAGCGTTCGGGTACGCGTCCCAACTGGTCGTGGACGATGACCTGCCACTCGACCAGACGGAACAGGGACTCGAAGAGAGCGAGGTCGATCCACTCGCCGTCGAACCCGGGGTCGTGGTCGCGGCGGTGGAGTGCGGCCAGGACGGCGTAGGCGCCCATCAGGCCGGTCACGGCGTCGCCGTGCGAGAAGCCGGTGTGCACGGGCGGGCCGTCGGGAAAGCCGGTCAGATGGACGACTCCGCTGCGCGCCTCACCCACCTTGCCGAAACCGGGGGCGTCCGCCTGCGACGAGGTGGCGCCGAAGCCGGAGATCTGCAACAGCACGGCCCGGGGGTTGATCCGGTGCACGGAGTCCCAGTCGAGTCCCCACGTGCGCAGGCGTCCCGCGCGCAGGGTGACGATGACGACGTCCGCCCAGGCGACGAGCCGGTGGGCGACCAGCCGGCCGGCCTCGTGGTGCAGATCGAGGGTGACCGAGCGTTTGTTGCGGCCGGCGACCTTGAACCACAGGGGAACACCATCACGCTGGGGCCCCATGGCACGGGCCGCGTCTCCGGCGCCGGGGGGTTCTACGTGTACGACGTCGGCCCCTTGGTCGGCCAGCATCGACCCCGCCAGCGGACCGGCCACCACATGGGCGAACTCGACCACCTTCAGCCCGCGCAGCTGCCCGCTTCCGGGGGCGTTCCGCTCGTCATCCGAATCCGACACCGCTGAGCTCCCTTGCCCTGCCGTTCCGCGTGGGTCCCCGACAGCGCCGTCCGCGTTGATGCGGCACGGCTACCGCCGTTGTCTTCAGACTGCCGGAGCGCAGAAATGCTTGTCGAGCAACAGAAGGCCATCAATCAATGCGAAAAACGCATGAATCGAGAAGGGCCGGTAGCGGCACGCGGCCTCAAGCCCACGAGACCCCGGGCGGAAGTGGACGCGCCTGGAGGCGGAACTCCTCGAGCGTCTCCAGGAACCGCTCCGTCACGGCCGGAAGCGTGCGCCGAGCGCGCAGCGCGACGTCCAGGCGCCGGTGCACCACGGGGTCCACCAGAGGACGGCAGACGACGGGACCGGCACCCATCAGCGGGAGCACCAGGGCGGGCATCGCCGACACCCCGAGGCCGGCGGTCACCAGTCCCCCCACGGTCGCGATGCTGCCCGCCTCGGCCGCCGGCACCGCGTGCGCGTCGATCTGGGCGAACGCCGCGTCGGTGAATCGGCGCACGCTCGAGTCGCGCCCGACGGCCAGGAACGGCTGACGAGCCAGGTCGTCCCAGGCGATCTCGTGGCGGTCGGTGAGCGGGTGGCCTTCCGGCAGCACCGCGACGAAGCGGTCCCTGACCAGTGGGCGGTGCTCCAACTGCTCCGGCGGGTTACCGACGGTGGTGATCGCGAAGTCGGCGTCGCCGGACAGGACCCGGTTCAGTACCGACCGCTCCAGGCCGTCGAGGAGTCGGACCGCCACCTGTGGCCGCCGCTCGCGGAAGTCGGAGATCACCTGCGGCAGGAGCACCGCCGCGACGGAGGGAAGAGTGGCCACGGCGACCGTTCCCGACTCGCCGAGCAGGTAACGCCTGAGCTCCTTCATACCCGCCCGGTGAGCGGTGACGACCTGCTCGGCGACACGCAGTGCCTCGACGCCCGCCGCGGTCAACTGCACGTTGCGGGTGTCCCGTTCCAGGAGCTGGACGCCGAGTTGTCTCTCCAGATCCGCGACCGCGCGGCTGAGCGAGGACTGGGACACGTGCATCTCCGCGGCGGCCGCGGTGAAGCTCGCGGCCCGCGCTACGGCGGTGTACGCCGCCAGTTGACGCAAGGTGGTGGCCTCCATGGCCGACGAGCATAGGGCGCTTCCGCTTGGATTGATGCGCTTAACGCATGGACAGATCTCGGTTTGATGCTGGACACCGATCCGTCAGTGCTCCGAAACTCTCGCGTAACACCTCGGCCTGCTTGCCCCCCGCGCAGCCCAGCTCAGCCCTGCTCCTGCCCATCGCCGCCGAGGGCCCGTCCCCAAGAAAGCGAGCGCCGTCATGCTGGCAGCCCTGGGCTTCGCCACGATCGCCGTCCTCCTGCTGCTCACCATGACCAAGCGCGCCTCGGTACTCGTCGCTCTGATCCTGCTCCCGGTGCTGGCGGCGCTCATCGGAGGTTTCGCGGGCGATCTCGGCGAGTTGATTCTCGGTGGGCTGTCCAGGGTGGCCCCCACCGGCATCATGATCGCCTTCGCGGTCCTGTACTTCAGCCTGATGGTGGACGCCGGGCTCTTCGATCCTCTGATCCGCGGTCTGTTGCGCGTGGCGCGTGGCGACCCGTTGCGGATCACCGTCGCCACAGCCGTCCTCACGCTGTGCGTGGCCCTGGACGGAGACGGTGCCTCCACCTTCCTCATCACCGTCTCCGCACTGCTGCCGGTCTATCAGAGGCTCGGTATGAACCCCTTGGTGCTGTCCGGAGTGGTCTGTCTGGGCGCGGGCGTGATGAACATGGTCCCCTGGGGCGGCCCGACCGTACGCGCCATGGCGGCACTGAAGCTGGACAGTTCCGAGGTCTTCACCCCCGTACTGCCCACGATGGGCCTCGGCGTCGCCTGGGTCCTGGTGGCCTCCTACCTGCTCGGCCGCCGGGAACGCAACCGTCTTGCCGCGCTGTCCCCGCACGGTCCGGCACCGGACGCGTGCGAGGGCGAGGACAAGGGGGACGACCGTGAACCCGCTGCTTCTGCGCCGGTCACGGCGACCACGGAACCCGAGTCGAGTCGGCACGCCACCGCCGCGACGGCCGACGGGGAGCGTCAGGCACGCGGGGCTCCCGGGGACGGGCCCGGCACCGTCCGGGTCCCGCCGCTGCCGCGCACCTGGCTGAACACCTTCAACCTCCTTCTCACCCTCGCACTCGTGATCTGCCTGATCCAGGAAGTGCTGCCCCTTCCGGTGCTGTTCGTTCTCGGGTTCGCGATCGCGTTGCTGGTCAACCACCCGACCTGGGAACAGCAACAGGCGCTCCTCGACAAGCACGCCAAGAGCGTGGTCCTGGTCACCACGATGATCTTCGCGGCCGGGGTCCTCACCGGGATCCTCAGCGGCACCAGGATGATCGACGAGATGGCCGAGACACTCGTCTCCGTCGTCCCCGACTCCTTCGGCTCGCACCTGCCCGTCGCGGTGGCCGTCACCGGCATGCCGCTGAGCCTGGTCTTCACCCCGGACGCCTACTACTTCGGCGTACTGCCCGTACTCGCCGAGACCGCGCAGGGTTTCGGCACGGACCCGGCCGAGGTCGCCAGGGCTGCCATTCTCGGCCAGATGACCACGGGGTTCCCGCTCAGTCCGCTCACCGCGTCCACGTTCATCCTGGTCGGCATGAGCGGAGTGTCGCTCGGCGAACATCAGCGCTTCATCTTCCGCTGGGCCTTCGCCACCACCCTGGTCATGACCGTCGGTGCCCTGCTGACCGGTGCGTTCCCCCTGTGACCGGTGCCCCCGGCCTGGCGGAGTGCCCCCGGCCGGGGGCACCGAGCAGCCACCGCACCTGGCGCTCGAACCTCCAACGTGTCGCCTGCATCCGGGAGTCCGGAGCTGGGGCGAACACCGCCACACACACCAGGCACCCGGTCCGGGTGCCCCACAAGACCGAGACGAGGACGCATGGGACGGATCACCAGACGTACGGCGCTCGCAGTGACAGCAGGTGCGGTCGCGGCGCCGGCCGTGAGCACGGCAACCGCCGCGGCCTCCGACACCACGACAGCCACAGCCCAAGGACGACAAGCGACCTCCGGGCACAACCCGGTCCTGCGAACGGACCTCGTCACGCGGGTGACGCCGAGGAACAACTGGCTGGTGACAGCCGTCGCCGTCCAGTACTCGTATCGCATCGACCTACGCGGCGGGGTGATCCCGTCCTCGGCCTTCCAGGTGAAGGCCACCGTGGGCGGACAGACAGCGGCGCGTACAGTGACCCGGGTCTACTCCAGCACCACCGCCGAAGTGGACGACCGATCTCACCCCGGGCGGCCGGGGGACCGCCTGATCATCGAACTCGACCCGAACGACTCCAACGCGCGGGCCGCGGGCACCGACCCCTTACCGCTCGACCGCGGCTACTCCGTCAGGCAAGTGGCGGACGTGCGTACCCCGGAAGGCGAACCAGTGCTCAGGGCCGGTCCGTTCGCGAGCCGGAACGACGACGTCATCACTCCCGTGGCCGACGACTTCGCCGCCGGTTCGTTCACCGACTCCGCAGGTTTCGAACTGGACTTCCGGCTGTACCGGCCCGAGGGATTCTTACGGAACCCGCAGGCGCGCAAGCGGTACCCACTCGTCGTCACCCTGCATGGCGGTGGTGAAGTCGCGGACAACAACATGACCCAGCTCACCTCCAACCGGATCGCGGTCACGTTCGCCAAACCGGAACGACAGCGCCGCGACCCCGCCTTCGTCCTCTCTCCGCAGATCCCCCTGCCCCGTCCCATGGACGGACCCGACGGCACGGACTGGACCGACGCCAAGGTCCAGGGCGCGCTCATCGAACTCATCGACACCTTCGTGAGCGAGCACTCCCGAAACGTGGACGCGGCCCGGCTCTATCTCGTCGGCCTGTCCTCGGGCGGGCGCGGCATCTACAGCCTGCTGGCGAAGCGCCCCGACGTGTTCGCGGCTGCCCTGCCAACGGCCGGCTGGGGCGACTCGGCCGCCATGGACCGGATCACGCACATCCCGATCTGGGCCGACCACTCCGTCGACGACCCGGTCGTCCCCTACCGGGAGGGTCGGTTCGGCAAGCCCGGCACCTGGACACTGATGAACGCGCTGGAGAGCGCCGGTGCCCGGGTCAGCCGTGGGGAGTGGGCCAACGATCTGCCGAAGGCACAGTTCGAGGCCCGGTCCCGGGCACTCCTGCGGCAGGCCCGGACCACACGCAGTCACGTCTTGTTCACCAGCTACACGCCCGGAACGACACCGGTGAACCCCCACCTCGCATGGGCCCAGACGTACGAGAACGACGTGGTCATCGACTGGCTCTTCGCACAGTCCCGGTAGCCGGTAGCCGGTCGCCCGCGGCTGTGATGTGGTCCACCACCGTGGTGGCACAGCCCGGATCGACCAACGGCACCGACCATGGCGTCGGCCTCGGCACGTCGGCATCGGCGCAGCCTCAGCCCACGGCGATCGTGCGCGCCCACCAGTTGTCGGTAACAGGGATGACCCGCTCTTCAACCGCTTCGGCCCGCCCCGATCAGGAGGAGGTCCATCGATTTGCCCAGTTTCCGCACGGTGAGGGTTCACCTTCCGGCGTACTCCGGCAGTGTTCACAGTGCGGTGCGTATCTCGCCTGTCCAGTCACCGTGCTCTCACCGCTTCTCCGGAGGTATTCCCGTGAGTCCATCCAGTCCTTCATCGAACACGACCGGGCAGTTACGGAGCCGGCCCCGTGCCATGACGGCTCTGATCGCCCTGACAACGGTCATCGGCCTGGCGCTGGCCCTGCTGACAGCCGTCGCCCCGCCGACGGCGGCGGCCGCCGCCGACCTGCTGTCCCAGGGCAGACCCGCGACCGCCTCGTCCACCGAGAACGAGTCCACCTCCGCGTCTGCGGCGGTGGACGGCAACACCGGGACGCGCTGGTCGAGCGCGTTCGGAGATCCGCAGTGGCTGAGCGTGGATCTGGGCACCACCGCCACCATCAGCCAAGTCGTGCTGCGCTGGGAGAGCGCCTACGGGCGCGCGTTCCAGATCCAGACCTCCGACAACGGCACGTCCTGGACCACCATCCACTCGACCACGACCAGCACCGGCGGCGTGCAGACCCTCGACGTGGACGGCAACGGCCGGTACGTCCGCATCCACGGCACCCGGCGCGGCACCGCCTACGGCTACTCGCTGTGGGAGTTCCAGGTGTACGGCTCCGGCGGCGCCACTCCTCCGGGCAACGGGATCCCGGACCCGACGACCGCTTCCCTCGAAGCCGCCAACGGGCCGCTGACCACCGCCACCTACACCGTTCCCGGCCCGACCGGGTTCGGCTCCGGCACGGTCACGTACCCCACGGACAGTGGCTCGTATCCGGGCGTCGTACTGATGCCGGGCTATCAGGGCACACAACAGAACCTGCAGTGGCTCGCACCCCGCCTCGCCTCCTGGGGCTTCGTCGTCATCAACGTCGGAACCAACACACTCACCGACGATCCCGAATCGCGCGGCCGCCAGATCACCGCCGCCGGCACCCAGCTGCTCGCGCTCGGCAACGCCACCGGCAACCCGATATCGGGGAAGGTCAACGGCACGCTGGGCGCGGTCGGTCACTCGATGGGCGGCGGTGGCGTCATGGCGGCGCTGCGGGACGACTCACGCTTCCGGGCGGGCGTGCCCACAGCCCCCTACCTCCCGAACACGAACTTCTCCGCAGTCACCGAACCCACGTTCTTCCTGACCTGCCAAAGCGACCCTGTCGCCCACGGCAACACCTACGCGCTGCCCTGGTACAACTCCATGTCCCAGGCCGAGAAGCTCTACATCGAGGTTCCCGGAGACCATCTGTGCCCGATGACGGGCTCCGGCAACAAGGCCAAGCAGGGCAAGTGGATCGTGTCGTTCCTCAGCCACTGGCTGCGCGCCGACACCCGCTTCAGCCCGTTCCTGTGCGGTCCCCTACGTGACGCCGACAAGAACAACACCTCCCTGGTCACGCGCTGGATGGACACCTGCCAGTTCTGACCGGCCCGCTCGGAGCGCTCCGCGGCCCGCCCACGCAGCGCTCCGAGCCTGTCGCCGGCCGACCGAACGGCATGGCGAGGCCATGCCCCGCCGACGCGGTCCGGGCCTGCGGTCAGGGTGAGCCGTTCTCTCGCCGTACCGGGCGTCGTGTGGACCGGCGAGGGGTCAGGACCGGCTGCACGAGCCGATGCCGGTCCACACCGCAGCGGGCGTTGACGAGAGCGATCAGCAGGTCGACCGCTTCGTCGCTCACCCGGTCCGGGCGGAGACCCAGCGTGGTGACGGGCGGGGTCGTCGTCGCGTAATCCGGATCCTCACTGATGCACGCCACCAGCAGATCCTGCGGCACTCGAAGCCCGTGGTGCCGGGCGGCGGCGAGGATGTTGTGACCGGAGTCGGAGTAGGCGCCGATGACGGCGTCCGGTCGTGGATCGCGGTTGAGCAACCGGCTGACAGCGTCCCGTTCAGCCGTGAAGTAGTCGGGCAGCGAGGCGTACTCCTCGACGAGGGCGGGCAGGTCGTGGTCGGCACACCAGGAGGCGTAGGCACGTCCGATCAGGTGTGGGTACTCGTCGTCGTGCACGGGCTGGGAGAGTGCGATCCGCCGAGCGCCGGCCTCAGTGAGGTGGTCGAGCAGGAGGCGCAGGCCCGCTTCGTAGTCGGGGTCCACCCACGCGTCGCGCCAGTGCGGCTGGGGCGGGCGGCCGTCGGTGACCATCGGGACACCCCGCTCCCGCAGGATGGAAGACACCGGGTCATCGGCCCGTGGCCCGACGTGGATGACGCCGTCCATCGGCGTGTTGAGCCACATCCACGGTGACAGGGAACTCGGCATCACCATGAGCATGTAGCCGCGCTCGTGCGCCGCCGACATCGCGCCCAGCGTCAGTTGTGCGTAATAGGGGATCTCCATGTACGAGACGGGAAGGTCACCGTACGTCGTCATGGTCAGGCCGAGCACTCCGGTGCTCCCGCGGGCCAGGGCCCGGGCCGCGCTGGCCGGGGCGTGACCGACCTCGCGCGCCGCGGCGAGCACACGCTGCCTGGTCGCCTCGGACAGTCGTCCGGTGCCGTTGAGCGCGTTCGACACCGTGGCCGTGGACACCCCCGCCCGTGCCGCCACGGCGCCGAGCGTGGGACGCCGCCAGACACGCGAACTCGTCATGTGTTACCCCATGCACCCCAACAGCCCCATGAAGGCTTGTGGTTAACACCTTAATCACTCAGCGTACCCGGCGACGGCAGTCGGCACGACTGCTGCCGGGTGAGGAGTTATCAGATGTCAGATGTTCGCGACGGCACCTCCTCGGCACCCACGGACGGCCCGCTGCACCGGCGGACGTTCCTGGCCGTGGCCGGGGTGGGTGCCCTCGCGGTGGCCGGTGCCGCCCCGGTCGCCCGGGCCGCGACCGGCCGGACCCCGGTGCGGGTGGCCACCGTGGCGCTGAACGGACGGGTGTTCACCGCGGCCCAGGGCGGCGCGCCTACGCAGGCGGTGGCCGTCGGCAGTGACGGAAGAATTCTCGCGGTCGGAAGAAACGCGGACATACGCCGTTGTATCGGCCCCCGCACGGTCGTCATCGACCCCGACGGCGGTACGGTCATGCCGGGCATCCAGGACGGGCACATGCACCCACTCGGGGCAGCCGTGCTGTCCCTGAACCCGTCGCTGGGAAACGCGAGTATGACGGTTCCGCGGTTCCGCGCGAGACGCCAGGAGATGCTGGACGCCACGGCGGCGCAGGAACCGGACGGCTGGCTCCAGGTGGCCGACTGGAACCCCGTCGGCCTGCTGCCCTCGGGCACCGTCGCCGACAAGTCGCTGCTCGACTCGTTGAACACCAGACGACCGATCTACCTGCAGGGTTCCGACTTCCACAACAGCCTCGTCAACAGCAGGGCACTCGCCCTCGCGGGAGTCGACCGCACGACCCCCAACCCCGCGGGCGGACAGATCGTCCGCGGAGCCGACGGGGAACCGACCGGTCTGTTGGTGGACGACGCCCAAGAACTCGTCAACCGGGTGATCCCTGCGCACAGTCCCGCCCTGATCCTCGCCGCGCAGATCAAGATGGCCGGCGCGCTCCTGGCCGCGGGCATCACGTCCTTCCTCGACGCCGCCGGCGGCGAGGATCTCGTCACGACCTACGCCGAGCTCATGGCCAAGGGCCTGCTGCCGCAGCGCGTCACCCCCGCGCTCGTGATCGACGCGGAACTCGCCAAGAGCCCCAGGGCGGCGGCAGAGTTCCTGCGCGACGTGCGCAGGCGGTTCGCCGGGCCGGCCGGGCTGCGGCTGACCACGGCCAAGGTGTTCCTCGACGGCGTGATGGAGTTCCCGGCACAGAGTGCCGCCCTGCTGGACCCGTACCTGGACGCCCAGGGCAGGCCGACCGACAACCGCGGCCCTCTGCACGTCAGCGACCGGGACTACCGGGCCCTCGTCCGCGCTCTGGACGCGGACGGCTGGCAGCTGCACGCCCACGCCATCGGCGACCGCGCCGTACGCACGGCCCTGAACGCCTACGAGGCCGTCGCCCGCCCAGGCTGCCGTAGCCGACGGCACACCATCACCCACCTCCAACTGGTGCATCCCGACGACTACCGGCGCTTCGCCCGCGCCGGAGTGGTGGCCAGCATGCAGTTGCAGTGGGCGCTGCCCTCCTCGTTCACGAACGACGCGCTGCGGCCCTTCGTCGGGCCGGAGCGGTACGCGCGCCTGTACCCGGCTCGCAGCCTGGCCAAGGCGGGGGCCGTGCTGGCCGGTGGCTCGGACTGGCCGGTCGACCCGCTGCTTCCCTTCACCCAGATCGCCACCGCGATCGACCGCAGCAACCCCGAGGCGAACCAGCCGCCTCTCAACGCCCGCGAAGGGCTGACCCGGTCCCAGTCGTTGGTCATGCACACCGCGGGCGCGGCGCACCAACTGCATGACGGGAACTCGGGAACCGTTCGGCCGGGCCGACGGGCCGATCTGGTCGTCCTCGACCGGGACATCACCAAGGTGCCCGTGAAGGAGATCCGCGACACCAAGGTCCAATACACCCTGGTCTCCGGACGGGTGGTCCACGAGGCGGGATCGGAAACGGGCCGGGCCCGAGCCGCGGACGCGCGGCGCATGGGAGCGCTGGGCGCCGGGCGCGCATCGGGTGGTTCCTGTTGTCTAGGTCACTGACCCGCGCATCACGTCGGCGTCATCGGCGCGTAGGGCTGCAGACCCGCTGGTCCGGCTGTCTGCGGGTGCGCGAGGGTGACGTCGAGGAAAGGGGAGGGCGCCCCGCGAAGTGATCGCAGGGCACCTCATGAGGCACGTGGGGTCCGCTCGACCGGCGTGCCGATCGCGGAACAAGAACAGTCGAGGCCAAGTAGGGTCAACTTCTCGCCATGTTCCGTACTCTTGCCCCGCCCAGGGGCGCCGTATTTCAGATCGGGACGCTCGGGTCCCGCGACCGCGCGGGTACCGGGCAAGTACGTCACATGGACAAGAGGGGAAACGGTGGAGGCGACAAGTACACAGGTGCGACAGGGCACCATACCTCCGGTCGTCGCGGCGCGTTGGGCGCTGTGGACGTTCGTCATCGTCAACTTGGTGATCGTGGAGGTTCTTTTCCTCACCGCAGGTACCGGCAAGAACGGGGTGCTCACGGTCGCCAAGTTCTTCGGCCTGCACGCCGCCGTGCTGATGCTGTTCCAACTGCTGTTGGTGGCCCGTCTGCCGTGGCTCGACCGCCGTATCGGCATGGACCGGTTGACGCTGTGGCACCGGTGGGTCGGCTTCACCCTGCTGTGGACCCTCCTCACCCACGCCGTGCTGGTGGTGCTGGGCTACGCGCGGCTCGATGACGCGTCGATGACGAAGACGTTCTTCGCGCTGGCCGGAGTGCCGGCCTCCCTGCTCGGAATGCTGGCCGCGGCGATCGTCGTCGTGGTCGCCGCCGTCTCCGCCCGACAGGTGAGGCGGAGGCTGCGGTACGAGACGTGGCACGGAGTGCACCTGCTGCTGTACCTGGCGCTGGGGCTGGCGTTCGTCCACCAGTTGCAGGAGACCACGACCTTCAGCTCCTCCACGCCCGCGATGATCTACTGGTGGGCCCTGTGGCTGTTCGCGTTCGGTGCCCTGGTCACGGGGCGGATCGTGATGCCTCTGTGGCGCAACGCCTATCACCGGTTCGAGGTCGTGGCCGTGGTGCCGGAGTCGGACGACGTGGTGTCGGTGCATGTCACCGGCCGCCATCTCGACAGGCTGCCGGCCAGGGCGGGCCAGTTCTGTATCTGGCGGTTCCCCGGGTACAACCACTGGTGGCTGGCCAATCCGTTCTCGCTGTCGGCGGCACCTGACGGCCGCACGTTGCGCCTGACGGCCAAGGCGGCCGGCAGCGCCAGCGCCGGCCTGCGGCACCTCCCGGTCGGGACCCGCGCGTTCGTCGAAGGACCGTACGGGGCGTTCACCTCACTGCACCGCACCCGGCCCGGCGCCCTGCTGATCGCCGGCGGGGTCGGGATCACACCGGTTCGAGCCCTGCTGGAGGAGGAACCGGCGGGCGACGTCGTCGTGCTCTACCGGGTGCGCAGCGAGGACGACGCCGTGCTGGTCGACGAGGTACGAACTCTGGTCGCGGACCTCGGCGGGCGCCTGCACCTGCTCACCGGCCGCACCGGGGAAGGCAGCCCACCGTTCGAGCCGGAGAGCCTCCGTGCCCTGGTCCCCGACATCACCGAACGCGACGTGTACGTCTGCGGCCCGCCCGCGATGACCTCGGCCGTGCTCAGCGCCCTGCACGGACTGAAGGTTCCCCACCTCCAGGTGCACGCCGAGCGGTTCGGTCTGGCCTGACCGCGCCGAGGCTCCGGTGGGCGCGCCCACCGGAGCCTCGGCGCAGATCCGCGGGCGCCGCGGCCCTGGAGGCAGACCCGCGGAGAGCCCCGGCGGCGTTGCTCGGCGAGGAGACCCGGAAGCCCTGGTCCTGGGCCGGGACCGGGCCGGCGTCTTGGCCGCCCGCAGCCTCTTCAGCAGCACCGGGTGCAGCTCGTCAGATTGACAGGCACCTGTCGACATGCTGCTATGGGGCGCTGTTCAGCCGGACCCGCGTCGCGTCGCATGCCACTCGGGCACCGGATCGACGGCCACTTGACCGGGGGCGGCGCCCCCGAACGCAGAGCGAGGACCCATGCCGCAGCGCGCCGCGACCGTCGTCGGCGGCGGGATCGGTGGGCTTGCTGCGGCCGTGGCCCTGCATCGCCGGGGCTGGCGCGTCGAGGTGCTCGAACGGTCCCCGGAATTCACTGAGATCGGCGCCGGTATCTCCCTGTGGCCGAACGCGCTGCACGCGCTTGAGGCGCTCGGTCTGGCCGGCGCTGTCCGGGCACTCGGCGCCGTCGAGGCCGTAGGCGGCGTACGGGACCGCCAGGGCCGCTGGCTGTCCCGTACGGACAACGCGGAGCTGGCGCGCCGCTTCGGCCATCCCCTGGTGGTCCTGCACCGCGCGGACCTGTTGAGAGTGCTCACCGAGGCGCTGCCCGCCGACAGCCTGCGGCCGGGCAGCGAGGTGTCCGTGGTCCGCGACGGCGGCCATGGCCTGGTCGTCGATCACCGCAGGGGCGAGTCCCGGCCCGACCTCGTCGTCGGCGCCGACGGGCTGCGCAGTGTGGTCCGCCGCGCCCTGTGGCCCGACGCCACCGGCCCTCGGTACGCCGGTTACACGGCCTGGCGCACGGTCACCGAGCCCCTCGCCGAGCCCCCTTCCGAAGGGGCGGCGATCTGGGGCCGCGGAGCGAGGCTCGGCTACACGGCGCTACCGGGCGGGCGGATGTACTGCTTCGCGACCGCCTCACTGCCGGCGGGAGCGGCCTCGGGCTCGTCCGAGTACGCCGAACTGCTACGCCGGTTCGGGTCCTGGCCGGATCCCGTCCCCACGCTGCTGGCCGCCGTCCCCGCGGACACGGTGCTCCGACACGACCTGTACGACCTGCCCCCGCTGCCCTCCTTCGTCCGCGGCCGGGTCGCACTGCTGGGCGACGCGGCCCATGCCATGACCCCCAACCTGGGCCAGGGTGCGTGCCAGGCGCTGGAGGACGCGGTCACCCTCGCCCACTGCCTCGACGGCACCCCGGACGTGGCCGCGGCGTTGCGCTCGTACGACCTGCTGCGCCGCCCGCGGACCCAGGCCGTCACACGCCGCTCCGCCCGGCTGGGC
>NZ_LRTR01000605.1 GCF_001550375.1 Streptomyces europaeiscabiei | reverse complement strand
CTCACCCTCGCCCGGCCCGCCACCCCAGGCCCCCAGGCCCCAAACCCCCACGTGACCCACCCCACGTGACTCTCACCACCTTCCCCTCCCAGGCTCAACCCCCACCGCGTGACATACGTCATCTCAGGAGAAAGCCCTGCCATGTCCAAGTGCGGTACAGGATGCGGCATATGACTCCGGCCGATTGCCACCCAACGCCCCGCCGACCATTCCGTTGCGGCGGCGCCTGGCGCTAAGGTCCCCGTCGATGGGTCGAGGTCTCTCGCCCGCCGTGCCCTCGGGGGGAGGGAAGGAACAAGAAAGATGCCCGTACCCATACCGCGGCAGAGAGCGATCCCGGCTGTGGAAAGTGGTCAGGCGCACGCCGTGTCCGCACCCAGCGGACCATCCGGAGAGGGGGCCACCATGAACGCCCCGGCCCTGGCCCCTGCAGACGGCTCGAACCCGCCCCGCCCCACCGGCGACCGCGCCGTGGCCCCGGCAGGACCCACCGGTCCGACCACACAGCCCGGCGCCCCCGCCAACCTCACGGTCCTCCTCATCGAGGACGACCCGGCGGTTTCCCTCAACGTGCCCGAGCTGCTCGACTCCACCGGCAGGCCGATCCGCGTCCGCACCGCCCGCAACCTCACCGAGGCCCAGCGGCTGCTGACCGACGACGTCAACTGCATCCTCCTGGACCTGGCACTCCCGGCCCCGGCCCGCCCCACCGACGCGGACACCGAAGCGGCCGACGGCCCCGACGACGAACTCTCCGTCCTCAAACAGGTCCTGGAACTGGCCCCCCGCCACGCCGTCCTGGCCCTCACCGACTCCGGCGACGCCGAACGCGGCACGGAGGCGGTACGGGTCGGCGCACAGGACTACCTTTTCCGGGACGAAGTGGACGGTCGTCTCCTGAGCCGCGCGATCCGCTACGCGGTGGAGCGGAAGCGGTCGGACACGGCCGAGCGCCGGCTCACGGAGTCCAAGCTGCGTGCCCAGGAGAACGCCCGCCTGGAGCGCGGCCTGCTGCCGACGCCGCTGCTGGAGGGCTCGTCCCTGCGGTTCGCCGCCCGCTACCGGCCGGGCCGTTCCCGCGCCCTGCTCGGCGGCGACTTCTACGACACCGTCCGCACCCCCGACGGCACCGTGCACGTCATGATCGGCGATGTCTGCGGGCACGGCCCCGACGAGGCGGCACTCGGCGTGGAGCTGCGGATCGCCTGGCGGGCGCTGACCTTCGCGGGGCTGTGCGGCGACGAGCTGCTGTCCACTCTGCAGCGTGTCCTGGAGCACGAGCGCGAGAGCGACGAGATCTTCGCGACGCTCTGCACGGTCGACATCGCCCCCGACGGCCGCCGCGCCGGCCTCTGCCTCGCCGGCCATCCGTCCCCGCTGATCGCCCGCCACGGCCGCGGCGGCCGGACCACCCCGCCGGCCGAGCTGCTGCCGTACGACAACGGCGGCCCGGCTCTCGGCCTGCTGCCGAACGCCCGCTGGCCGCGCACGCAGATCGAACTGGGCGCCGCCTGGAGTCTGATGCTCTACACCGACGGCCTGATAGAGGGCCGGATCGGCCAGGGCAAGGAGCGGCTGGGTCAGGACGGCATGGTGGAGATGGTCCGCCGCCAGTTCGCCGAGGGCCTGCGCGGCGAGGATCTGCTGCGCGCCGCGGTGAACGAGGTCCGCGACCTGAACGGCGGCGAACTGACCGACGACGTGGCGGTCCTCATGCTGGACCGGGAAGTCTGAATCCGGAGCCGGACCCGAATGCTGGACCGGGACGGTTGGTTCCGGAGCCGGACCCAACCGACTCCGTACCGACTCCGTCCGGCCGATCTGCCTCGGCCGGGGTCACGGACCGCCGCCGACCACGGTGTCGGCCCAGGTCACCCGCAGCCGCGTCGGCCAAGGTCACCGGCCGCCATGTCCGTCGAGGTCACCGGCCGCCGTGTCCGTCGAGGTCACCGGCCGCCGTTGTACGGTCCGTACGGGCCGTCGCTGCTGGAGCCGCGGCGGCCGCCGCCTCCGCCTCCACCGGACACCTGCTTGACCGCGGGCCGCACATCCACGATGTAGACGATGCTCGCGATGACGCCGATGATCGGCAGGAACGACAGGATCGAGAACAGATAGCTCACGATGAGGGCGATCCCGAGGATGACCAGCCAGAACACCTTGGTCTGCTTGTCCGCCGCGCGGAACGCGTCCTCACGCCGGAACGCGGCGTCGAACAGCCCGAACGCGGCGAGAGCCATCAGGACGATCTTCAGAAGTCCCAGGAACCCCGCGAAGCCCGTCATCAGCATGCCGCCCACACCACCCGTTCCGTTCGCTCTTCCGACTGCCGACCGGCTGTCCTGTGCCGGTGCCGACACCTACGCGGCCACCGTACCCGTAGAACGGGCCGGTCACCCCAAAGGTGCCCGGCCCGTCCCCGTACCGCGAAGTAGTACCGCGCGGGTACCTCTCGCTCTGTCGCCGACTTCTCCGTCGGCTATGTCGCCCACCGGGCGGCGCGCCGTGCCGCTTACTTGGCGGGCGGGGTGGTCTTCTTCGCGGCCGGCGTCTTCCGGGCCGGAGCCTTCTTCGGCGCGGGCGCGGGCGCGGTCTTCTTGGCGGCGGGGGCAGGCGCTGCCTGGGCCGGGACCGGCTTGGCAGCCGCCGGCTCGTCCTTGACCTCGACCGGCTTGGCGTTCGGCTCGACGGCGATCGCGAGCTCCTCGATCTCCTCCGCGGCCTCGCCACGCCAGGTCTTCACGGCCTGCTCACCGTGCTCGGCGACCTTCTCGTACGTCTCACGGGCCTTCACCGCGTACTCGGCGGCCACGCCGACGCTGCGCAGCGCGAGGTCCTGAGCGCTCTCGCCGAGCTTCTTGAGGTCGGTGTCGAGGGTGCCGATGAACTCGGTGACCTTGGTCTGCAGGTTCTCCTGGGTCTCCTTGACCCGGGCGGTCGCCTTCTCCTGGACGGCCTTCGGGTCGGTCTGACGCACGGCGTCGATCCTGGCCGGCGCGTCGGCGCGCAGCTGCTCGACGATGCCGGGGACCTTCTTCGCCTGCTGGAGGGCGAGGTCGGCGGTGCCGGCGGCGAAGTAGAACGGCGTCGGGTCGGTGACGGCCTTGCGGATGTCGTCGGTGATGGCCATGGTGATGGTCCTCCGGGTTGCTTTCAGCTGAGGGTCTGTGTCGTTCGGGTCTGTGTCGTTCCGGTCCGCGTCCGACAACTCCGGCGAATCGCCCGAGTCGGCCGCGTCGTCGAGATCGTGCAGGTCGTGGAAGTCGTCACGTCGTGGAAGTCGTGGAAGTCGTATGAGTCGTGGAAGTCGTCACGTCGTAGGAATCCTCGAAGTCCTCGAAGTCATCAACTCGCCGTCTGCCGCGGACCGGCATCGTCGCCGTCGGCCGTACCGGGGCCGGGCGCCGAGGCCTCCTCGACGTCCGTCGCCACGCCGGGGCCGAGGTCGATCTCGAATCCGTTCTCCTTGCGGAAGGACTCGTAGATCTGGAGCAGCACCTGCTTCTGCCGCTCGTTCAGCGTGGGGTCGGCGAGGATGACGGCGCGCGTCTCCACCTCGTCGCGATCCCGCTCGGCGTCGAGGATGCCGGCCCGCACGTACAGCGTCTCGGCGGAGATCCGCAGCGCCTTGGCGACCTGCTGCAGCACCTCCGCGCTCGGCTTGCGCAGCCCGCGCTCGATCTGGCTCAGATACGGATTGGACACCCCGGCGGCGTCGGCGAGCTGCCTGAGCGACAGCTGCGCGTTTCGCCGCTGTTCACGCAGGTACTCACCGAGATTGCCGACGTTGAGCGATGCCATGCCTCCACCATGCCCCACCCTCGCTAACTTTTGCAAGCACCCGCTTGCAAAAGTGCGCTACACCACTACGGCGCCGCGACCGGGCCGCTCCTGTCCTGTCTCTGCGATGTGTAGGCAGTCCCGTTCTTCTGTAGGCATTTACAACCGGGTCCCGGTCATGTGGAGGCAAGTTCTGAAGAGTTCCAGTCTTGCGTAGGTACAGGGATCGCCCCGCTTCTACGGTCGAAGTCGCTGGTCGACGTCGTACCGGGGGAGGACTACTGGGCTCGCACCTGGCGTTCGAGCCCAGACGCTGAGCTGTCAACACTTCTGACAGCAACACCGGTTTCCTGGCCCGTCCCTACTCCGGCCCCTACGACCCCGCTGCCCGTCGCCGGGGCTGAACCAGGCACCTCGGCGGTCAGGGCGCGGAAACCGTCTGCCGAGCGCCGTCGTCCTGAGTCGGTTGCGGCGAGGGGGCGGGGCTGGACGCCGTCGCCGGCCGGCGCGAGATAGCGCCGATCTGCCAGGTGGCCGAGTACAGCAGCAGCGCCACCGCGAACGAAGCGCCCGCTCTCTTGGCGGCCCCGGTCAACACGCCTTCGGCGAGGGTCCCCCACGGAGCCTGGACCATCCTGGAGGGATAGGTGGTCTCCATCGCACCGTCGCCCCGGGCGACGGTAGTCGGTTGGCTGTGGTCCACTTCGGTCACATAGCGGTAGGCGTTGAAGTCGTCACGGGCGTTGACGGCGCCGCCCAGCACGGGTGCCGCAACCAGGAGAGTCACCACGCTCCACCGCATGACGGGACCCAGGCGGGCAACGGTGTCGGTGCCGCCGTGGGTGCGCAGACGGTCCCGGCGCCGCCAGAGATGCCAGCCGACGGCCGCCAGGCCGAAGGCGGTGCTCGCGTACTGCAGCAGCCGGGCGACCGACAAGCCTCCCAGGGCCGAGGCGCGCAGCGGCTGCACGTGGGTGACCAGGAAGCCGTCGCCGTGGGTGAAGGAGTCCCACGCGAGGTGGGAGGCGATACCGATCAGGGCGGAGACCAGTAGCCACATGGTGTAGCGGACCTTGGCCGGCAGGCCGGTGGTCCGCTCGGGTTCCGGAAGGCGGAGGTCGGATGGGAGCAGTGCGGTGATCGGCGCGCGCAGCATCCGGTAGGCGGCGACCAGACCGATGGCAAGGGGCAGATTGACCACCAGGCCCACACCGAGCGAGTGGGTCTCGGTGGCGTTGAGGAGCGGCCCGTACCAGTCCTGGGGGCTGGTCTCGGACACGCCGAGGACGTCCAGGAAGTACGGGACGTCGGGTGCCACGGCGCCCGCGACCAGAGACGCCGGAACGAAGGGCCGACGCATCAGCGGCAGCACTGCTGCGGGGTGGGACAAGGTGAACGGCAACTCGATGATCTTCTCTGCTCGAAAGGGACCGGACGGGCGTCGCTGCACGCCGCACTGCGAACGCCCCTTCGCTGGGGCACCCGAGATCGCGCGCGGCCGGCCCGGACAGCACCCCAGATAGAACACCGGAGAGAGTATTCATCTCAACGGACTATTGCAACGTGTGCGGGGCGCGGTGTGCCGCTGCCGGCGTGAGGAAGCCGCCAGGCAAGACACATGGCCGGCACGGCGAAGCCGGCCGCCCGTTGGTGGGCGGCCGGAAAGTGAAGGCGGGGTCAGTGTCGGCGGCGCACTGCCTGGAAGAACGCTGTGAGCGCGGCAACGACCGACAGCAGGAGAAGGGTGCCGAGGACGGGCCGGAGATCGCCCCAGACAGTCGCGTAGGAGTAGGCGACCAGCGGCGGAGAGGCCACGGCCATCGCGCCCATCTCACGCAGACCTGAGGAACGCGCGCGGAGGGCGAGGACGGCCCCCGTGAAGGCGAGGACCAGCATCGGCCAGGCGCCGTAGTCCGTGGTCACACCGAAGGCCCCTGTATAGGTCCCCGCATTCACGACGACGACGGGAAACCACCCCGCGGCAGCCATGGCTCCGGCCGCCGCCGACAGCCGCCTGTCACCGCGGCGATCCGGAGGGCAGGCGAGGACGACGGCGACGGTCAGCAACGCCGCGACCGGAGCGGTGGCCCCCTTGTCGTACGCGTGATCGCCGACGGCCCACTGCACGGCCGTCCCCAGCAGCCCGCACACGGCCATCCCCACACCCGGCCCCCACCGGCCGGTCAAGGCGATGACCGCGCCGACGCACACCAGCAGTGAGAGCAGCATGTACAGAGCCCACGCACCATCCATGGCGAAGAGCTGTACCCGTACCGGGGCCGGCGAGAGAACAAGCCCGGCGTACCAGCGTGTCAGTTGCAGCCCGCTGTCCACCGCACCGGCCGCCAGCGCGAACGGGGCAGCCAGGGCGAAGAAACGTCCCGCAGGCGACGCCGAGTCAAGCCCCAGCCGAACCCGCAGGGCGTGCGCGGCCAGGTCGGCGTCCGCACGCAGCCGGGCCGGACGCGGCATGTCCGCCGTCATCTCCCGGTGCACGTCGATGATTTCCTGCCCATGAGCAACCCGGTATGCAGCCGGATACAGACGGACGAGGAGATCGCTCACGCAGGCGCCGCCGCACCGTCGGCCAGACGCCGCCTGACCTCCCGGGCGGTCGCGGCCAGCCGCTCCGCCTCGGCCTCCAGCCGCTCCCGCCCGGCGGGAGCGAGAGCGAAGATACGACGAGCCCGGCCGCCCACCACCTCCTCACGCTCCACCTGGATCAAACCCTCCGCCAGCAGCCTGTCCAGCGCCCCGTACAGCGCCCCGGTCCGCGGCGCCACTCGGCCGTCGGTGATGGTCTTGACCTCCTGGGCAATGGCATACCCGTGCCGAGGGGCATTCGCCAGCGCCGTCAGCAGCAGCAGGGCCAGCTCCTGCATTCCTCGTTCGCTCATACCGACAGAGTATTCCGCCCGACGGACCTTCGGCGGACGGCACCTGCGGCACCCGCAGATGCCCGGCCTGCCGCTGCCGAGGCCCTGACACGGGCCGTACGCTCCAGGCGCCCGGACGGGGAGAGCGACGGCCCCCGTCCTGGCGCCTGGACTCCTCCACCACCTACCTGCCGCTCGGCGAGACCATCCCGCTCGACGGAGTCGTGCGCAAGGACTGGATGGAGTTCGCGATCTTCACCCCCGACCTACCTGACCGCCGTCGGCCTCAAGGCCGCGGGCGTCGAGATCGCCAACGCCACCTTCGCCGCCCGCCGGGAAACAGTCTGGAGCCAGGGCACCACCACCGTCGCCTCGGACTCCACGCACTTCAAAGCCTGGGACCGCAACATCTTCACCGAGTGGCACTCCCGGTACGGAGGCCGCGGCGTGCTCGTGTACCGGCACATCGAGAAAGGCTCGAGGGCCATTCACAGCCAGCTTCTGAACTGCACCGCCTCCGAGGTCGCCGCCGCGATCGAGGGCATGATGTTGCGGGGGCTTACCGCGGAGGACAACAGCGCCACCCGCCTCCTGCGGGCCGCCGGCGTCTCTCCCGAGGCGGTCCACAGGTCCGTCGGAGCCCGGCTGAGCATGGGCGCCTCGCAAGCGGCCGAACGGATCGCCTGGACCCCCTACTCCCGCAAGGCCATCGACAACGCCGAGGCACGGTCCCGGCACAACGGCTCCGACCGCATCGACTGCGACGACCTGCTGATCGGCCTCGCCCAGGTCGGCCGCGGAGTGGCCGCCGCTGTCCTGACCGACACCGGCTTCGATCTCGCGACCCTTGACGCGGCATCAGCGGAAGCGGGCCCGTCACCGCACGAGTGACCGAAGGTCAATGCATGCCCCTCCTGCTCTGACTTACCCGGGAGGGCACTTACCCGGGAGGGCACCGATACCCCACCGGCTCACCCTGGCTGAAAAGTTCGAGGGTGTCCGTGGCATCGGGGAGCATGGGGCATGCGCCCGGATGACTGGCACCTCGCCGAAGACGTCAACGAATTCCTCGCCCGAGCTGAGGACTTCCTGCGCTCGCGCCCCGCCCTGCACACCATGCAGCTGACGGTGACCGAGAAGTATCGAGCGAACGGGGCGGCCGCGCACGGCGCCGAAGCGCCTGTATTCGGCCGACTGGAGCGAGAGGGCGAGGTCCACGCCGGCTTCATCCAGCGCACTCCGACCAGCCTCCTGAGCATCACACCCTTCACCCGTGAGCAGGCCGACGCGCTCGCCGCCCGCCTGGCCGACCTCGGTCACCCCGTCCCCGGCGTCAGCGGGGACCATGACGCCTCCACCGCGTTCGCCGAGGCATGGCAGCGGCGGACCGGCGCGGAACCGGTGGTCACCGTGCGGCTCCATCTCTACCGCCTCGGCACGCTCACCCCAGCGGAGCCGTTCCCGGAGGGCCGGGGGCGCGTCGTGGGCGAGAAGGACCGGGAGCAACTCATCCGCTTCTGCCGTGAGTTCTGCGTCGACGTCGGGGAGCAGTCCTCCATCGACCTGATCGACGCCGGCGCCTGGGCCGACTCGCGCTTCGCCGACAGACACTTCACGTTCTGGGAGACGCCGGACGGCACCCCCGTGTCCATGGCGGCCGCGACCTCGATGGTCGGCGGCATGATCCGGGTGGACCCCGTCTACACCCCGGCCCACCTCCGGGGCCGCGGCTACGCGGGCGCCGTGACGGTCGCGGCAAGCCGCGCCGCGCTGGCCGCGGGCGCGAAGGAGGTCGTGCTGTTCACCGACCCCGGCAACCCCACCAGCAACGCCCTCTACAAGCGCCTCGGCTACGTCCTGCTCACCAACTTCACCGTGTACGAGTTCTCATCCACCGCACCGGAAGCCGGCTGAGCAGCGGCGGACTTGCCACCCGATTCACGACGCCAGGGCCGGCCCCCGGGAGCGGACGGTTCCCGGCCACGGGCCCCGGGCGCGGGCGCGGGCGCGGGCGGTTTACCGCTACGGGGCCGCGGCAGCAGGCGGTTCCTGTGTCCCGGGGTGGGCCGCACGGCGGATGCGTACCGTTCCTCGGTTGTCCAGGTCCCCCTGGAAGGGCGGGCCCTGCGCCGGCCTGACGTTCTTGCGTACACGTTCCTGTTCCATCCGGCGTTTGACGGCCTGGCCCCGGGGTCGACGTCCTGGACCAGTTCGGCGCCGATGAAGGGCAGGGAGGGCCGATGAGGACAGAGAGGGCGACGAGCGCGACGGTGCGCACGCTGTCCATGGATCAGCGTCAGGGGTTCAGGCGGCCGTCCCTGCGGCGTGGTCCTCGGCGTCCTCGGCGCGCGCGGCGAGACGGCTGACGGCTGAGGGTTCTCCGGGCCGACCCCTTGGGCGAGTTCCCGAGGCTTCGGCCCCACCCGCTCATCGCCCCACCGGCGAGGCGCCGTCGACGAATCCCCACCGGCGAGGCAGCGTCGACGAATCCGCGGCGACGGAAACGCGGTAGAGGCGGAAAGGCGGTGGCCGAGGTTCGGTGGAGCGGCAGACTTGCCTCATGACCGCCACCACTTCGGACGCCAAGGCCGACCTCCGCTTCTATCTGCAGTCCGCCCGCGATGCCCTGCTGTGGAAGCTCGAAGGGCTGTCGGAGTACGACGCCCGCCGCCCCCTGACGCCGACCGGCACCAACCTGCTGGGGCTGATGAAGCACGCAGCCGGTGTCGAACTGGGCTACCTCGGCGACACCTTCGGACGGCCGTCGGGCGAACCGCTGCCCTGGCTCGACAGCGACGCCGAGCCCAACGCGGACATGTGGGCCACCGCCGACGAGTCCCGCGAGGACATCGTGGGGCTCTACCGCCGGGCCTGGGCGCACGCGGACGCGACCCTCGACGCGCTGGCGCTGGACACCGTCGGCAAGGTGCCGTGGTGGCCCGACGGCAAGGACGAGGTGACGCTGCACCACGCCGTCGTCCGCGTGATCGCCGACACCCACCGGCACGCCGGGCACGCCGACATCCTCCGGGAACTCCTCGACGGCGCGGTCGGCATGAACGAGGGCAACACGAGCGGCCCGTCGAGCGACCCGACGTGGTGGGAGAACTATCGCGGCCGCCTGGAACACGCGGCCGAGGAGGCCGAACGAAAGGCGTGACCCGGGCCGATCGACAGGTCGTTCTTTCCTGGACACGGTCCCACCCCCCACCCCACACCCCTCGAATGCGCCGGAATTCAGGCCGAATACGCATTGCCCGGCCCGCCCCCCTCCCCTTATCGTTGGCGTATGACTGCCGGGTCGGCCTTGCGCCGTGAGCGGATTGGTTACCCGGCCTCCGAGTGAGGCCGGGGCGGGCCAGGGGCCCGCCTGCCGAATTTCCGCGCGCCGAACACCGTTCCCCTGCCCCTGAGTTCCTTCGGGGCCCCATCGGTGTTCCCTCAACGCACCGTCGGTGCACCTGCTTCGCGCGCGTCGAACTCTCACACCGCATCGCGTCCCACCACACCGCATCGCGCCGCGAAACATCTCGCCGCGCCTCGTCGTGCCGCGCCGCGAAACACCTCGCCCCACATTCCGTCGACACGCATTTCGTCTACGGACACCGCACCTACGGACATCCCGCCTACGGACATTCCACATACGCGGCATTCCGTCGGCCATTCACTGACGTGCGCGCTGCGGCAATCACCCCTGCCCGAATTCCGCGACAATCCCTGTCGTGCAGCCATCCACAGAAAGCAGAGAATGCCCAACCCCTTCAACCAGCAAGTCATCGAAGAGTTCCGCGCCCAGCACGGCGAGGTCGGCGGCTACTTCGAGGGCGCCCGTCTGATCCTTCTGACCACCACCGGCACTCGTACCGGCAACCGACACACCACCCCCCTCGGCTACCTCCCCGACGGCGACGGCACGATCCTGGTCATCGCGTCGGCCGGAGGATCACCCAAGCACCCCGACTGGTACCGGAACATCAAGGCCGACCCCCGCGTCACCGTGGAGAACGGGGCGTTCACCTACGAGGCCGAAGCCGTCGTACTGATCGGCGAGGAGCGGGACCGGGCGTTCGCTCGGGCGGTCGAGGCCGAACCGGGATGGGCCGAGTACCAGGCGAAGACGGACCGCACGATCCCGGTCGTCGCCCTGCGCGAGGTCCCCGTGGCCGGTCCCCCGAACATCAACGCCGGCTCCATGGGCGAGGCCATCAAGGTCGTCCATGACGCCTTTCGCCGCGAACTCGCCCTGATCAAGAAGGAGTTGCTTACGAGCAACGGCAGGGCCGGGCTCGGGGCCCAGCTCCGCGTCAACTGCCTCACGTTCTGCCAGGGGCTCCACAACCACCACACCGGCGAGGACATCGGTCTCTTCCCCTACCTCTCCGACCGCCACCCCGAGCTGGCCCCGGCCCTCACCCGCCTCCACGAGGAGCACGAGCGGATCGCCTCCCTCACCGGGGAGCTGCGCCGGGTCGTGACGGCCGAGGACGCCGACCCCGACGCCGTACTCCCCGAGGTGGAGCGCCTCATCGACGAACTCGAAGCCCATCTCACGTACGAGGAGGAGCAGTTGATTCCCGCGCTGGACGCCGTGGCGGTGCCCACGAATCCCTGAGCGGTGGGTGGGTGGCTCGCTGGAGGGCGCGGAAGCAGGTACGCGAGACCTCGTGAACAACCGGCGAGCGGCGCGCGAGCCCCCTGGGGGGAGGGAGAACGGGCTCGCGTTCGCGCCGCTCACCGGCGCCCGCTCACCGTAGCCACGGCCCTGATCACCGAGGTGCCGGTACGGTCATGACTCCGCCGCCTTCCGGTAACACGGCTCACACGGCGTACCGCGACACCTGCGGTACGAGTGACCCGGTGGCACCCCGCAGTACGGGCCACCCGGCGGCGCCCGCGGTACGAGTCACCGGCCGGCACCCTCGCCGCTCACCCGGAACGGATCGCTCACCACGGCAGTGCACGCGCGTGCACGACGTCCAGCCGCGACACCGCGCGCGTGAGCACGACGTAGAGCCGGTGCAGCCCCCGCCCCTCCGCCGCCACGATCGCGGCCGGCTCGACGACCACGACATGGTCGTACTCGAGCCCCTTCGCGACTCCGGCGCCCAACACCGTGACGCGCGCGCCGAGTTCACCCGGACCGCCCGTCGCGATCCCGGCCCCGCCGAGAGCCTCCCGCAGCCGTACGACATCAGGTCCGTCGGCCGCGATGACCCCGATGGACCCTTCACGAGCGAGCGCGTCCCGCACGGCGGCGACGGTCTCGGTGACGACACCCCCGCCCTCCGCCTCCGTCCCGTCCACCCTCCTGATCCGCAGTTCCCCGTCCCTCCGCAGGGACCGGGCAGCGGGCACGTCCACCCCCAGTCGCCCCAGCAGCCCGTTCGCCAGCCCTACGACGGCCTGCGGCACCCGGAATCCGGTGGTGAGAGGGATGACGTGGGCGTCCGGCTTGCCCAGGTGGGCGAGGAGTCGGGGCCAGTCGCGGGCGGCCCAGGGGGTCGTGCCCTGGGCCAGGTCGCCCAGGACGGTCACCGAGCCATAGGCGGCCCGGCGGGCGATCACGCGGCACTCCATCGGGGAGAGGTCCTGGGCCTCGTCGACGACGACATGGCCGTAGCCGTCGGGGTGGGCGAGGAGCCCCGCGACCTCGTCGAGGAGGACGAGATCGGCTGCCGACCAGCGGGCCGACCGCCATGTACGCGGGGGCCTCGCCCAGGAGACGGCCTTCCGCTCGTCCGCGTCGAGCAGCCCCTCCGCCGCGTCGGCGAGCGCGTCCGGGTCCCCGAGCAGCCGCGCCACCACCTCCTCCGGCCGTGCCTTCGGCCATACGGCGTCGACGTACGCGCCGACCGGCCGCGACCGCGAGATCCGGTACAGCCACGCGTTCGGACGCGGCCCGGACCGCCGCTCCGCCTGCACCTGGAGCAGCCGCACGACCCGCGCCCGGACTCGCTCCCGCCCGATGTCGTAGGGCAGCGCCTCCGCCCGGACGTCCGCCACGATCCGCCGCAGCTCGTCCCCGGACACGCGCCAGCGAAACGAACCCTCCGACAGCACAAGGGAGTTGAACCGCTCCCCCGATCCGCCGCCGCCCGCGGCACCGGCGTACAGGGCCCGGCGGAGCACCCCCGCCATCCGGGCGTCGTGCTTCACGGCCGCCGCCCGGTCGTCGTCCTCCCCCGTCACCGGTTGCCGGGCGATCTCGTCCGTGACCGTCGACTGGCGTACGCCCGTCTCGCCGAGCGCCGGCAGGACCTCCGCGATGTACGAGAGGAAGGTGCGGTTCGGCCCGAGGATCAGCAGTCCGCCGCGGCGGATGCGCTGCGGGTACGTGTAGAGGAGGTATGCGGCGCGGTGCAGCCCGACGGCCGTCTTGCCGGTGCCCGGGGCTCCCTGCACGCAGACGGAGGTGCCGAGATCCGCCCGCACCAGGTCGTCCTGCTCCGGCTGGATGGTGGCGGCGATGTCCCGCATGGGACCGAGCCGGGGCCGCTCGATCTCGACGGCGAGGAGACTCCCCGGGATTCCTGAGCCGCCTCGGCCGTCTTCGCCGTCTTGGCCGCTACGGCCGTCTTGGCCGCTACGGCCGTCTTGGCCGCTACGGCCGTCTTGGCCGCCGCCAGGTGAGGCGGGGCCCCGGCCGGTCGGGGCGTCACGACGGTCCAGGTGCTCGTCCTCCAGCCCCGTGAGGTCGGCCGACTCCCCTCGGCTGCCCTGCGCCCACCCGAAGCGACGCCGGACGGCGACACCCTGGGGATCACGGGAACTCGCCTGGTAGAAGGCCCGTGACACCGGCGCCCGCCAGTCCACGACGAGGGGCGGCAGGGCCGGATCCTCACTGATCCGCAGCCGCCCGACGTGATAGCTCTGCCCGGCGTGGTCGATATTCGCGTGGTCGATATTCGCGTGATCGGCGTTCATGTGGTCGTCGAAGTCGAGCCGCCCGAAGAACAACGGCCCCTCCGGCAGCTCACGCATCTCCTTGGCACGGCTGCGCAGCCGGTACCCGAGCACCTCGGCGTCGGCCCCCGACGCGGAGACGTCCTCCCCGACGACGACCTGCTCTCCCGCCCCCTCGACCATGGCGGCGAGGGCGGCACGGCAGGTGTCGTGGTACGCACGCTCGCAGGCGAGAGCGTGCCGGAGGGTGGGGTCGGTGGCAGGTTCGACAGACGTCATTCCACCGAGCGTACCGAATAACGTGACCGAGTTAAATTATTTACCGAGACTCACTCATCGGGAGCGCGCCACCCTCAGGCTGCCCGGACCGAGAGAACAACGGGAGAACAACGGACGCGCCCCCTCAGACCGCCCCGAGCGGAAGTGCCCCCTCCAGCCGCCCGAACACCCGCTCGGCGGCGGCAACGGCGTCCCGCTCGACCTCCTCCACCGGCTCCCCCCGCTCGACCCGCCGCCGGTTCTCCTCCGCGAGCACCCGCCGTACGGCCACGATCTGCCCGGCGGCGACCCGCGCGTCGAGCCCGCCCCCGAGCACCTCGGCGAGCGCGGCCTCGGCCCGCTCCAGATGCCCATGGGCCCGCGCGACCAGCGACGGCGTCCCGTAGAGCAGCCGATGGAACGCGAGCACCTGCGGATGGTCGTTCAGCCCGGTCACCGGGTCCCGCCGGGCCAGCCCCGCCAAGAAGTGCGCCCGCACCGCCCCCACCACCGACTCCCCCTCGGCCCGCCCCGCGACCACCCGCGCCGTCTCGTCCTCGTGATCGGCGATCCGGTACAGCACGAGGTCCTCCTTCGCCGGGAAGTACCGGAAGAGCGTCGGCTTCGAGATCTCCGCCGCCGCGGCCACCTCGGCCACGGACACCGCGTCGAACCCCTTCTCGAGAAACAGCCGGATCGCGACCTCCGACACGCTCTCGTACATCCGCCGCTTCTTACGCTCCCGCAGGCCGGTCTCACTCATACGGTCGAGCCTAAGCGCCTACGGTCCGACTCGATCCTGTCGCCGTGACCGCGAGCCACCGCCACGCTTCCGGAGCCATCGGACGAGCGCGGCTTCGATCACCGACACGCTCGGCAACCTCTCGACGCCCAGGGGCCGTGCGCCTCTGCTCAGCACGTCCCAGACCGTCCAGGTCGCGGTGCGCAGCAGGCTCCGGTCCACCTTCGGCTCCAGGCGCAGGGACTGCGAGGTGCGGATCACATCGGTGAACACCGACTGCGCCTTCTTGTAGTCGAGCAGCTTCGGCAGGTCTTCCCGCCAGCCCCGCGAACTCCCCTCCCGGACATCCTCGACGAGCGCGCACCACCGCTCCGTCACCCGCCGCTCCTGCTCCAGCGGATACCGCATCAGATGCAGATGGGTGGCCAGGTCGTAGAGCGGGTCGCCGAACATCGCGAGTTCCCAGTCGATGGCCCAGAGCCGACGATCGCGGTCGACGATGAGGTTCTCGCGGTGGAGATCGGCGTGGAGAAGGCAGAACGGGCGCTCCCGCAGGCCGGCGACATGCTTTCTGAGCTGTTTGAAGGAGTCGAAGTCCAGCTTCAGGGCCGCGAACAGCTCCCCGTACTCCGGGAGGTTGTCCCCGTAGACCCGCTCTTCGGTGAAGCAGATCAACCGGTCGAGGAAGCCCGCGCTGTCGTTCTCCCGCGCGCGGTCCCGCCGCTCACACCTCCGCTTCACCAGAAGAGTCCGGGGAGTGACGGCGACCAGTTGCCGGAACAGGGCCAGGATCTGCTCGAACTCCTTCTCCGGAACCGCCGTGTCGGACGCGTGGAACGCCCCGAGGGTGTCTCCCTCGACGAACCGCTGGAGGACGGTGCCCTCGACCTCGATGAGATCGGGGATATTGCCGATGCGCCCCTGCAACTCGGTGAGCAGGCGCTCCTCCGAGTCGAAGCACCGCCGGTCGAACCAGAGCAGGCTCTCCCGCGGGTCACGGCACTTCCACCGTGCGCTTCCCCCGACCCCGGCCTCGGGCGGCAGCCGGAAGACATAGGTCTCGTGGTGGTAGCCGCTGAGCGGTCCCTCCACCTCACCCGGGTCGGCGCTCATCTCACCTGCGCGGCGCCGCCCCGTGGAATCCGATTCAGCTGGCATTGCCCGTTCTCTCGCCGTGGTCGCACCAGTGGTGAAATCAAGGAAGTGGAGGCACGTTACTCCTCCGTGGGCGAGCATCGTGCCAGAAGCGACGAGTTCGCTGGTGTCGGTCCGATGGGTGAACGCTCAGGCGCCCTGCCCCGTATGGACACGCATTCGAGCGACTGCCCGAACGGCCGCTCGCCCCCGAGGCGGATGGCCGTCTGCACCACACTCACCACGATGACAGCGACGAACCCCACGCTCAGCGGGACGACACAGCCGCAAGCATCTGCGGCGGCTCCTCGGCAGGCCCGAGCCGTGCTCCTCGACTTCGCCGGCCCCGTCTGTGACCTGTTCGCCGGGCGGTCGACCCGGCCCGTCGCCATGGAGATCAAGGCCATGTCACGAAAGAAGCGGAACTCGCTCGACCCCGCCGTCGAGGCATGCGACGACTCGCAGGGCATCCTTCACTTCCTGCGGGACATGCTGGACCGAAGGGCGGATGTCATCCTCGACCCGACAGCCCTCAGCACGGCGAACGAACCGCGCCGTATGAAACCTGGCGCTCCTGGTCACCGGGCTGGTGGCCGTACGGGTGGGCCGGGAGCGTCCGGCCTGGCCCTGGTCGGCCGCCCTCCTCTCATCCTGCTGGTGGTTCAGGCCTGATCCGGAAGCCGCGTGCGCAGCACGTCCAGTACGGGCTTCAGCGAGTCCACCGTGGACGAGAGCGGCACGCCCACCTCCCGGAGGGCCTTGAGCTTGTGCTCGTTACACGCGTAGCCCAGAAACGGGACGCCGGCCTCGCGGGCTGCCTCGAAGTCGGTCGGGGCGTCGCCGAGCATCAGGGCCCGGGAGGGGTCGGCGCCCATCGCGTTGAGGGCCTGGCGCAGGGTGTGGGGGTGCGGCTTCATCAGGTCGAGGTCGCGGGTGCGGCCGTACATGTAGGGAAAGCAGTCGGTGAGGCCGCGGCTCTCGATGTAGCGGGCCGCAGCCAGGGCCGAGTTGTTGGTCGTGATGGCGAATCTGGCCCGGCGCGACCATGTCCGGATGAGCGGGTCGGCCCAGGTGGTGGGGTACGCCTTCGGCGCGGCGGTCAGCTCCTGCTGGGTGAGCCACTTCTCCAGGTCGATGATCAGGTCGCTGCTCGGGTGGCGCCGGCTCAGCCCCAGGAGTACGACCTGGGGGTCGGTCGTACTCCGTTCACGCTCCGTCAGCAGGCCGCCCAGGCCACGCCGGTCGATCAACTTCACCAGGTCTCGGGCAACTTGGTGCGCGGGATGCCCGGAAAACAGTCGACAGATCGGCCCGTCCAGGTCCCAGAGCACAAAGCGGACGGGAGTGATCAGTTCTCGAAGGGACTCTGTCTCTACTGCCACCGGTTCAGTCTGCGCCGTATCAGGAGTCACTAGGAGAGTGTCAGGTCCGTGGTGATGGTTTCCCAGAGGGCGTTGAACCATTGCTGGGACTGATCGACGAACGCGGCGTCGCGGGGCCCGGTCTCCTTCTCGAAGGAGAAGAGGAGGGACTGGGTGCCGAAGGCGTCGTACATCTGCAGGGGGCCGTCCGCCATCTGCTCCTCGCGCTGCATGAGCATGTAGTAGGCGATCAGGGCTTCCTGGCCGTTGAGGAGGTAGAGCTTGACGGGCGGGGTGAAGGGGAGGGCGCGGAAGGCCACACGGACGTCGAGCTGGTGGGACGTGCGCAGGGCCAGGAGGTTGTGGCGCAGGACGCGGACCTGGGCGTTGCGCTGGTCGAGCCAGCGCTTGTGGACCGGGTCCTCCTCGTCGTCCTCGCCCCGCCCCTCCACGGGGACCGGGAACGCCAGGTTGATCTTCCGGGAGGGGAGGAGGATGCGTACGTCGATGGACTCGGGACGGATCGTTCCCTCGTGGATGCGGCGGACCGGTTCACCGAGGGCCATCATCAGGGTCTCGGCGGTGAGGCAGGCCGCGTCGACGCGGACGTGCGGCTGGGAGAAGGCCGCGCCGAGGCGGGGGCCGAGGCCCACCATCGTCGGCTGCGGCTCGTCCCGCGCGGCGTGGACGGCCTCGGCGACCCTGGGCGGGCTCCCCTTGCTCACGTTGCTCAGCAGCCCGTCCTCCTGCAGGGCGCGCAGCGCCTGACGGACCGTGCCGCGCTCCACGCCGAACTCCTCCGCCAGCTCGGCCTGGGTGGGCAGGCGCTCGCCGGGCCTGAGGTCGCCGCCGCGGATGCGGTCCCGCAGGGCGCCGGCGATCTCCTGGGACGAGAGCTTTCTGCTGCCGTTCACTGCAACGTTCTCCTGAGTCACGACCAAACGCTACAACTCTCACCCATCTTTGGGGAGTTCACGGGAAGGTGGTTATGAACATGGACCAAGTGGGAACCATTTAAACAGAGTTGGTTACCAACTTGGTCGAGTTGGTGGAAGTTCCCCCTCTCATCTCGGCTCCCGCCCGCCCCGGCCCCTCGGAGGAGGTTCCACCATGCCCGCTGCCATCGCCCTCATCTCCGCCCTCGCCGTCATCGTCTTCCAGCGATTCGTCGAGTGGCGCTTCGGCACGATGGGAGCCGTCGGCCTGCTGTTCCTCACGATCGGGCTGAAGGCGAACAACCACACGTGCAGCTCGATCGGCGCGGTCATCCTCGCGCTGATGTTCACCGGACCCGCGATGTGAAGCGGGAGCCCCGCCCCGCGCCGGCCGTCAGCTCGTGAGCAGCAGGTCCGAACTGATGGTTTCCCACAGCGCGTTGAACCACAGGCCGGACTGCTCGACGAAGGTCGTGTCCCGCGGGGCGGCGGCCGCGCTCCGCTCGAACGCGAACAGCGTGGACTGGGTGCCCTCGGCGTCGTACATCTCCAGCTGCTCACTGTCCACTTCGGCCTCCTTCCGCTGGACCGTGTAGTACGCGAACAGCGCCTCCCGGCCGTTGAGGAGGTACAGCTTCACGGGTGGGGTGAAGGGCAGCGCGCGGAACGCGACACGCACGTCTATGCCGTGCGTGGACCGCAGGGCCAGCAGGTTGTGCTTCAGGACCTGCCCCTGGGCGTTGCGCTGGACGAGCCAGCGGCGCTGCAGCCGGCCGTCGACCGAGGCGTCGACCGGGGCCGGGAAGGCGAGCGGGATGTCACGGCTGGGCAGCATCACCCGGACGTCGACCCTGGCCGGATTTATGCGCCCCGCGTGAATCTCGCGCAACGGCTCACCCACGGCGAGCGTGAGGGACACGGACGTCAGGCAGAGGGCGTCGATCTTCACGTGCGGGGCCGCGAAGGCGGCGGATATGCGAGGGGCAAGCTCCACCATCGTGGGCCGCGGCGCCGCGTCCGGTCCGCCGACGGCCCACGCCCCCACGCGTGGGGCGACAGTCGCCGGGCTGCCCTTGGAAACGTTGGTGAGCAGGTGCTCCGACTGCAGGATGCGCAAGGCCTGCCGTACGGCCCCGCGCTCCACGCCGAACTCGTCCGCCAGCTTCGCCTGGGTGGGCATGCGCTGTCCCGGTCGCAGCTCGCCGGACCTGATCCGGCCGCGCAACACGTCGGCCACCTCGCGATGTGACCTCTGGGGCCGCTGTGACGACTTCCGTCCATCGACGGCCGTGCGTTCCCGCTCCACGAACAAACACTACAACTTCTCGCCATCTTTGGGCAGTTCGTGGGAAGGTGGTTATGAGACGACTCCAAGCGGAGATAAGTAAGTTGGAGTTGGTCGCCAACTTTCACAACATGGTCAGAATTTCAGATGGTTGGCGACACCGAGACGGACACCGCGAGCGACACCGTGAGCGTTCGTGGGCGACACCGCGAGCGACACCCGAGACCGACCGATCGACCTCCTCTCCGGAGGGGAGCCGGGAGTTCGACCGGTCCGCACAGCCACAACTGAATGGTTCAGCCACAACTGAATGCGCAGCCACAACCACAACTGAACAGCTACGGATTCCGCACACACCAGTGAAAGGTCTCAGAAGAGGTCCGGGCACCACGGGCGCCTGGACGTCCGCAGCAGGGCGTCGGCCACGGAGGCGGCGCCCTTCCGCTGTTCCCGCACCCGGCCGAGCGCGGTGAGCCGTACGGCCGACTCGTCGCCCAGCCACAGCGCCGCCAGGTCCGCGACCTCCAGGACGAGGTCCCCGTCCTCACTCGTCGGCACGCAACTCGCCCCGTCCGGGCCCGCGTCCAGCCGATAGCGCCCGCCGGCGAAGCCGTCCCGGTCGACGACCTCCAGCACCAGCGCCGCCCCGGTCCCCGCGTACGTACGGGCCTCCAGCGCCCGTACGACGTCCAGGATCCGCACCCACAGCCAGTCCGCCTGGGTGGTGACGCCCACGGCACGCGGGTCGGGGAAGAAGTGCGGAAGGAGGTCGTCCGGCGCCCGCCAGCCGGACTTGACCTTGGTGATCCAGTCGATCGAGCAGAGGTAGTGCCACAGGGCGCGCTCGGCGGCCGGGGTCGTCGCGATCAGCCAGTTGACGTCGGCCGTGTTCTGCGGCTGCTTCATCTGCCAGCTGTCGTCCGCCTCGTACGAGACCATGCCCTCGATCTCACCGGCCGCCGAGCGGTACACCGCGTAGAACGGCTCGGCCCAGGAGGAGCTGGTCCGCAGGTCACCGGTGTTGACCCGCCACCAGCGCTCGTCGCGGCTCACCGCGCCGGGCTGGGCGTGGCGGAGGCGGTCGTGCAGGGCGGGGCCGAGGGCGCGTACGACCGCGCCGTCGACGAGGTCGACCCGACCGCCGTCCGCCGGGCCGGACCAGCGGGGGTCCAGGCCGGTGCGGGGCACGTCGACGGTCCACTCGGTGGTGCAGGTGGCGGGACCGAAGCCGTAGCGGCCGTAGATCGGGTACTCGGCGGCGATCAGCGTGGCGACGACGTCGCCGCGGTCCTTCGCGGCGGTGAGGTCGTGGGCCATCATCCGGGTGAGAAGGCCTCGGCGGCGGTGGGTGGGGCTGACCGTGACGTTCGAGATGGCGTCGGCGGGGACGGTGCGGCCGCCGACGACTGTCAGCTCCTGCGGGAAGGAGCGGAAGGTCGCGACGACCTGGGTGGTGTCGGTGGGGGTGAGGGGGGTGTGGGAGCGGGACGCGTCGAACGCGGCGAGGGTGCGGGCCGGGTCGATATGGGCCGAGCGGTCCTTGAGCTCCTGCTCGGAGAGGGATTCCGGGGCGCGGAGGAAGCCGGTGTTCAGGGCGTTCAGCCAGGCCGGGATCTCGTCCTCGGTGACGGGGCGTACGGCTATGTCGTGGGAGGAGCTCATGGGGCCACGCTAGGGGGGTGCTCCGCGGTGTGTCTCGGGGTTTTTCCCGCCCCCGCCGCCCCTGCCCGCCCCTGCCCGCCCCTTCTCCAGGGGCTGCGCCCCTTCGACCACCGGCCGCGGGTTCGGTTGGGGGCTGGTCGCGCAGTTCCCCGCGCCCCTGAGAAGACGGCCCTTCGGGCCTGTCTTCTCAGGGACACGCGTCCTCGCGTCAGATCAGCAGGTCGTCCACCTGGGCCTCGCCCTCGCGGTAGCGGCGGGCGATTTCGGCGCTGCAGTCGTCCGCGGTGCGCTGGAGGCGCTGGCGGCGGCCGGAGATCTGCTGCTCGTGATGGACGAGACGGGCGAGGCCGGCGGTGAGTTCGTCGTCGGTGCGGGCCTGGAGGTCGGAGAGTTCGACCTCGTCGAGCATGTCGGCGGCGAGCCGACGGTACTCCTCTCCGTAGGGCGTGCCCACGGTGACGTGGCGGGCCGAGGACCGGTGCCGGGCCGGGGCGTCCGTGAGGATCGCCGAGAGCCGGTCGACGAGCGCCGAGGGCTCCCCCCGGGCCGTGGGGTCCGCCGCGCCGCCCCGGCGGACCAGTTCGGCGCGCAGGATGTCGATACGGCCCTGGAGCAGCCGCCGCAGATAGCTGAGATCGGCCTCGTCCCGCTGGGCGTCCCGGCGCAGTGCGCGCAGTTCGGGCAGCCGCAGCCGGGACAGGGCGTGCTCGGCCGGGTCCGGCGGCAGTGGTTCGCTGTCCGTGCGCTGGACCGGTGGCCGGCGGACGCCGGGGCCAGGCCCCGGATTGGTACGGGTGAACGTCGCAGTCCCCGGGGGCTGCCCTGTACTCGATGTGCTCATGCGCCTCAACCGTCCCCTCGACCGGTGTGTGTGAGCATGGTGCCACTCTCAGTGGCCGCTATGTGACCGAGTCCCCGCGATCCACCCCAGATGGTCGGTAATGGATCAATGAGAAAGACCGGGCAAAGCGCTCTTCAAACCCTCGTGATCACAAACCCCCCGTAAGGAGGACCCCCTCGCGCGCGGCCGATGGACGTCGACGGCATGATGGTCGGCATGCGTGCGGTGGTGCAGAGGGTCGACGGCGCGAGCGTCGTCGTGGACGGTGAGACGGTCGGTGCGATCGAGGGCGAGGGGCTGTGCGTCCTCGTGGGGGTGACCCACGACGACACCAAGGAGAAGGCGGCTCAGCTGGCCCGCAAACTGTGGTCGGTGCGGATGCTGCACGACGAGAAGTCGTGCGGCGATGTGGACGCGCCACTGCTGGTGATCAGCCAGTTCACGCTGTACGGCGACGCGCGCAAGGGACGCCGGCCCACCTGGAACGCGGCGGCGCCCGGCGATGTCGCCGAGCCCCTGGTGGAGGAGGTCGTCGCGCAGCTGCGGTCGCTGGGGGCGACGGTGGCGACCGGGCGGTTCGGGGCGAGGATGCGGGTCACGCTGACGAATGACGGGCCGTTCACGGTGCTGCTGGAGATGTGAGGCGCCGGACGCCTCCGCCGGCCGGCGGGAGGGGGCGCAACCCGGCGCTCACGGGGTGCCGCCGCTACGGCTCGACCACGGTCTCCTGCGCCGCTGCCGTCGTGTCGGCCATGAGCCTCGCGTCCACCGGTACGTTGCGCTTGATCAGGGCGAGGGCCACCGGGCCCAGCTCGTGGTGGCGGGCCGAGGTCGTGATGAAGCCGAGCTTGCGGCCGTCGGGGCCGTCGTCCGCGAGGCGGATCTCCGCGCCGCGCGGCGGGAGGTGGACCTCGCTGCCATCGAGGTGGAGGAAGACGAGGCGGCGCGGGGGCTTGCCGAGGTTCTGGACGCGGGCGACGGTCTCCTGGCCCCGGTAGCAGCCCTTCTGCAGGTGCACCGCCGTACCGATCCAGCCCAGCTCGTGCGGGATGGTGCGGTGGTCGGTCTCGAAGCCGAGGCGGGGAAGGTGGTGCTCGACGCGCAGCGCCTCGTACGCGAGGAGACCCACCGCGGGTGCCGCCTTCTCCGCGTACGACTCCAGGTCGGCGCGCGGAAGGAACAGATCACGGCCGTACGGCGTCTCGCGGACCACCGTGCCCTGCGGGATCTCGGCGATCGAACCGGCCGGGAGGTGGACGACCGCGAAGTCGCCCGTCCGGTCGGCCACTTCGACCCGGTAGAAGAACTTCATCGACTCCAGGTACGCGAGCAGCGCCTCCTGGGTGCCGGGCTCGACGTGGGCCCAGACGGTCGCTCCGTCGTCGACCAGGTACAGCGCGTGCTCGATGTGGCCGTTGGCGGAGAGGATCAGCGCCTCGGTGGCCTCGCCCGTGGGGAGTTCGCTGACGTGCTGGGTGAGGAGCAGGTGCAGCCAGCTGAGCCGGTCGTCGCCGGAGACGGCGAGGACACCACGGTGGGAGAGGTCGACGAATCCGGTGCCGTCGGCGAGGGCACGCTGTTCGCGGAACAGGTCCCCATAGTGGGCGGCGACACCTTCGTCCACCCCCTCGCCGGAGACGGCGCCGGGCAGGGACAGCAGAGGGCTCTTCATACGCCTAAGCCTACGACTCGGTAGTTGAACTCTTGGCGGTTGAGGTCTTGCTGCTTGCAGCCTTGCGGGCGCAGTCCTTGCAGCGGCCGAAGATCGCGAAGTGCTTCATGTCCGTGTCGAAGCCGAACGTCTCGCGCAGCTTGGCCGTGAAGTCCGCCGCCACCGACACATCCGCCTCGATCACGTTCGTGCAGTCCCGGCAGACGAGGTGGATGTGGTGGTGCCGGTCGGCCAGGTGGTACGTCGGCGCCCCGTGCCCCAGATGGGCATGGCTGACCAGCCCGAGCTCCTCCAGGAGCTCCAGGGTCCGGTAGACCGTGGAAATGTTGACCCCCGACGCCGTCTTCCTCACTTCCACGAGGATGTCGTCGGGGGTCGCGTGCTCAAGGGTGTCCACGGCTTCGAGCACGAGTTGCCGCTGCGGCGTCAGCCGGTAGCCGCGCTGCCTGAGGTCACTCTTCCAGTCGGTGCTCACCACACCACGAGTCTAGGACCACTTCGGGTAGGCCCACTCGATGTGGGCCCACTCGATGTTGACCTACTTGAAGAAGGCGATGCCGTCGTCCGGCATGTCGTCCGGGAGGGCCTTGGCCCAGCGCTCGACGTCCTCGGGGGTGACGACCTTCTTCAGGTGCGCGGACATGTAGGGGCGCAGCTCGACGTCGGGCGTCGCCTTCTCACCGACCCACATCAGGTCGCTGTGCACATAGCCGTACAGCCGCTTGCCGCCGCTGTAGGGCCCCGAGGCCGCCGTACGCGCGACCGCGTCCGTGACCACGTCGATCTGCGGCTTCTGCTTGGCCAGCTCGCCGTACCAGACCTCGACGACGCCGTCGTCGCGGGTCATGACGATCTCGACCTTGCGGTCGGCGTCGATGCGCCAGAATCCGGACTCGGTCTCCAGCGGGCGGACCTTGTTGCCGTCCTTGTCCAGCACCCAGGTGTGGGAGTGGTACTCCAGGAAGTCCCGGCCGTCGTGGGTGAAGGTGACCTCCTGGCCGAAGTTGCACTTCTCGGCACCGGGGAAGTCGTAGACGCCCGCGCCCGCCCAGTCGCCGAGCAGAAAGGCGAGGGGGACGAGGTCCTTGTGCAGGTCGGACGGGATCTCGATCATGAGTGGCGGTTCCTGGATGTCCTCGACGTGGGTCAGCGCTGGCCCTGGTACAGCTTCTTCACGGTCAGGCCGGCGAAGGCGAGAACGCCGACGGCGACCAGGACCAGCAGGATTTCGAAGAAGAGTTCCACGGGGTGCTCCTCGGATGAGCGGATTCGGTACTGCACAAGGCCGGACCCCAGCTTACGCGGCCGGAACCCGGGGCTCGCCGTGAGGTGGGCCCTTTGCCGCTCGGCCGCGACGATGATCACGATGCGGACTACCATGCGGCCATGGCGAAGAAGCTCGTGATCAAGGTGACGGCCGGGGCGGATGCTCCCGAGCGCTGTTCGCAGGCGTTCACCGTGGCGGCGGTGGCGGTGGCCAGCGGAGTGGAGGTGTCCCTGTGGCTGACCGGCGAGTCCGCGTGGTTCGCGCTGCCGGGCCGGGCCGCCGAGTTCGAGCTGCCGCATGCCGCCCCCCTCCCCGACCTCCTCGACTCGGTCCTCGCGGGCGGCACGCTCACCCTGTGCACACAGTGCGCCGCCCGCCGGGACATCACGGAGAAGGACGTCATCGAGGGCGTACGGATCGCGGGCGCGCAGGTGTTCGTGCAGGAGGCGCTGGCGGACGGCACCCAGGCACTCGTCTACTGAGACGCCCCTGCGGCAGCTTCAGACTCCCCTGCGGCAGCTTCAGACTCCTCGGCCGCCGCCGAGACACGCCCCAGTGGCAGCGATCAAGGCTGTTGCCTCGGGCGCCTCTTGCCGTCCAGTTCGTCCCACCACTCGTCGGACTTCGGGTCGCCGGAGGGGTCGTCCCACCAGCGGTCGTCGGGGCCGCGCCGGTTGGCGACGACGGCGGCGAGCGGCGGGATGACCATGGCGACCACGCACATGCCGACCGCGACCGGGACCGACCAGAGGCGTACGACGCCCCAGGCCAGGACGAAGAGCGTGAGACACGTGCCCATCATGGCGAAGTAGGCGTGGCGCCGGCGGGCGTACATGTCTCCAGCGTAGGCCCGCTCACGCCTGAGGGCCGTACCCCGGGTCGGACGACCCGGGGTACGGCCCTCAGCCGTTCAGCCGTTCAAGAACGAACGCCTCAGACGGCGATCGCGACCTCCGCCAGGCCGCCCTGCTCGGCGACGACGGTGCGGTCGGCGGTGCCGCCGGGGACGAGCGCGCGGACGGTCCAGGTGCCCTCGGCCGCGTAGAAGCGGAACTGGCCCGTCGCGGAGGTGGGAACCTCCGCCGTGAACTCGCCGGTCGAGTCCAGCAGACGGACGTAGCCCGTCACCGGCTCGCCGTCGCGGGTCACCTGACCCTGGATCGTGGTCTCACCGGGCTTGATCGTCGAGGCGTCCGGGCCGCCGGCCTTCGCTCCACACATGTCTTTCTCCAAGAGAGGTCTGACCGGAAGGAAGGCCGGTCGGGATGAACGGGTGTTCGCTTACTACTGGCTGTCGGCTGCTGTCGGCCGGTCCTACTTGTTGGCGCCGAGCTCGATCGGGACGCCGACCAGGGAGCCGTACTCGGTCCAGGAGCCGTCGTAGTTCTTGACGTTCTCCACGCCGAGCAGCTCGTGCAGGACGAACCAGGTCAGCGCGGAGCGCTCACCGATACGGCAGTAGGCGATGGTGTCCTTCGCCAGGTCCACCTGCTCGTCGGCGTACAGCTCCTTGAGGGCGTCGTCCGACTTGAAGGTGCCGTCGTCGTTGGCGTTCTTCGACCACGGGATGTTGCGGGCGGACGGGACGTGGCCCGGACGCTGCGACTGCTCCTGCGGCAGGTGGGCCGGGGCGAGCAGCTTGCCGGAGAACTCGTCGGGCGAGCGCACGTCGACCAGGTTCTGCGAGCCGATCGCGGCGACGACGTCGTCACGGAAGGCGCGGATCGCGGTGTTCTGCGGCTTGGCCTTGTACTCGGTCGCGGGGCGCACCGGCACCTCGTCGACCAGCTCGCGGGCGTCCAGCTCCCACTTCTTGCGGCCGCCGTCGAGAAGCTTGACGTTCTCGTGGCCGTACAGCTTGAAGTACCAGTAGGCGTACGACGCGAACCAGTTGTTGTTGCCGCCGTAGAGGACGACGAGGGTGTCGTTGCCGATGCCCTTCTCCGACAGGAGCTTCTCGAAGCCCTCCTGGTCGACGAAGTCACGGCGTACCGGGTCCTGGAGGTCCTTCGTCCAGTCGATCCGGATGGCGTTCTTGATGTGGTTCTTCTCGTACGCGGTCGTGTCCTCGTCGACCTCGACGATGGCGATGTTCGAGTCGTCGAGGTTGGCCTCGACCCAGTCGGCGTCTACCAGGACGTCGCTGCGGCTCATGCTCTTTCTCCTCCGGGGCAGTTGCGGCGGGGTGTGCGAGGCGCCTGACGGCGGTCGGGCCGGGCGCGCACGGGTGTGCCCTGGCTGGGCAGGGCGACGGGGAACGCGGCAGTCGTGGCTGCCACTCAGAAAGTGCGACAGAGCATGGCGGCGACGCGGCACAGGTCTACTGCCCGCCGCTTCGTGAGATCCGCCTGTCGCTTCATGATGGTCGATCGTAGGGACGGACAGGCGGGCGTGTCACCGGCATGTCGTATTCTGAGACGCGATCGTCCGGAATGTGGGATAGCGAGGCTGTCGGGGCTGCCGTGACAGGGCTTCCGGGCCCGTGTAGCCGTCGTCACATCTACGGTGCGGACGGTGGCGTCTCGCTTCTTGGACGCCGTCGGGCCACCGCGGTCGGTGCCGGGTGCCGGTCCCGGCCTGCCGGGCGCCGTCGGTCGTCCTACCCGGCCAGCCTGACGTTGGAACCCCGCACCGTGATCTCCACGCCGTCCGGTGCCGCCTCGACCTTGTCGAGCTTGATGCCGCCGGGGAGGTCGTCGATCTTCTGCTCGAAGTCGGTGATCGACCGGACCTGCCCCTCCGCGGCCTCGACGACCAGGTTCGGCAGGTTGTCGGCGTGCACCTTCACGGTGTCACCGTCGACGGTGACGGTGCTGAGCACCGGGTACGTCGTCGACTTGCCCAGGACGTCGACCTTGACCTTGATGTCGACCTTGACCTTGCCCTTGCCACCGTCGGAGAGGCCGACGACCTGGGCGGTCACGCCGGGGAGGATCCGCGTCGGTGCGGACTTGGCTGCCTTGAGGAGTTCGTCGTACGCGATGGTCGCGCTGCCGGTGGCGCTGGTGGCCGTGGCGGAGCTGTAGTCGCTGGAGAAGGCCACGCCGCGCATGTTCGCCTGCAGATCGGCGATACGGATGCTCTCGTCGGACTTGCCCGTGCTCGCCTCGTAGTCCTTGATGCCGACCTCGACGTCGTCGAGTTCACCGCTCGCGACCTGGGTGAGGAACGGGAAGCCCTTGATGGACACGTCGGGGGTGCTCGCCAGGCCCTCGCTGGTCTTCAGCTGCTCGGCCGCCTCGTCCTCGGCGAAGCCGACGGCCACGCGGTCCGCGATCACGAACAGGCCGCCCAGGATCACGGCGACGATGACAAGTATTCGCAGTGCGCGCATGTCTCGGTGTTCCCCACGTTGTCCACTCGGCGGCCGGTTCGGCGGTCGGTCCGGCTTCAACGACCCGGGTGGCCGTTCTACGCGAGAGTAATCGTGCGGGCGTATGGGCGGGGTTGGTTGGCCGGCCTTGTCGATCACCTGTGACAGGGCGGGTGGGCGCGCGACTTGGGGGCTTTCGCCCCCACCGCCCCTGCCCGTCCCGTCCCTCGGGGCTCCGCCCCGGACCCCTTTCGCGCAGTTCCCCGCGCCCTTGAAAAGGGGCGCGAGGAACTGCGCGAGACGCCCCACGTACGTTGCAGGCGACCCAGATACGTGAGCGGGGCGAAGGAATCCCTGCTCAGCCCAGCGCGCGGCCCAGCAGGTACACCGCCGGGGCCGCGGCGGCCAGCGGGAGGGCGACTCCCGCGGTGAAGTGGACGAAGCGGGAGGGGTAGTCGTAGGCGGCGACGCGGTGGCCGACGAGGGCGCAGAGGGCCGCGGCGGCGCCCAGGAGCGCGCCGGAGGTGCCGAGGTCGGTCGCGCCGCCGACGGCGATGCCCGCGCCGGTCGCCGCCAGCAGGGACACGATCACCGAGGCCGGTGTGGGGAGCGGCAGGGCACGGGCCAGGACGGCCACCGCCACCGCGACACCGCCCACCGTGACCGCGTCCGCCACGGCTGCCAGGTAGCCGGTCGCGATGATCGACAGTGCCGCCGAGGTCACGGTGGCCATCAGTCCGTACATCCGCTCGTCCGGGTCCGCGTGGCTGCGCAGTCCCAGCACGATGCTGAGCAGCACCCACACGCCGAGCGTGCCGAGGATGGCCGCGGGCGCGTGCTCCCGGCCGGCCGCGAACAGTGCCGTGTCCGCCGCGAGCGCGCCCGCGAAGGCCAGCACGATGCCCTGACGGGCCGGCCACATGCCGTTCAGCCGGAACCAGCCCGCCGCGGTCACGGCCTGAAGGATCACCAGCGGTACGGCGAGGGCGTACTCGCCGATCGCCGCGGCACCGGCCAGCAGCAGGCCCAGTACGGCGGTGAGCAGCGCCGGCTGCATCCCGGGCTCGATGATCGGCGACCGTCCCTCGGCCCGCGCCCGCTGGGCGTCGGTGACCCGGGTGTTGCCGGTGAGGGTGGGCGGACCGTAGCCGGGGCCGGACTGCGGGACGGGGTCGGACTGCGGGACGGGGTCGGCCGGGGGCCGGCTTGAGGGTTGCGGCTGCTGTGGCTGCGGCTGCGGCCCGCCCTGGGGCGCGTACTGGCCGTACTGCGCGTTCGGGTCGTGCTGCGCGTTCGGGTCGTGCTGCGCGTTCGCGCCGTGCTGCGCGCCTTGGCCGTACTGCCCGCCCTGGCCGTACTGCGCGTTCGGGCCGCCCGTCTGCGGGGGCAGGTAGGCCGTCTCCGCCACGTCGGCGGCGGGCGGGGTCCCGGGCGGCGTCTGGGGCTGGATCTGGGTCTCCCAGGTCTGGCCCTCCCACTGCTGGGTGTACTGCTGGGCGTGGGCGGCCTGGCTCTCGTCGTAGCCCTGCCAGTGCGGCTGCGCCTGAGGCTGGGCCGCGTACTGGTGGGGCTCCGCCTGCGGCTCCTGGTAGGCCTCGTAGCCCTGGTGTCCCTGGTGGCCCTCGTACCCGTACGGCTGGTTGCTCATGATGTGGGGGTCACCCTCCTGCGAACGGCGGGAGCACCTCGACCGTGCCGCCCTCGGCCAGACGTACCGTCTCATGCGCACGGGTGCCCACGGGGTCCCCGTCGACGAGGAACGCGCATCGGCTCAGTACGCGGACGAGTTCGCCGGGGTGTCGCTCGCGGGCCGTGTGCAGGGCGTCCGCGAGGGTGGCCGCGTCGTAGGGCTCCTCGGCGATGCCTGCGGCGGCTTTGGCGGCTGCCCAGTAGCGGACGGTGCCCTTTGGCATCTGCGTTCCTCTGTATTAGTCGTGACGGGGATCAGGCTACGGGGCGGTCGGCTTCGCGCGGAAACCACGGGCCCGGTGGGGGCCGGTCACGCCCGCGCGGCGGAGCCTCACTTCGATACGGCCCCGCGATCCTTACGGCCCCGCGATCCTTACGGCCCCGCGATCCTTACGGCCCCGCGCCCCTCACGGGGTCGCGTTCTTCTCCACCCAAACCCCGATCCGCTCCAGCAATTCCTCGCTCGCCGCGTTCTCCGCGTGCCCCATCCCGTTCTCCAGCCACAGTTCGCCGTTCTCCCCCGCCGCTGCCGCCAGCATCTCGGGGTGGTCGGTCGGGAAGTAGCCGTCCCTGTCGCCGTGGACTATCAGGAGCGGGGTCGGGGAGATCAGGGGGACGGACTCGACCGGGGAGAGGGGGACGGGATTCCAGTCGCGGTGGTGGATGCGGGTGCGGAAGCCGTAGCGGCCGACCAGGCGGCCCTCGGGGCGGGTGATGAGCCAGTGGACCCGGCGCATGGGGGCCGTGCCGCGGTAGTACCAGCGGGCGGGGGCGCTCACGGAGACGACGGCGTCGGGGCCGTCGGGGAGTGCCGCGTGGCGCAGGACGACCGAGCCGCCCATCGAGAAGCCGACCGTGGCGACGTGCTCGTGGCCCAGTTCGCGGGCCCAGCGGACCGCCGCCGCGAGGTCGAGGACCTCGCGGTCGCCGACCGTGGAGTGGCCGCCGGATCTTCCGTGACCGCGGAAGGAGAAGGTGACGACGGACCCGTACCGGGCGAGCACCCCCGCCACCCTTCGAACATGTGGACGATCAGCGTCACCCGTGAAGCCGTGCGCGACGACGACGGCCAGATGGCCGGAGGATGGCGTTCCGGTGCCGTCGGAGCCGTTGTATACAACGGCTCTCGGATCGTATACGGCCTCGATATTCACCCCGTCGTCAGTGCGCAGAAACCTGCGCAAAGGGGTTCGGGGCGGCCTCGACGGGGTTCGATCGACCGTCTCAGAGTTCGGAATGTCGAAAGATCGCGTCACATGACCTGCCGGACCAGCACTCATGTGGGCTATTCTGCTGGACAGAGGACTCGGGCAATGTCGCCCCCGGGTCCTTTTGTGCTTTCGGAAGCGTTGTATACGAGCGGGAAACGCCAGGTGACCGCAGATGTACGGGCCCCGGGATCGCAGAGCAGAACACTGTGGAGCACCGCAGTCGACAATCGCGGTGCCGCTCAGTGCCACACACGTCCTCGCAGGGACCGAGGAGGAACCAGACGTATGAGTTCTCTGCTGCTCCTGACCAATGCCCTCCAGCCTTCCACCGAGGTGCTTCCGGCCCTCGGCCTGCTGCTGCACAACGTGCGCGTGGCCCCGGCGGAAGGCCCCGCTCTCGTCGACACCCCAGGTGCGGACGTCATCCTGATCGACGGACGCCGTGACCTTCCACAGGTCCGCAGCCTGTGTCAGCTGCTCCGCTCCACCGGCCCCGGCTGCCCCCTCATCCTCGTCGTCACCGAGGGCGGCCTCGCCGCCGTCACCGCGGACTGGGGCATCGACGACGTCCTCCTCGACACCGCCGGCCCCGCCGAGGTCGAGGCCCGACTGCGGCTCGCCATGGGCCGGCAGCAGATCGTCAACGACGACTCCCCCATGGAGATCCGCAACGGCGATCTCTCGGTGGACGAGGCGACCTACAGCGCCAAGCTCAAGGGCCGCGTCCTCGACCTCACCTTCAAGGAGTTCGAGCTCCTCAAATACCTCGCCCAGCACCCGGGCCGCGTCTTCACCCGCGCCCAGCTGCTCCAGGAGGTCTGGGGCTACGACTACTTCGGCGGTACGCGCACGGTCGACGTCCACGTACGGCGGCTGCGCGCCAAGCTCGGCCCCGAGCACGAGTCGCTGATCGGGACCGTCCGGAACGTCGGTTATCGATTCGTTACGCCCGAGAAGGCGGAGCGCGCCGGTGACGACGCGAAGGGCAAGGCGGCGTCCTCGGACTCCTCCTCAAAGGCGGCGGATGCGGACGAGACGGCGTCCCTGGACACGGTCGAGATCGCGGCCGAGGCGTAGCGCCCCGCCCCTCCGGGTCCCTGCAGGGCGGCATACGCACCACCGCCGCCCAAGGGGTCTCCCGTACGCCCTGCCCAGGGGCGATTTATCCGCGTAGACTCCGGGCGTGGCCAAGGTGACTCGGGATGACGTGGCAAGACTGGCGGGTACGTCGACCGCCGTCGTCAGCTATGTCATCAACAACGGACCCCGGCCGGTTGCCCCGGCCACGCGCGAGCGTGTCCTCGCCGCCATCAAGGAACTGTCGTACCGGCCCGACCGCGTCGCCCAGGCGATGGCGTCGCGCCGCACCGAGCTGATAGGCCTGATCGTCCCGGACGCACGCCAGCCGTTCTTCGGCGAGATGGCGCACGCGGTCGAACAGGCCGCCGCCGAGCGCGGCAAGATGGTCCTCGTCGGGAACTCCGACTACGTCGCCGAGCGCGAGGTCCACTATCTGCGGGCGTTCCTCGGCATGCGTGTCTCCGGGCTGATCCTCGTCAGCCACGCCCTCAACGACAACGCCGCCGCCGAGATAGAGGCGTGGGACGCGCGGGTCGTGCTGTTGCACGAGCGGCCCGAGGCGATCGACGACGTGGCCGTGGTGACCGACGACCTCGGCGGCGCGCAGCTCGCCGTGGAACATCTCCTCTCGCACGGCTACGAGTACGTCGCCTGTATGGGCGGTATCGCCGAGACCCCGCTCGTCGGTGACCCCGTCTCCGACCACGTCGAGGGCTGGCGGCGCGCGATGGACGAGGCCGGGATCCCGACCGAGGGGCGGCTCTTCCAGGCGCCCTACAACCGGTACGACGCGTACCAGGTGGCGCTGAAGCTGCTGGCGGAGCCGGGCCGGCCGCCGGCGATCTTCTGTTCCACCGACGACCAGGCGATCGGTGTGCTGCGGGCCGCGCGGGAGCTGCGGATCGAGGTGCCGAGCGAGTTGGCCGTCGTCGGGTTCGACGACGTCAAGGAGGCGGCGCTCACGGATCCGCCGCTGACGACGATCGGGACGGATCGTACGGGGATGGCCCGGGCGGCGGTGGATCTGGTGCTCGATGACGGGATTCGGGTGCCCGGGTCCCGGAGGGAGCGCGTGAAGCTGTTCCCGTCGAGGTTGGTGGCCCGGCGGTCCTGCGGTTGCGAGTAGCGGCGGGCGAGTAGCGGTAGCGGGTAGCGGTAGCGGGTAGCGGTAGCGGGTAGCGCCCAGAGGCTGCCCGCCGTTGCTGACTGCGGGTTCGTCGTGGCTGATCACGCGGTTCCCCGCGCCCTCAGAAGCCGGCCTCCCCGCACGGCCTCCCCCTTGTTTCCCATGCCTGTGGGGCCTCGGCGCCTTTATATGGGGCGAACGAGGTTCTGGCGGGGTTCTCAGGGAGCACTCAGGAAGGTCTCATGATCGGGCGGCAGGCTCTGGGTCATGACCGAGAGCTTCCGCCGCAGCGGCGAGTACGAGAACCCCTATCAGGGTGACCAGCAGCAGCACTCCGGGTACGCCGAGGGCGAGACCCGGCAGCAGCCCGCGTACCTCCAGCAGCAGCCCGCCTCCGCCCCGGTGAACCCGGAGTGGCCGCCCCCGCCGGCGTACGACCCGGCCTCGGCGCCTCCCGCTCCGGCGGCACCGTCCGCTGAGTACGCGTACGCCACGTACGAGCAGCCCGCCGCGGCGGCCTCGGCTCCCACCGCGCTCCTCACCGAGCCGGTCTCCTCCGCCGCCGCCCCCGGGTCGGCGCCCTCGACGAGAAGGCGTGCCCGGGGTCCGATCGCGCTGCTGGCGGCCGTGGCGTTCGTCGCGGCGGCGATCGGCGGTGGCACGGCGTACGGCATCCAGGAGCTGACCGGCACGGACACCGTGGCCTCCAGCTCCACCAGCACGAGTGTGGTGCCGACCAGTCAGAAGGGCACGGTCTCCGGGGTCGCCACGGCGGTCAGCCCCAGCATCGTGGAGATCAGCGCCACCTCGAACGCGGGCGAGTCCACCGGTTCCGGTGTGATCATCACCAGCGACGGCGAGATCATCACCAACAACCACGTGATCTCCGGCGCCTCCCAGATCAAGGTGACGACGAGCAACGGCAAGTCCTACACGGCCGAGGTCGTCGGCACCGACAGCAAGAAGGACCTCGCCCTCATCAAGCTGCGGAACGCCTCCGGGCTGAAGGCCGCCACCCTCGGCGACTCCGCCGGCGTCAAGGTCGGCGACCAGGTCGTGGCGATCGGCTCCCCCGAGGGCCTGACCGGCACGGTCACCAGCGGCATCGTCTCCGCCCTCGACCGTGACGTGACGGTCTCGACGGACGAGAGCCAGGGCCAGCAGCAGCAACAGCAGGACGGCGGCAGCGGCCAGTGGCCGTTCGAGTTCGGCGGCCGGCAGTTCAACGGTGACACCGGCTCCTCCACGACCACGTACAAGGCCCTCCAGACCGACGCCTCCCTCAACCCGGGCAACTCCGGCGGCGCCCTCATCGACATGAACGGCAACATCATCGGCATCAACTCGGCGATGTACTCCGCCGCGGACGCCTCGTCGGCCGGCGCCGGCAGCGTCGGCCTCGGCTTCGCGATCCCGGTCAACACCGTCAAGGCCGACCTGAGCACGCTGCGGGCGGGCGGCTCGGACTGAGGTCCGCCGCATCGCATCCGACCAGGTAGATCCCTGCCGGTGCCTCCCGGTGCCTCCCGGTGCCTTCTGGTCCCTCCCGGTCCCTTCCGGTGCCTCCCGGTCCCTTCCAGCCCTTTCCCGTCCGCTGAGTCCAAGGAGTTCGACATGATCACGCAGATCAGGAACGGCGCGCAGATCACGCAGGTCTCGCACGACGTCGCAACCGCCGGCGACCCGGCCGGGCTGGGCCTCGCCCTCGCGGTGGCCGCCGAACTGCACACGCCGGTGACCCGGGCCCCCGAGGTGGCGTCCGCCGCCCGAGGAACGGCCCGCCGCACCACGGCGGCGCGCCCGCACCGGCGTACGGTTCGCGGCTGATCCTCACGGGACTCTCACGGGCTACTGCGCGGCCAGGGGACGTGCAAGGCTAGGGCGGTACCGCGCGCGCCCCTCCAGGGGCGCGGGGAACTGCGCGACCAGCCACAACGCACCCGCACCCGCACCCGCACCCGCACCCGCACCCGGCAACGCACAAGGAACCCCCACGGCGCCCCCGGCCCTGGAAACCACCGCATCCGAGGAACGAAACCATCATGAGCCCCGCCGAAGGCGCCCCCGAACCCCAGCGCATCCTCATCGTCGACGACGAGCCGGCGGTGCGCGACGCACTCAAGCGCAGCCTCGCCTTCGAGGGCTACGGCACCGAGGTCGCCGTCGACGGCGCGGACGCGCTGGAGAAGGCGACCGCGTACAAGCCGGACCTGGTCATCCTCGACGTCCAGATGCCGCGGATGGACGGGCTGACCGCCGCCCGCCGGATCCGCGGCGCCGGCGACACGACCCCGATCCTGATGCTCACGGCCCGCGACACGGTCGGCGACCGCGTCACCGGCCTCGACGCGGGTGCGGACGACTACCTGGTCAAGCCGTTCGAGCTGGACGAACTCTTCGCCCGCGTCCGCGCGTTGCTGCGCCGCAGCACGTACGCGTCCGCCCTGACCGACGCCGCCGAGGTGGACGAGGCGCTCACCTTCGCGGACCTGCGGATGGACCTGGCCACGCGGGAGGTCACGCGGGGCGGGCGCCCGGTGGAGCTGACCCGCACGGAGTTCACACTCCTGGAGATGTTCATGGCGCACCCGCGCCAGGTCCTCACGCGCGAGCAGATCCTGAAGGCCGTCTGGGGCTTCGACTTCGAGCCGTCCTCCAACTCCCTGGACGTGTACGTCATGTATCTGCGCCGCAAGACCGAGGCGGGCGGCGAGCCGAGGCTCGTCCACACCGTGCGGGGTGTCGGGTACGTCCTGCGCCAAGGCGGCGCGGAGTGAAGAAGCTCCTGAGCCGCTACCGGTCCCTGCCGATCCGGGCCCGGCTGTCGATGCTGGTCGCGGCGGCGGTGGCGTTCGCGGTGGCGGCGGTGTCGGTGACGTGTTGGTTCATCGTGCAGGGGAAGCTGTACGACGAGATCAACAACGATCTGGAGTCCATGGTCAGCCGTGCGCTGCCCAAGCAGATGGTTGAGCAGAGCGTCCTCACCGCCTGCCCAGAGGTTCCGTCGCAGTCATTCTTCGGGCCGCGGAACAAGGGGTACTCCCAGGTGGTCAAGGCGGACGGCACGAAGTGTGTCTTCCCCAACTCCACAGGTGTGGTGAACGTCGCCGAAAGCGACAAGGACGTGGCCGCGAACCCCAAGATCAAGACCGGGCAGATCCGCAACGGCACTGACAGCGAGGGCAATTCCGTACGAGTACTGGCCACGGCACTCGTGGTCGAGGAGGGCGGCAGGCAATACGTGATGGAGAACGCCGCCTATGTCGTGGCGGTACCTCTCAAGGGCACCCAGTCCACCCTCAACGACCTCGCCCTGATCCTCCTCCTCGTCTCCGGCATCGGAGTCGTCGGCGCCGGTGCGGCCGGTCTGGCCGTGGCCCGCGCGGGTCTCCGTCCGGTCGACAAGCTCACGGAAGCCGTCGAGCACGTGGCGCGCACCGAGGACCTGAGCATCCGCATCCCCGTGGAGGAGGAGAGCGAGGACGAGATCGCCCGCCTGTCCCGCTCCTTCAACTCGATGACCAGCGCACTCGCCAACTCACGCGAACTGCAGCAACAGCTGATCGCGGACGCCGGCCACGAACTCCGTACGCCCCTCACGTCCCTGCGGACGAACATCGAGCTGCTCACCCGCAGCGAGGAGACGGGCCGCCCGATCCCGGCGGACGACCGCAAGGCCCTGCTCGCCTCGGTGAAGGCCCAGATGACCGAACTGGCCGCGCTGATAGGCGACCTGCAGGAGCTGTCGCGCTCGGAGTCGGGCCAGCAGGGAGGCCGTCACCTCCAGGTGGTCGACTTCCAGGAGACCGTGGAGGCGGCCCTGCGCCGGGCCCGTCTGCGCGGCCCCGAGCTGACGATCACGGCGGACCTGCAGCCCTGGTACGTCCGCTCCGAGCCGTCCGCCCTGGAGCGCGCGATCGTCAACATCCTCGACAACGCGGTGAAGTTCAGCCCCGAGGGCGGCACGATCGAGGTCTCGCTGGATGCGGGTGTCCTCACGGTCCGCGACCACGGCCCCGGCATCCCCGTCGACGAACTCCCCCACGTCTTCGACCGCTTCTGGCGCTCCCCCAGCGCGAGGGCCCTGCCGGGCTCGGGCCTGGGCCTGTCCATCGTGGCCCGCACGGTCGAGCAGGCGGGCGGCGAGGTGTCCCTGGCGCGAGCCGAGGGCAGCGGCACGCTGGCGACGGTACGGCTGCCGGGGGCGGCTACTCCGCCGCCGGGGGCGCCGGAGTAGCCGTAGGAGATTCGGCACCGGGACGGATTGGTCCGTGGCCGCTTCTGGGGAGCCTCAGTGGAAGCCGAGCATTCCGGGGGAGTCGATGTCGATGGCGAGTACGCCCGGCGGGTAGTCGTCCTCGTGTCCCGTCAGGATGATGGACATGCCGCCGGTCTCCAGGTGCGGCGTGGCGACGTAGAGAGCGTGACAGGTATCGGCTCCGCCCCAGCCGTCACGCACCATCCCGCCCACCGTCACAGCGGCCGTCTGGCCGAGTGGATCGACGTGGATGCCCGGCAGCGCGAGCAGTGCCCGTCCGATGCCCTCGTCCTTCTCCTCCGCCCGCATGAGGCACAGGGAGGGAATGTGCAACCAGTCACCGGGGGTATGCGCGACGTTGTCCGCGAGGCGGTGCATGGCCTCGTGGCCGCGCGCGAGCGCGAGGGCCGCGCCCGTGTCGAGGACGATCACGCGGCGCGCTCCTGGTCAGGGCGCGTCGTCTCGCGGCCGGAGTGCATTTTATCCGCAGCCATCGCGTAGATATTGGCCAGGACGTCCGGCCCGCCGTCGAACTCCTCGTCGGTGAGCGTGCACCCCATGCGCTCACGCAGCACCTTGCGCGTGGCGGCGACCCGCTCCGCGATCTGCTCCGCCGTGGGCTGCTCCGCGGCCAGCCGCTCGATGAGCTGGCCGAGGGTCATGCCTCGCTCCTTGGCGACCTGGGCCAGATGATCGCGGGCCTGCTTGGACACCTGGATGGTCGTACTCTCTGCCATGGATGCACCATAGCCACACCACGGCGGAGGTGTCCCGCTTCCGAGATCCCCTTCACCCGAAGGTGCTCAGCCGGCCGCGACGACCTTGACGAACGCGGACCAGGCATGGGGGGAGAACAGGAGCGGACAGCGGTCCGGGGCCTTGCTGTCCCGGACGGGGACTATGCCGGGGACTTCGTCGGTGACTTCGAGGCAGTCGTTGGCGCCCCCTTCGCTGTAGCTCGACTTGCGCCAGGCAACGGTGCCGAGGTCAGGGGTGTGCGTCATGGTGTGTCTGCTCCTTCAAAACGGCCCTGATGAACGCGAGCGAGTCGGACGGTGACAGTGCCAGGTCGCGGAGCCGATCGTAGGACAGGCGGCGCCGCGTGACCTCGTTCGGATCCTCGTCCAACTGGCTGCAGCCGTTGCCTTCTTTGTAGGCGACGGCGCTTCCATCTTCCTGCCAGAGCAGCGTCAGCGACCCGGTCATGTGGTGGTGAACGCCTGCGGAAATCGGCAGCACCTGAAGCACGATGTTGGGCCGCGTGGCGGCGGCCTCCAGGTGGCGCAGTTGCTCGCGCCACGTCTCGGCACTGGCGGCGGTGCGGCGGAGTGCGATCTCGTCGATGACGATGCGGACGCTGGGCTCCGGCTTCCGCCCCAGCAGGTACTGGCGCCCCAGCCGAGCCGCGACCTGCTCTTCGACCCAGACGTCGCCGTCGGCCGTTGTCTGGGCTCCAGACAACACCTCGCGGCAGAAATTCTCCGTTTGCAGAAGACCTGGCACCGCCGGCGTGAACACCCGCATGATGCGGGCCGTCGCTTCCAGTTCCATGAACCGCTTGTACTGATCCTTGAAGGCGTCGAGGCGTGCCGCCCTCCAGTGGCTTACCAGCAGGTCACCGGCCTCGTAGTACGTATCCAAGTCCTCCATGAGCGTCACCTTGGACAGCCGCTCACCCGACTCCAGACGGCTCAAGTAGCTCTTGTCGTACCCCGTCTCGTCGGCCAGTTGCCCCAGCGACTTGCCTGCCTTCTCACGCAGAAAACGAAGTGTCCGGCCAAGCACAGCACGCCCCGACTCGCCCTTTGCGTCAACCAGTTCGCCCATGTCACCCCTCGCCGTTGTCTGGGGCGCCAGACAACACCGACCCCCTTCCGCAGCGTACGTCTCACCCGTGACGATCGGAACACGAACGGTAATCACCGCTCGTCAGCCCGACCCTGAAATAACCCTGAGACGAAAGAAGGGCACCGCCATGCGCGCACTCGTCGTCCGGCTCTGCGAGGCACTGCTCCGCTGGGCCGCGCCCGGTCCACCGCCGTCCGAGGCGGAGGAGCCGTCGGAACCCGTCCCTCCTCGCCCACCCCACAAGCCCGTCGACATCTGGCCCTTCGAGCGCTACGACAACCTCGTACGGCCCTACGTGCTCAGCGCGGAAGAGCTGTACAGCCACGACATCTTCGGCTTCCACCGCATCGAGGTCCCCGCATGATGGAAGGACTGCGTCTGCTGCCGTGGACCACCCCCGACGGCAAGCCCTGCTATCTCGACCCGGACACCGCGCACCCCGGGGCCCTCTCCCTCCTCGCCGACAATGTGGAGGTGTCCCAACTCGGTTCGGCTGAGGAGGTGTTGGCCGGAAGCAGGGCCGTACTCGGGGACGCGGCGGCCGGGGAGCGGGCGGTGCGGTTCGCGCTGACGCGGGCGGCGGAGTCGTTGGAGGACGTGGTGCGGATCGCGGTCAGCAGGGGGCGCCGGATCGGCGAGGACGGCCCCTAGTCGGGAACGTCGATGTGCAGGATCCCGTCGGCTCCTTCGGGGGTCGCCTCGTCGGGGTCCAGGCTGCCGGCGAAGAAGGCGTACCGTTCGCCGATCAGCGGGCTCAGGATGGCGCCGGCGCCGTACCAGTTGAGGTCCAGGTCACGCATGCGCATGTGGCTGAGGCCTCGTCGCAGGTGGAGGTTGTGGCCGAAGACCAGGGTCGGGCCGCGGCCTGCCTCGATGGCGCGGATGTCGAGGAGGTTATCGACCATGAGGGCGTCGCGGGTGGCGAGGAGGCGGGATATGCGGACGCTCTCTTCGAACTGATGGCGGAGGCCGACGCCGAGCGGCCGGCACCGCCGTCGGCCGAGCACGGCACCCGCACCGTCGGGGAACTCGCCCACCGGCTCCAGGTCACCCCGGCGACCCTGCGGAACTGGGAGAACGCCGGCATCCTCTGCCCCGCACGCGACCCGCTCACCGGATACCGCGTGTACCGCGCGGCCGACATCCGCGACGCGGAACTGGCCCACCTCCTGCGGCGCGGCGGCTACCCCCTGGACCACATCGCCACCGTGGTCCGGCAGATCCGGACGGCCGGCGGCACCGACACACTCTCCGACGCCCTGGACGACTGGCGACGGAGACTGACCGCGCGGGGCGTCGCCATGCTCGACGCGGCGGCTCGCCTCGGCGCGTACCTGGGCCTGCTCGATCGAGGCCCATGACCGAGGTCTTGACCGAGGTCTTGACCGAGGTCTTGACCGAGGTCTTGACCGAGGTCTTGACCGAGGTCTTGACCGAGGTCTTGATCAAAACCCTTGGCGGTGAGGAACCGCCCGCTTTGTGGATCTTGCGTGATGGTTTCGTGACACATCTCTGAGCGGGGTCTGAGAAAGCTCTGACGCGGCTGTGAGGTGGGTCGTGTTCGCTGCCGGTGAGTTCTTCGAGTTCTTACGTTCCCCAGACGACAGAACCGGTGACCGCCGACGCCGGCGTACAGCAGTAGGAGCACACAGCCATGCGAACTGCACTCAAGGTCAAGGCATCTCTCAAGAAGGGCGCCCTCGTCGCGGCGTCCACCGCGCTGGCCGTGGCCGGTGTCCTGGCAGGCCCCGGTTCCGCCCAGGCGGCCACCGGGCCGGGCGGCGCGACGAACATCCGGGGCGTGGACCCCGGCAACACCGACTCGATGATCGAGCGGCTGTGCAACCAGCGGACGAGCCTGACGGGTGTGTACGGCGCCCTCAACGTCCGGACCGGCGAGTTCAAGACCCAGGACGAGTACCTGCGGGACGTCTTCGGGCTGTTCGTGCCCGCCGGGGACTGGGAGACCTTCCGCGGCTGGTGCGGCAACGCGCAGGCGTCGACCTGGTCCACCACGGGCGCCGCCATCCGTACCTCCCCCTGGATCGGCAATCGGGGGTCGCAGGCCGACAAGGAGACGTTCGTCAGCAGCTACAGCACCAAGACGTTCGCGAAGAAGAGCGTCGGCGCGGAGATCAGCCTCTCCGTCGCCAAGAGCATCTTCTCCGCGAGCGCGGGCGGCAGCTTCTCGTACGAGTGGGGCTGGGAGAAGTCGTCGAGCTTCGAGCGCCGCAGCGAGAAGGCGATCCCGCCGTGCACCCAGATCGCCATCACCTGGTCGCCGTACCAGCGCGTCGTCCGCGTCAACCCGATCTTCTACGTCGAGGACTACTCCTGGAACAAGGGCAACGGCGAGAAGACCGTCCACACCTGGCGCAACCGCTCCTACCGCACGATCTACTCGCACGGCTACTACATCGACGGCACCTCCGACAAGCTCCTCCCCAACGGCCAGCCCGACGGCCGCGAGGACAAGTGGGAGCAGAAGCTGGACCCCAAGACCTGCGCCAAGTGAGGCTCCCCCAGCCCGCCCACACCCCGCTCCAAGACCAGCCACAGTGGCCACCCCCACCTTGTGGGGATGGCGCGGAAGATTCTGCTGGTCGATGACGACGGGGCCGTACGTGAGGGAATCGGGCGGCTGTTGAGGTTCGAGGGCTACGAGACCGTGCTCGCCGAGAACGGTCTCGTGGCCCTCGACGCCCTGGGGGCTCCTGGCGGTGCGCCGGACCTCGTCCTCATGGACGTCACCATGCCGGGGCTCGACGGGCTCGCCGCCACCCGGCGGATCCGGGCCTCCGGCTCCACCGTGCCGGTCATGATGATCACCGGCCGGGACGCGGTCGGCGACCGTATCGTCGCCCTCGACAACGGCGCGGACGACTACCTCACCAAGCCCTTCGCCCCCGAGGAACTCCTCGCGCGTGTACGGGCGTTGCTGCGCCGGGGCCAGCCGCTCGCCCTCCGCGGGATCGTCCCCCGCCTCCCCGCGGACCGGCTCGCCTACGCCGACGTCGTCATGGACCTCGGCAGCCGTGCCGTCACCCGCGCCGAACGCCCCCTCGCCCTCACCCGCACCGAGTACGCCCTCCTCGAATACCTCCTCCGTCACCCGGTCAGGGTCCACAGCCGCGCCCGGATCTTCCGGGAGGTCTGGGGCTTCGAGTTCGAGCCGGCCTCCAACACCCTCGATGTGTACGTCATGTACCTCCGCCGCAAACTGGAGGGCCGGGGCGAGCCCCGCATCATCCACACCGTGCGGGGGCTGGGGTACACGCTGCGCGGGGCGTGAGCAGCCGCGCAGAGGCAGAGAAAAAAGCAGTTCCCCGCGCCCCGGAAGGGGGCGCGGGGAACTGCGCTGTCCAGTCACGGACCACCCGCGGCGAAACGACGGCCGGAAGCAGTCCGCTTCGCCTAGCTGATGATCGTGATCCGGTTGGCCGCCGGCGGCGCGATCGGGCTGGTGGCCGAGGAGTTGGCCAGCATGTACTGCTCCAGCGCGGCGAGGTCGTCCGCGCCGACCAGGTCGTTCGTGCCCTGGCCCAGCGTCGGGTAGCCGTCGCCGCCGCCCGCGAGGAAGCTGTTGGTGGCGACGCGGTACGTGGCGGCCGGGTCGATGGCAACACCGTTGAGCTTGATGGTGCCGACGACGACGCGGTCGGCGCCGGCCTTCGTGAGGTCGAGCGTGTACGTCAGGCCGGACGACGGCAGCAGCACCTTCGGCGCGGCGGTGTTCGAACCGCTCACCTGCTCCTTGAGGACCTGGATGATCTGGGCACCCGTGAAGTCCTGAAGGTTGACCGTGTTGGAGAACGGCTGGACGGTGAAGCCCTCGGCGTAGGTCACCACGCCGTCGCCCTCGGTGCCCTTGGCCGCGTAGGTGAGCGGCGCGCGCACACCACCGGGGTTCATCAGCGCGAGGTCGACCTCGGGGTCCAGCGTCTTGCCGTACCAGTACTGCGCGTCGGCGATGAGGTCACCCATCGGCGTCTCCGTGCCGACGTTGGGCACATCGCCGGATATGTAGCCGATGGTGCGGTTGCCGATGGGGGCGGCGAGCGTGTTCCACCTGCTGATGAGGGCCGTCATGTCGGCGGCCTTCGCGACGGTCCGGGTGACCACGTGGTTCGCGGACTTCACGGCCGTACGGGAGATGTCGTTGGTCTGACGGTCGTACGTCAGCGTCGTGTCGGTGTAGAGGCGGCCGAAGGACGCGGCCGAGGTGACCATGCGGGGCTGGCCCGCCGGGTCGTTGATCGTGCAGGCGTACGCGGCGTGCGTGTGGCCGGTGACGACGGCGTCGACCTTCGGCGTGATGTTCTTGGCGATGTCGACGATCGGACCGGAGATGCCGTCACCGGCGCCGGGCGAGTCGCAGTCGTAGTTGTACGACTGGGAGGCGGGGAGACCGCCCTCGTGGATCAGCGCGACGACCGACTTGACGCCCTGGCCCTCCAGCTCCTTGGCGTACTTGTTGATCGTCTCGACCTCGTCCTTGAACTTGAGGCCCTTGACGCCCTCGGCGGAGACGACGCCCGGGGTGTCCTCCAGCGTCACACCGATGAAGCCGATCTTGACGCCGTTCTTCTTCCACACCCAGTAGGGCTTCAGGAGCGGCTTGCCGGTCTTCTCCTCGATGACGTTCGCCGCGAGGTACGGGAAGTCGGCGCCCTTGAACTTCTTGCCCTCGACGTAGCAGCCGTCGGCCTTGTGGCAGCCGCCCTTCTGCAGGCGGCGCAGTTCCTTGGGGCCCTCGTCGAACTCGTGGTTGCCGACGCTCGTCACATCGAGGTCGAGCCCGTTCAGCGCCTCGATGGTGGGCTCGTCGTGGAACAGGCCCGAGATCAGCGGGGAGGCGCCGACCATGTCACCGGCGGCGGCCGTGATCGAGAACTTCGTGTTGGCCTTGCGGGCCTCGCGCAGGTGCGTGGCGAGGTACTCGACACCACCGGCGTTGATCGTCGTGGTCGTACCGTCCTCGTGCAGCTCGGTCACCCGGCCCGAGGAACCGGCCGGCGGCTCCAGGTTGCCGTGCAGGTCGTTGAACGACAGCAGCTGCACGTCCTGGTACCGCGGCTTGCTCTTGCCGGGCTTGTGAGACTGCGTCTCACCGGCACTCGCCGGGATCGCGGCGGCCAACGCCCCGAAGGTCGCCAGGCCTGCCGCGGTGGCGATGATCCGGTTGCGGCGGCTTCTGCGGCGGTGCGCTTGGGGTGTGGCTGACATGTGCCCCCCTGGATTCGTGAGATGTGAGAGAAACGTGAGAACAGGCCCCGTGGGCCCGAAGCGTAGGGTCAACGCGCGTAGCGCGACAGGGGGTTCATGGTTACGACCTGGTTGCCGTCAGGGAGGAGTAGGAACGAAACGGCACGTATGGGGGCGTGGGACCGTGACATCCGCGGCTCCGCCGTGGGGCGCGATCAGCCACATTCAAGCCGCGGTCACGGGACAACGGGAGACAACCGGGCTCGTGGGGCGCTCCCTCGGCCCACCCCACGGTTAACCTCGAACCCATGACCAGCGACGACACCGCCCGGCCCGGCTCAGCGGCAAGCGCAGCCGCCGCCCGCAGTATCGAGACCCGTCTGGACCTGACCTCCGCCCAGAAGGACGCCGTACTGGCCCTGCTGGAAGAGGCCGCCCAGGTGGACGGCCAGCAGGCGGTGTCCGAGCAGGGCCGCCTCCAACTCCGCGGCGGCCCGCGGGACGGCGTACGCCACCTCCTCCTCAGCCTCGGGGACGACCTGGTCGGTTACGCCCAGCTGGAGGACAACGACCCCGTCGAGGCCCCCGCCGCCGAGCTGGTCGTCCACCCCTCCCACCGGGGCCACGGCCACGGCCGGGCCCTCGGCTCCGCCCTGCTCGCCGAGTCCGGCAAGCGCCTGCGCGTCTGGGCGCACGGCGGCCACTCCGCCGCCCGCCACCTCGCCCAGGTCCTCGGCCTCACCCTCTTCCGCGAACTGCGCCAGATGCGCCGCTCCCTGGCCGATTTCGACCCGCCCGAGCCGGTGCTGCCCGGCGGCGTCACCGTCCGCGCCTTCCGCCCCGGCGAGGACGACACGGCCTGGCTCACCGCGAACGCGGAGGCCTTCGCCCACCACCCCGAACAGGGTTCCCTCGTCCAGCGCGACCTCGACGACCGCAAGGCCGAACCCTGGTTCGACCCGGCGGGCTTCTTCCTGGCCTTCAGGGGTGACGAGCTGGTCGGCTTCCACTGGACGAAGGCGCACACCGACGAACAGCTCGGCGAGGTCTACGTCGTCGGCGTCCGCCCCGGCGCCCAGGGCGGGGGCCTCGGCAAGGCCCTCACCACGATCGGCCTGCGCCACCTCGCCGCCCAGGGCCTGCCCACCGCGATGCTCTACGTCGACGCCGACAACAAGGCGGCGGTGACCGTGTACGAACGCCTCGGATTCGTGACGTACGAGACGGACCTGATGTACCGCAGCGAAACCTGACGTACCCGGAGTTTTCCACAGGCTGGGGGCGGTGTTGTTGACACCGCCCCCTCTCTTGCACCACCCTTTCACTACTCAATTAGTGAAAGGGTGGTTGTCCGAGTGGTCGAGTACCGCATCGACCGGCGCAGCGGTGTCGCCACCTATGTGCAGATCGTCCACCAGACCAAACAGGCCCTGCGGCTGGGCCTGCTGGAGCCGGGCGACAAGCTCCCCACGGCCCGCGAGGTCGTGGAAGCCACCGCGATCAACCCGAACACGGTGCTGAAGGCCTACCGCGAGCTGGAGCGCGAAGGCCTGGTCGAGGCCCGCCGCGGCCTCGGCACGTTCGTACGGAAGTCCCTGGGCGCCACGCCCGTCGACTCCCCGCTGCGGGCCGAGCTGGACGCCTGGGCCGTACGGGCCAGGGAGACCGGGCTCGAACGGGACGACGCGGCGGCGCTCTTCACGTCCGTACTGGACGAACACTTCACCAAAGACCAGCGAGACCAGAAGGATCAGGGGGACGAGGCATGACGGGGACCGCGATGGAGGCGGCCGCGCTCGGCAAGAAGTTCGGGTGGCGGCAGGGGGGCTGGGCGCTGCGCGACTGCACGCTGCGGCTGCCGATGGGGCGGGTGTGCGCGGTCGTCGGACCGAACGGCGCGGGCAAGTCGACACTCCTGGCCCACGCGGCCGGGCTGCTCGCCCCCACCGAGGGCGCGATCAGTGTGCTGGGCACGACTCCGGCGGCGGCCCGCGAGCGCATCGCCTACGTCGCCCAGGACAAGCCCCTCTACCCGCAGCTGACCGTCGCCCAGACACTGCGGCTGGGCCACGAACTCAACCCCCGGCGCTGGGACGCGACCGTCGCCGAGCGGGTGGTGGACGCGGGCGGGCTGAACCTGGACGCCAAGATCCGCTCCCTCTCCGGCGGCCAGCGCACCCGGGTCGCGCTCGCCCTCGCCCTCGGCAAGCGGCCCGAACTGCTGCTCCTGGACGAGCCGATGGCCGACCTCGACCCGCTCGCCCGGCACGAGCTGATGGGCACCCTGCTCGCGGACGCCGCCGAGCACGGCACCACGGTTGTCATGTCCTCGCACGTAGTGGCCGAACTGGAGGGCTCCTGCGACCACTTGTTCCTGCTGGGCGCCGGGCGCGTCCGGCTCGCGGGCCCGCTGGACGAGATCCTCGCCGCACACACCCTGGTCACCGGCCCGGTCGGCGATCTCGCCCCGCACACGGTCGTCGAGTCCCGCACGACGGGGCGTCAGCTCAGCGCGCTCATCCGCCCGCAGGGCCCCGTCGGCCCCGGCTGGCAGACCGCCGAGCCGACCCTGGAGGAGCTGGTCCTCGCCCACCTGAGGGCACCTCAGGCACCGGCCCTCGTCGTGGACGAGGGCGACGGTGACCCCGCCGACGAGACCGAGGCGCGGGAGGCGGCCGTATGAGCACCACGACCACCGAGACCGTCTGGTCCGCCCGCTCCGAGGACCCCACCCCCGCCCCGGCGATGACCCCGACCCGGGGTCTGATCCGGGCGACGCTGCGCGTGCACCAGTCGGCGCTGTGGTTCTGGGGGCTGCTGGTGGTGCTGGCCGCCAGCGGGCTGCTGTGGGCCGCCGGACCGGGGGTGGACGCGGCCTGGGCGGAGTACGTGAAGAGCGGCTGCAAGGAAGTCGACTACTGCGAAGTGGGCCCCGCGTACAGCCGGTTCGACCTGACCGTCGGCCTCGCCTCCGCCGCCCTCGCCGTCGCTCCGATCCTGATCGGCGCCTGGGCGGGCGGTGCCCTGATCGCCCGCGAGCTGGAGAGCGGCACGGCCAGGCTGGCCTGGACCCAGTCCGCCAGCCCGGCCCGGTGGCTCGCCGCCAAGCTCGCGGTCCCGGCCGCCCTGATCGCCTCGGGGACGACCCTGCTGACCCTGCTGCACCGCCTGGTGTGGTGGTCGGACGAGGAGCTGCGGCACGCGCTCGGCACCCGCGACTGGTTCGAGTCCGAGACCTTCACGGCCAACGGCACCGTCGCCACGGCCTACGCCCTGCTCGGGCTGGCCGTCGGAGCCGTCGCGGGCCTGCTGCTGCGCCGTACCCTGCCCGGCCTCGCCGTCGGCCTGGTGGGCACGGGCGTCCTGATGGGCACGCTCGTATCGAACCGCCACCGGCTGTGGCCGACCGAGACCCTCGTCTCCAAGACCGCGGAGCCGGCCTGGACGGGCGAGATGGTCGACCGCGGCTTCATCACCAGCACGGGCGAACGCGTCTCGGACGTGGCGTGCACGGACGACACCTGCGGTCGGACCGACGCCGTCGCCTTCTACACCGACTTCCACCCCTCCTCCCACTTCTGGCCCCTCCAACTCGTCGAGACCGGCATCGTCCTCGCCGTCACCGCCCTGCTGGGCCTGGCCGCCTTCCGCCTGCTCCGGCGCCGTACGGGAGGTGCCGTATGACCATCACGGCGACCACACCGTCGGCCCCGGCCCCCGTCACCCGCGAAGGCCGACGTACGAAGCGGGGGCCCCAGGGGCTGACCTGGCTGACGCTTCGCCTGCACCGCTGGGCGGCGGTGTGCTGGACGCTCCTGGTCCTCGTGGCCGCGGGGGCGCTGCTGTGGGCGAATGGACCGGGTGGCGACGCCGCCTGGACCGAGTACAACCGGATGGGCTGCCACGACGGGATTCCGAACCTCGGCTGCGACCTCAACGGGCCCGCGTTCGACCGGTACGACACGACCGTCATGCTCGTCTCCGCGCTCATCACCCTCGCGCCCCTGTCGGTCGCCCTCTGGGCGGGAGCCGCGCTGATCGGCCGCGAACTGGAGAACGGCACGGCCCAGCTGGCCTGGACCCAGTCGGTCTCTCCCGCCCGCTGGCTGGCCGCCAAGCTCGCCGTGCCCGCCGGCCTCCTCACCGTCGGCACCCTCCTGCTCGTCCTGCTGCACCGGTCGATGTGGGCGGCGCACCATGCTCAATGGCGGCAGCTCGGTACCTGGCAGTGGTACCAGCGCGAGATCTTCGTGGCCAACGGCCCGGTCGCCGTCGCCCATGTCCTGCTCGCCCTCGCGGTCGGCGCCCTGATCGGCCTGCTCACCCGCCGTTCCCTGCCCTCACTGGGCTTCGGCTTCTTCGCCATGGGAAGCCTGCTCTACGCACTCGAAGAGCTGCGTCCGTACCTGTGGCCGGCCGAGACGGCGACGACCACGAGAGAAGAGGGCACACCGCCCTCTGTCGACATGGCCTTCGACGGGGGTGTCGTCACCGCCGACGGCGCCCACATCTCGACCGGTTCGTGCGCAGACCCCGACTGCGGCAGGACCGACGTCGTCGGTTACTACCTCGACCACCACCCCTCCTCCCACTTCTGGCCCCTCCAACTCGTCGAGACCGGCATCGTCCTCGCCGTCACCGCCCTGCTGGTCCTGGCCGCCTTCCGCCTGCTCCGGCGCCGTACGGAAGGCACCTCATCCACCCGTACGGAAGGCACCTCATCCACCCGTACGGGAGGCACCGCATGACCACCACCATCAACGCCCCCGCCCCTGTCACCCGGGGCGGGCCCCGCCCCCGCGGCCTCGTCCGGACCGTGCTGCGGCTGCACCGCTCCGCACTGCTGGTGTGGTGCGCGTACGTGCTGCTCATGGTCGGGTGGATGCTCTGGCTGCAGTACGTCACGGGGGCGGAGATGCGCGCGGAGCGCGACGCCTGCCGGGAGCGGGAGAGCGGGTGCATCGACATCGAGTCGGCGTTCGCCTACTCCCAGGGCATGAGCTGGGTCGGCACCCTCATCGCCTACTTCTCCTACGCCGTGGCCGCCTGGGCCGGCGCCTCGCTCACCGGCCGCGAACTGGAGCGGGGCACGGCCCGGCTGGCCTGGACCCAGTCCGTCACCCCGGTCCGCTGGCTCACCGCCAAGCTGGCCGTGTCCGCCGCCGCGCTGACCGCCGGCACCGCCGTCCTGGTGCTGGTCTACCGCTGGGCCTGGTCCTCGAACCGGGACCTGAGCGGCGACGAGTGGTACTACACCGACCCCTTCGTGAACCGCGGCCCCGCCGTCCTCGCGTACGCCCTGTGCGCACTGGCCGTCGGCGCCCTGGCGGGCCTCGCCCTGCAGCGGGCGCTGCCGGCCCTGGCCGTGGCCTTCGGCTTCATGCTCTGGTTCCACCTGTGGCTCGACGGCCATTCCAACGAGCTGTGGCCCACCAAGACGCTCACCGGCACCGCCGCCAGCAGGCTGCCGATGACGGCGGAACAGCTGGACCTGGGCGCGATCACCGGCCCCGGCGGCCGCGCCAACGACCTGACCTGCTTCGACGCCGACGCCGACGTCGACTACACCCGCTGCATGAGCGAGAACGGCTTCACCGACCTGTACGCCGAGGTGCACCCGGTGTCCCACTTCTGGCCCCTGCACCTCATGACCACCGGCGTCATCCTCGCCCTCGCCGTCCTCGCCACCGCCGCCGCCTACTGGACGCTGCGCCGCCGCGCCCGCTGACGGCCCCCTGACCCGGCACGCCCCTCCTACGGGGGGAGGGGCGTGCCGAAGGCGTACGACCGGTGAACAGCGTGCGACGGCGAAAAGGCGTGCGCCGGGGCTTCGCGCGTGCCACCACGGAACCGGCGGTCCTCCCTGCGCTATCCCGTACGTAAGGTCTCCGTAACCGGCGATTCAGACGAGCTTGCGAAGCTTCCGCAATGAACCCCGTCGTGCCCGAGCCCTCGCCTCCCCCACGCAACGGCCCAAGCAACGGGAAGAGCACGGGGAGCGGACCCCGTGCGACCGTCCCCGTCGCCCCGGACCACGCCGCCGATGTCGTCGACGTCGTCGCGCGCATCGACGCGGACATCGCCGAGAACGACGCCGCGAACGCCTCCGCGCCCCTGCCCGCACTCCCACCGGCCCTGTCCGACGCGCCTGTGATGCTCGCGGCGCGGAAGAATGGTGTCATGAGCCAGTCCAACGCCCAGGCAGACCAGGTCCAGCACGCACAGCCGACCGTCGGCTCCATAACGGGCCACCGCCCGCACACGGTGTCGGCCGTGGTCTCCGACCTGGAACCCGACATCGACGCCGACCTCGACGGCTACGAGGAGGAGGAGCACGAAGGCGGACGGCTGCCGCAGGGCCGATTCCTCGACCGGGAGCGCAGCTGGCTCGCCTTCAACGAGCGCGTCCTGGAACTGGCCGAGGACCCGAACACCCCCCTCCTCGAACGGGCGAACTTCCTGGCGATCTTCGCCAGCAACCTCGACGAGTTCTTCATGGTCCGCGTGGCCGGTCTGAAGCGCCGTATCGCCACCGGTGTGGCCACCCGCTCCGCCTCCGGCCTCCAGCCCCGCGAGGTGCTGGAGATGATCTGGGCCCGCTCCCGCGAGCTGATGGCCCGGCACGCCGCCTGCTTCCACGAGGACGTCGCCCCGGCGCTGGCCGAGGAGGGCGTGCACCTGGTCCGCTGGAGCGAACTGGCGGAGAAGGAGCAGGCCCGCCTCTTCACGCTCTTCCGCCACCAGATCTTCCCGGTCCTGACGCCCCTGGCCGTCGACCCCGCGCACCCCTTCCCGTACATCTCGGGTCTCTCCCTGAACCTGGCCGTACGCGTGCAGAACCCCGTGACCGGCACCTCGCACTTCGCCCGCGTCAAGGTGCCGCCGCTGCTGTCCCGCTTCCTGGAGGCCTCCCCGGGCCGGTTCGTCCCCCTGGAGGACGTGATCGGCGCCCATCTGGAGGAGCTGTTCCCGGGCATGGAGGTGCTGGAGCACCACGCCTTCCGGGTCACCCGCAACGAGGACCTGGAGGTCGAGGAGGACGACGCCGAGAACCTCCTCAAGGCCCTGGAGAAGGAGCTCATGCGGCGCCGCTTCGGGCCGCCGGTGCGCCTGGAGGTCGAGGAGAACATCAACCAGGAGGTCCTGGACCTGCTGGTGCGCGAGCTGAACATCAAGGAGTCCGAGGTCTACCCGCTGACCGGGCCCCTGGACCTCACCGGCCTCTTCCGCATCGCCTCCCTGGACCGGCCCGAGCTGAAGTACCGCAAGTTCGTCGCCGGCGTCCACCGCGACCTGGCCGAGGTCGAGTCGGCGTCCGCCCCCGACATATTCGCCGCCCTGCGCAACCGGGACGTGCTGCTGCACCACCCGTACGACTCCTTCTCGACGTCGGTGCAGGCGTTCCTGGAGCAGGCGGCCGACGACCCGGACGTCCTCGCGATCAAGCAGACCCTGTACCGGACCTCCGGCGACTCCCCCATAGTCAACGCGCTCATCGACGCAGCCGAGGCAGGCAAGCAGGTCCTCGTCCTGGTCGAGATCAAGGCGCGTTTCGACGAGCACGCCAACATCAAGTGGGCACGCAAGCTGGAGGAGGCCGGCTGCCACGTCGTCTACGGCCTGGTCGGTCTGAAGACCCACTGCAAACTGTCCCTGGTGGTCCGTCAGGAGGGCGAGTCGCTACGGCGCTACAGCCACGTCGGTACGGGCAACTACCACCCGAAGACGGCGAGGCTGTACGAGGACCTGGGCGTGCTGACGTCGGACCCGCAGGTCGGCGCGGACCTCTCCGACCTCTTCAACCGGCTCTCCGGCTACTCACGCCGCGAGACCTACCGCCGCCTCCTCGTCGCGCCCAAGTCCCTGCGCGACGGCCTGATCGCCCGTGTCAACAAGGAGGTCCAGCACCACCGTGCCGGGCGTCCCGCGCACGTCCGTATCAAGGTCAACTCGATCGTGGACGAGGCGCTCATCGACGCCCTGTACCGGGCCTCGCAGGCGGGTGTGCCCATCGACGTGTGGGTGCGCGGCATATGCGCCATCCGGCCCGGCGTCCCGGGCCTTTCGGAGAACGTCCGGGTGCGCTCCGTCCTCGGCCGCTTCCTCGAACACTCCCGGGTCTTCGGCTTCGGCAACGGCGGCGAGCCCGAGGTGTGGATCGGCAGCGCCGACATGATGCACCGCAATCTCGACCGCCGGATCGAGGCCCTGCTGCGGGTCACCGACCCGGCCCACCGGGCGGCCCTCAACCGCCTGCTGGAGACCGGTATGTCCGACACGACCTCCTCCTGGCACCTCGGCCCCGACGGCGAGTGGACCCGGCACTCGTACGACGCGGACGGCCAGCCCCTGCGCAACGTCCAGGAGATGCTCATTGACGCCCGGAGGCGCCGGCGTGGCACAGCAACACCTTGACCCCACGGACCCCACGGTCGTACCCGCCGATGCCGTCGCCGGCTATCTGCGGGCCCAGGCCACGGAGTTCCTCCGCGCGCTGCGCACCCACCGCGAGACCGGTGGGGGCGTGGCGGCGGGTGCCGAGGAGTCCAGCGACGCAGCCCTGGCCCTGCGCCGCTCGGCCCGCCGCATCAGCGGCACGCTGCACACCTTCCGCCCGCTCCTGGACACGGACTGGTCGGAATCCCTCCGCCCCGAACTGGCCTGGCTGTCGGGCACACTGGGCCGCGAACACGCCTACGCGGCCCGTCTGACCCGCCTGGTGACAGCCCTCAACCGCCTCTCGGGAGCGAGCCCGTTCCCGACCCAGCCGGCCCTGCCCACCCGCGCCACCGCCGCCGCCTCCGCGAGTGGTCTCGCCACGGCCACCACCCCGGGCGGCCGCTCCGCCGGTGGCCGTTCCACCGCCGCAGCCTCGACCGCCGGTGGCCGTTCCACCGCCGTCTCCGCTGTGGGCAGTCGTGCCGCCGGGGCGGAACGGGCGGGCACCGGGGGCACCTCCCAGGCCTTCAAGGCACCGGGGGAGGAACCCGGCACCGCCGGGCCAGGTCCCCGCCCCGCGGCGACCCCCGACCGCGGCAGTCTCACAGTCGGCGCGGCGAAGGCCGGCGCCCTCCTGGACCGCCAGCTCACCCTCGCCCGCACCCGGGCCCACTCCGCCGCCCTCCAGGCCCTCGGCTCCAGCCGCTTCCACGCCGTCGCCGACAACGTCGCCGTCCTCGCCAGCGAGGTCCCCCTCACCCCCACCGCCCCCACCGTGGACCTGCGCCCCCTTGCCGCCGCCGCCCACGACCGCCTCCGCGACGCGATCACCGGCCTCCCCCTCCACACGGCCGGCCACCCGTACAACGCCGAGGCCCTCGTCCACGGCCTCTCCCCGGACACCGCGCCCCACCCCCAGGACGCCCCCTGGCACCAGGTACGGCTCCTGCTCCGCCTCCACCGTTACGCCCTGGAGGTCCTGTACCCCGAGGCCGTCCCCGTCGACGTACGCCTCCTCGCGGCCGGCGAGGCCCTCAACCGCCACCGCGACGCCTCCGAAGCGGCCTCCGCGGCGGCCGCCGCCGCCCGCACCCCCCGCATCACCCCGGCCACGGCCTACGCCCTCGGGGTCCTCCACGCCGACCAGCGCCACGAAGTGGAGGCATCCCGGTTCGCGTTCCAGCAGTCCTGGCAGAAGGAGGCGGTGAGCACGTCGTGACCGAGAACACCGACGCCGTCGTCCGGGCGGCGGGCCGCGTCCTGTGGCGCCGCTCGCCGGACGGCGCGGACCTGCGGATCCGTCCGGCCCACCGGCCGCAGTACGACGAGTCGTGTCATCGCTCATCACGGTGAAAGAACCCGCAGGCCAGAGGCCCGACGAATCGAGGTAGTGATGGACGTCACACCATTGGTGCTTGCCGCAGGCTGTGCCCTGTGGCGCCGGTCGCCCTCCGGCGGGGGCATCGAGCTGGCCTTGGTCTACCGGCCGAAGTGGTCGGACTGGTCCCTGCCGAAGGGCAAGCTCAAGCGTGACGAAGAGGCCCGTGACGGCGCCCTTCGCGAAGTTCTTGAGGAAACCGGCATGGAATGCGCCCTCGGCCCGGAACTCCCGACCGTCCACTACACCGACGCCCAGGGCCGCCCCAAGCAGGTGCGCTACTGGGCGGCCGAGGCGACCAGCGGCGTGTTCGCCCCGAACCGCGAAGTGTCCCGCCTCCTCTGGCTGTCTCCCGAGGCCGCGGCGCAGCGCCTCACGCACGAGAGGGACCGAACGATGGTGTCCTCGCTCCTCGAAGCGCTGCACAAGTCAGGGACGGGCCACCAGTAGGGCTTGGCCGGGAAGGGGCGCCCCCCACCAGGGAGGGCGCCCCTTGCTCATCTCGCTGTCCTCCTCAAGAAGATGAGGCCTTGTTCTCGCTCAGTCCTCGCACTCCTCCTTGAACTTCGCCTTGGACTTCCACAACCAGTCCTTCCCGTCCTGCTCCCAGGGGAGAGGACCGTCGTGCTCCCAGAGGGGAGGACCGTCGTGCTTGGAGCAGTGGGGCTTGTGGGGCTTGTGGCCCCCGTGATCACCCTTGCCTCCGTGATCACCCTTGCCTCCGTGATCACCGTGATCACCGTGGCCCTCTCCAGGTCCCGCAGGACCCTGAGACCCTTCAGGACCCTGAGGCCCGGTGTCTCCCTTGGCTCCCTTGGGTCCGACGGGCCCGGTGTCTCCCTTGGCTCCCTCAGGCCCGACGGGCCCGGTGTCTCCCTTGGCTCCCTCAGGCCCGACAGGACCGGCGTCTCCCTTGGCTCCCTTGGGCCCGACGAGACCGGCGTCTCCCCTGGCTCCCTCACGCCCGACGAGACCGGCAGGCCCGACTGGTCCGAGAGGCCCGGCGGGACCGGTGTCCCCCTGAGCCCCCTCAGGCCCGACGGGACCGATGTCCCCCTTGGCTCCCTCAGGCCCTACGGGACCGGCAGGCCCGGCGGGACCGGCGTCTCCCTGAGCCCCCTCAGGTCCGACGGGACCGGCAGGCCCGGCAGGCCCGGCGGGACCGGTGTCTCCCTGGGCCCCCTCAGGCCCAGCGGGACCGGCAGGTCCACTGGGGCCCGCAGATCCACTGGGGCCCGCAGGACCCGTCGGCCCAACAGGCCCGGTGGGTCCGGTGGGTCCGGTCACGCAGACCGGCGACGTGATGACGTTGTCGTCCAGCGTCACCGCGCCGGTCTGCGCGAGGACCCTGCCCTGGATCTCGACGCCGGTCGTCACCGTGATGGATGCCTGGGCCAGGATGGTGCCCACGAAGGTCGAATTGGTCCCGAGAGTGGCGGAACTTCCCACCTTCCAGAACACATTGCAGGGCTGCGCGCCATTGACGAGGACGACGCTGCTCGCGGAGGCGGTGGTCAGCGTCGATCCGGCCTGGAAGATGAAGACCGCATTGGGGTCACCCTTGGCATTGAGGGTGAGGGCTCCGGTGAGTCCAATGCCCTCATTGGCCGTGTAGACCCCGGGCACCAGTACCTGTCCGCCGAGATCTGCCGTAATGGCAGCCCCGGGTCCCCGACCGGCCGCATCGGTGTAGGCAGTGGTCAGATCCGTCTTCGCCTGAATGGCCTCGGCGTTGGACACGTTCAGGTCGCCGAAGATCTGTCCGGGGCCGGCGGGCGTCGACGACGAGAAGCCCGTCACCGAAGAGCCCGGACTGAGCCCCACGTCACCGTTGATGACGGTGGGGCCGGTGTTGGTGATCTCCGAACCGGCCAGGATCGCGTAACTCTTGGCGGTCCCCAGCTCAACCGGGGCTTCTGCGGCCTGCGCGGTGGTGAACCAGGCCAGAGTGGCCGTGGCCAGCAATACCACGCCGGGCACGACCGCGAGACGCGCCTTGAGGCGGCGGTTTATACGGGGTCTGCTTCGCAGCGGAGATGGTGCGTCGACCACTGTCATTGTGACTGACCTTTCTTGTCGCCATTGAGCCCAGCCGCCGGCACAAGGGCATCCCGGACTCCCGCGGTGAGTTCCGGTCGGACCGGAAGCCGCGTCTCGTATCGAGGTTCCGCGGAGTGGGCCGACAACAGAGGACCGCTGGGACGAGCACCTGCCGATGGTGATGAGCCGTCATTAACCATTTGAAAGCTAGCAATAGCCGCTTAAAGGACATATGGATAAGAGGCCGAACGAGGTGCAATGTGTGTGTTATTCACCCTGCCGGTCGTGTCGGTCCTTGCTTCCTCCGGCCATCGGCTCGCTCTCGGGGAGGGCCTGGTCACCAGCCGGATCACGGAGGTGGCGACCGGCACGGGTACACCGACGTGAGCCGACAGACAACGGCGGGCGCCTCCAGTTCCCCCCAGTTCCCCGCTGCTTCGCATCGCCCACCAGGCACAAGACGAAGCGTCAGCCGAGATGACCTCGGGCGACCTGCACCCGGACACGGTGATCACCGCGCAGTCCCTCACCGAGGACGAAAGGGCGTGGCCGTGACTCGGTTCCCAAGGGCAAGTCGAAGCGCGACAGGGACGCCCTCACCGCACGCCGCGCGAGGCCGAGGACGAGACGGGCCACCGCCGCTCGCCCGGCCCCCGGCTGCCCACGACCCACCACTTCGTCAACGGGCTTGCCGGGCAGGTGAGTTACTGGGCCGAGTTACCGGGCCGCCGAGGTGGCCGACGGCCACTCCACGTCCAACCGCGAGGTGGACCGGATCCTCCGGCCGGGCCCGCCGCCGCCCGCGCCCGCCTCACCCGGCCCCGCGACCGGGACCTGATCGACGAGTCCCTGGCGACCCTCCGCCACGCCTGACCCTCAGGCCCCGCCCGCCGTGTGCCCCTGCGCGTCCGTCCGCGCCAGGCTCCGGGCCCGCCGGGCCGGACCGCGCCAGCCGCAGCTGCATCTCGCCACACAGAACTGGCCCTGTTCGACAGTGGTCGTACGGTGCTGCTGCGGAGGTATCGGCTCGCCCTGATGCGCCACACCCACAACGTTACCCAGGGCAAGCAGGCCCGATCCCCTCCGCCCCGAACGCCCTCGAACGCCCCCGAAGGGGCGCGGGGCTGCGCCATCTGCGGCTCCCCCGCGGGGCGCGACCAGCCACGACCCACCCTCAGTCGCGACACGACGGACGACCCGAGCCACGGGGCGCTCCCACCCCTCACCCTCACCCTCACCCACCCCGCGTGACGACCTCCCCGACCCGTCGTTATCACGAAAACAAGCAGGTGGACCCGGTACAGACCCGGCCAGGGGATTGGCAGGCGATGGTGACGCGGCGGCACAGCAGGACAGGCGCGGCGCTCGTCGCGGCAGGACTCATCGTCGGCACGACCGGTGTCACCGGCTGCTCGGGCGGCGGCGGCCCCGACGACTCCCTCCCTTCCGACCCGGTGGACCTGCTGCACCGCGCCGCTCCCACCCTCGTCCGCGCGGGCAGCTCCAAGGCCCGTACGGAGATGGAGATGGCCACCGGCGGCACCCGCGTGACCATCCACGGCGAGGGCGTCTACGACTACGGCAGACAGCTCGGCAGGCTCAAGGTGCTGCTCCCGCACGACCCCGCCGGCCGCAGCGAGCACCGCCCGATCACCGAACTCCTCGCCCCCGGCGCCCTGTTCATGAAGAACCGCGGCGCGGGCGTCCCCGCCGACAAATGGGTCCGCGTCGACACGGGCACCCTCTCCGACGGCAATCTGGTCACCGGCGGCGCCACCGACCCGTTCGCCGCGGCCGAGGTGCTGCGCGGGGCACGTACGGCGGAACTCGTCGGCGAGACCGAGATCGACGGCACCCGGGTCCGGCACTACCGCGGCACCGCCGACCTCACGACCGCCTCCCGCGCGGCCTCCGAGGGCAACCGGGCCCCCCTGCGCGCCGCCGCCGAGGGCTTCGCCACCGCCCGGGTCCCCTTCGACGCCTACCTCGACGACGAGGGCCGCATCCGGAAGGTCCGCCACCGCTTCAGCTTCGTCAACGGCGCCCGGCAGGGCACGATCGCCGTCACCTCGACGACCCTGCTGTACGACTTCGGCGTCCACGTCACCGTACGGCTGCCGAGACCCGAGGACATCTACGCCGGGAAGATCGCGGAGGAGTAGTCCCCGAGGAGTCGGAAAGTACGGGGCCGGAAATGGTCCGTTGGTGCCATGCGCGGGCCGTGGGCCGCTGCCTACCCTAGGAGTCGGTGACGGCAGAGAAGAGGTGATGCGCGTGGCTCCGGCAGGCGGTACGGCGGTTCAGGACCACGTGGCCCTCGCCGAGATCGAGCTCTGCGGCGACCTCATCATCGCGGCCTCGACCACCGACGGCGACCGCCTCAGTCCCGACCGCATCGACGAGGTCCTGCGCGTCTGGGAAGAGCACGCCCACGAGGACCAACCACCCCGGTAGCGGACGGCCGCGCCGGGAGCACCGGCCCCTGGCCGCACCCGCACACCGCGGCGGGCCCCGGTGGCTGATCCTGTGGCCGCGCCCGGTGACCACACCTGGCGACCACACCCGGTGGCCGAAAAGCACCCCTCGGGCAGCACGCCCCCAAGCCCCCGGCGCTCAGGTCCGCAGCAGCCGCCCGATCGCCTTCGTGGCCTCCTCCACCTTCGCGTCGATCTCGGCGCCGCCCTTGAGAGCCGCGTCGGCGACGCAGTGCCGCAGGTGTTCTTCGAGCAGCTGCAGCGCGAAGGACTGCAGGGCCTTGGTGGAGGCGGAGACCTGGGTGAGTATGTCGATGCAGTAGACGTCCTCGTCCACCATCCGCTGGAGCCCACGAATCTGCCCCTCGATACGCCGCAGGCGCTTCAGGTGCTCGTCCTTCTGGTGGTGGTACCCGTGGATTCCACGGTCGTGGTCGGTCACGACACCCGGCTCCACGCCGTCTACGGCGGAGGGCACTTCAGCGCCGGCCCCTGTGGTCGTCATCGCAGCCTCCAGACATATACCCCTACCGGGTATATGGTAGCGAACTTTGGCGGGTATACGCCCTGCGGGCGGCCCCCCTGCCGGTCGATCTGCATGATGGGCGACACTGGGGGACGGCCCATTAGCCGTGGCCGGATGATGCGCCTAGCATCAGCCTGACCGAAACCAATGCATACCGAGGACCCCACGTGCGCTTTCGTCTGACCCCCAGGGAGACGAGCTTCTACGACATGTTCGCCGCATCCGCGGACAACATCGTCACGGGCTCGAAACTCCTCATGGAACTGCTCGGGGCGGACACCGCCGGCCGGGCCGAGATCGCAGAGCGTATGCGGGCCGCTGAACACGCCGGTGACGACGCCACACACGCGATCTTCCACCAGCTGAACTCCTCGTTCATCACGCCGTTCGACCGCGAGGACATCTACAACCTCGCGTCCTCCCTCGACGACATCATGGACTTCATGGAGGAGGCCGTCGACCTGGTCGTCCTCTACAACGTCGAGGATCTGCCCAAGGGCGTCGAGCAGCAGATCGAGGTGCTGGCGCGGGCCGCCGAGCTGACCGCCGAGGCCATGCCGAACCTGCGGACCATGGCCAACCTCACGGAGTACTGGATCGAGGTCAACCGGCTGGAGAACCAGGCCGACCAGATCCACCGCAAGCTGCTGGCCATGCTCTTCAACGGCAAGTACGAGGCCATCGAGGTGCTGAAACTCAAGCAGATCGTGGATGTGCTGGAGGAGGCGGCGGACGCGTTCGAGCACGTGGCGAACACGGTGGAGACCATCGCCGTCAAGGAGTCCTGAACCTTTCATGGACACCTTCGCTCTGGTCGTGACCATCGGGGTCGCGCTCTTCTTCACGTACACCAACGGCTTCCACGACTCCGCGAACGCGATCGCGACCTCGGTGTCGACCCGCGCGCTGACGCCCCGCGCGGCCCTCGCCATGGCCGCGGTGATGAACCTCGTGGGCGCCTTCCTCGGCAGCGGCGTCGCCAAGACGGTCAGCGAGGGCGTGATCTCCACGCCCGAGGGCTCGAAGGGGATGGGCATCCTCTTCGCGGCGCTGGTCGGCGCGATCACCTGGAACCTCGTCACCTGGTACTTCGGTCTCCCGTCGTCCTCCTCCCACGCGCTGTTCGGCGGCATGGTGGGCGCGGCACTCGCGGGCGGTACGACGGTCTACTGGTCCGGCGTGCTGGAGAAGATCGTCATCCCGATGTTCGTGTCACCGGTGGTCGGCCTGGTCGTCGGCTATCTGGTGATGGCGGCGATCATGTGGATCTTCCGCCGCGCCAACCCGCACAAGGCGAAGCGCGGTTTCCGTATAGCGCAGACCGTGTCGGCGGCCGGCATGGCCCTCGGCCACGGTCTTCAGGACGCACAGAAGACGATGGGCATCGTCGTGATGGCCCTGGTCATCGCGGACGTCGAGGACTACGGCGATCCCATCCCGGTCTGGGTGAAGATCGTCTGCGCGGTGATGCTCTCCCTCGGTACGTACGCGGGCGGCTGGCGCATCATGCGCACTCTGGGCCGGAAGATCATCGAACTCGACCCGCCGCAGGGCTTCGCCGCCGAGACCACCGGCGCGTCGATCATGTTCATCACGGCCTTCATCTTCAAGGCCCCCATCTCCACGACCCACATCATCACCTCGGCGATCATGGGCGTCGGCGCGACCAAGCGCATCAACGCCGTCCGCTGGGGCGTGGCCAAGAACATCATCCTCGGCTGGTTCATCACGATGCCGGCCGCGGCCCTGGTCGCCGCGACAAGCTTCTGGATCGTGAACCTGGCGGTCCTGTAGCCCCGCCCCTCCCCCCACGGGCCGCGGGGAACCGCGCCCCGTCAGGGGCGCGGGGAACTGCGCGAGAAGCCCCGCCGGACCCGCGCCCGACCACTCGGCGATGGGGGTCCGGGGGCGCAGCCCCCAGGGATGGGACGGGTAGGGGCGGCGGGGGCGAGAAGAGGCGCCTGCCACGCCCCCGCGAGAAGGACCCCGTGCGGACGAGAAAGGGCCCGCCCCCGGAAACCGGGGACGGGCCCTTCACCTACCTCGCGGCGGCACCGCCATGCAGCACCGCGAGGAGTTCCTTCGGGCGACGGCCTAGCCGAAGCGGCCGGAGATGTAGTCCTCCGTGGCCTGGACGGACGGGTTGGAGAAGATCCGCTCCGTGTCGTCTATCTCGATGAGCTTGCCGGGCTGCCCCACGGCCGAGAGGTTGAAGAACGCCGTACGGTCGGAGACACGCGCCGCCTGCTGCATGTTGTGCGTCACGATGACGATCGTGAAGCGCTCCTTCAGCTCACCGATGAGGTCTTCGATGGCGAGCGTCGAGATCGGGTCCAGCGCGGAGCACGGCTCGTCCATGAGCAGCACCTTCGGCTGGACCGCGATCGCGCGGGCGATGCACAGTCGCTGCTGCTGACCGCCGGAGAGACCGGAACCCGGCTTGTTGAGGCGGTCCTTGACCTCGTTCCAGAGGTTCGCGCCCTTGAGGGACTTCTCGACGATGTCGTCCAGCTCGGACTTCTTCTTGCCACCGACCAGCTTCAGGCCCGCCGCCACGTTGTCGTAGATCGACATCGTGGGGAACGGGTTCGGCCGCTGGAAGACCATGCCGACCTCACGCCGCACGGAGACCGGGTCGACCCCGGCGCCGTACAGGTTCTCGTCGTCGAGCATGACCTTGCCCTCGACACGGCCGCCCGGCGTGACCTCGTGCATCCGGTTCAGGGTGCGCAGGAACGTGGACTTGCCGCAGCCGGAGGGGCCGATGAAGGCCGTCACCGTACGGGGCTCGATGGCCATCGAGATGTCCTCGATGGCCCGGAACGAGCTGTAGTAGGCGTTGAGGCCGCTGACGTCAATTCGCTTGGCCATGGGAATCACTGCTTCTTTCGCGGGGGAACTGGTCGCTGTATGGCCGCGTCAGCGACCGGCCACGCGGCGGAGCCGCGTGTTGTCATCGTGGGGCCTTCCAGCGGGCGATACCGCGGGCCGCCAGGTTCAGGATCATGATGAAGGCGATCAGCGTCAGCGACGCCGCCCAGGCGCGGTCGTACGCCGCTCCGGAGCCGCCGCTCTGCTGGAACTGCAGATAGATGTACATCGGCAGCGAGGCCTGCGGGTCGGCGAAGGGGTTCGCGTTGATGTAGTTCGAGCCCCACACCAGCAGCAGGACCGGAGCGGTCTCACCGGCGATACGGGCGACCGCGAGCATCACACCTGTCGTAATACCACCGATCGCGGTCGGCAGCACGATTTTGAGGATGGTGCGCCACTTCGGCACGCCCAGCGCCAGCGAGGCCTCGCGCAGCTCGTTCGGGACGAGCTTGAGCATCTCCTCGGTGGAGCGGACGACGACCGGCAGCATCAGGATGGTCAGCGCCATCGCGCCGGCGAAGCCGGAGGGGCCCATGCCCAGTATCAGGATCCAGGTACTGAGGATGAACAGGCCCGCGACGATCGACGGGATGCCCGTCATGACGTCGACGAAGAACGTGACGGCCTTGGCGAGATTGCCGCGGCCGTACTCGACCAGGTAGATCGCGGTCAGCACTCCGACCGGAACGGAGATCACGGCGGCGATGCCGACCTGCTCCAGCGTGCCGAGGATGGCGTGGTAGATGCCGCCACCGGGCTCGGAGGTGGAGACCACACCCATCGAGTGGCTGAGGAAGTAGCCGTCGAAGACCTTCACACCGCGCTTGACCGTCTCGTAGATGAGGGAGGCCAGCGGGATGAGGGCGAGCAGGAACGCGACCCAGACGAGGCTGGTCGCCACACGGTCCTTGGCCTGCCGGCTGCCCTCGACCCGCGAGGTGATGACGTACGACCCGAGGACGAAGAGGAGTCCGGCGATCAGGGCCCACTGGATGGAGCTCTCCAGGCCTGCCGCCGCGCTGATGCCGAGGCCCAGAGCGATCGAGCCGGCGGCGACCGCCCACGAGAACCACTTGGGCAGGGACGCGGCGCGCAGCGTGCTCGGGCGCTTTCCGGAGAGAGTCGAGTTGCTCATGCGTTGGCCCCCGAGAACTCCTTGCGGCGGGCGATGATCAGGCGCGCCCCACCGTTGACCAGCAGGGTGATGACGAACAGGACCAGACCGGAGGCGATGAGCGCGTCCCGCCCGATCTCGGTGGCCTCACTGAACTTGCTCGCGATGTTCTGGGCGAAGGTGCCGCCGCCCGGGTCGAGCAGGCTGAGGTTGATCTCGAAGCTGGACGACAGGACCATCGCCACGGCCATGGTCTCGCCGAGGGCGCGGCCGAGGCCGAGCATCGACGCGGAGATGACACCGGAGCGCCCGAAGGGCAGCACCGCCATGCGGATGACTTCCCACCGGGTGGCGCCGAGGGCCAGGGCGGCCTCCTCGTGCATCCGCGGGACCTGGCGGAAGACCTCGCGGCTCACGTTGGTGATGATCGGCAGGATCATGATCGCGAGCAGGATGCCGACGGTGAGCATCGAACGGGGGGCGCCGCCCTGCCATTCGAAGATTCCGGTCCAGCCGAGGTAGTCGTTCAGCCAGCCGTAGAGCCCGTCGAGCTGCGGTACGAGGACCAGGGCGCCCCAGAGGCCGTACACGATGGACGGCACGGCGGCGAGCAGGTCGATCACGTACGCGATGGGGCCGCCCAGCCTGCGCGGTGCGTAGTGCGTGATGAACAGGGCGATGCCGACCGCGACCGGGACCGCGATGGCCATGGCGATGACCGACGAGACGATGGTGCCGAAGGCCAGGACCGCGATGCCGAACACCGGCGGCGCCGCGGTGGGGTTCCACTCGAAGGTGGTGAAGAAGTTGGCCTCGTCCTCACTGATCGCGAGCGCGGCACGGTAGCTGAGGAACACGGCGATGGCCGCCATGAGCGCCAGCAGGAAGATGCCGGATCCGCGGGAGAGACCGAGGAAGACCCGGTCGCCGACGCGTGTGGCGCCGCGGGCGGCGCGCTTCTCCTCGACGGTGGCGGAACTCGGTGGAGTGGGAGGAGCGGGAGTGTCTTTGGTCGATATGTCCATCACGTTCTCCGGTCTGCGGAGCCGTCGTCGTGCGGACGGCGGCTCGGGGCGGAGCCACCCGCGATGGCGGAGGGCTCCTGGCGGCGGTGCACCGGACGGTGCGGCCCGGTCCCGGTGGGGACCGGACCGCACTCAGGTCAGCTCAGTTCCGAGATGGTCGTGCGGACCTTGGTGATGATCTCCTCGGGCATCGGGGCGTACCCGGCCTCGGAGAGCAGCGCCTGGCCGTCCTCGGAGGCGACGTAGGTGAGGAACGACTTGGTGGCGGTCAGGGTGTCGGCCTTGTTGCCCTTGTCGCAGACGATCTCGTAGGTGACGAGGGTGATCGGGTAGGCGCCCTCGGCGGTCGGCGTGTAGTTGAGCTTCAGCGCGAGGTCCTTGCCGGTACCCACGACCTGGGCCTCGGAGATGGCCTTCGTGGCGTTCTCGACGGTCGCCTTCACCGGGGTGGCGGCACCGGTCTTGACGTCGACCGTGCTGATGCCCTCCTTGGCGTAGGAGAGCTCCATGTAGGAGATCGCGCCCTTGGTCTCCTTCACGCCCTGCGCGACACCGGAGGAGCCCTGCGCGGACTGGCCGCCCTTGGCCTGCCAGGCCTTGCCGCCCTCGTACTTCCAGCTGTCGGGGGCCGCGGCGATCAGGTACTTGGTGAAGTTGTCCGTGGTGCCGGACTCGTCCGAGCGGTGGAAGGCCTGGATCTTGAGGTCAGGCAGCTTGGCGTCGGGGTTCAGCGCCGCGATGGCCTTGTCGTTCCAGTTGGTGATCTTGCTGTCGAAGATCAGGGCGAGGGTCTTGGCGTCCAGGATCAGGCTGTCGACACCCGGGACGTTGTAACCGACGGCGATCGGACCGCCGACCATCGGCAGGTCGATGCCCTGACCGCCGGAGCAGATCTCCTTGGAGGCCGTGACCTCTTCGGGCTTCAGCGCCGAGTCGGAGCCGGCGAAGGCGACCTGGCCCTGGGTGAACGCGGTGATACCCGCGCCCGAACCGCTGCCCTTGTAGTTGATCACGACGTCCTTGCAGGTGCTCTGGTACTGCTTCACCCAGGCGTCGATCGCGTTCTTCTGCGCGGAGGAGCCGTCGGCCAGCAGCTGACCCTTGGCGTCGCCGCAGTCGATGTTGCCGGCGGCCGCCGAGCTGTCGCCGGTACCGCTCGCGCCACCACTGGTGTCGTCGGACCCGCATGCCGTGAGGGTCAGGACGCCGGTGACGGCGACAGCACCGAGAGAAAGGGCGCGCAGCCGGTTCTTGCGCTGAAGCTTCACTTTCGGGAGTTCCTTCCAAGAGCCGCCGTCCACATGGCGGCGTGCGAAGTCGTCTAGTCAGCATCGGGATCTGTCCAGCGGGTGCCTTCAGTCCCTCAGACTGCTGTCGTCACGGGTTGCGCGGCCTCATTTGGCCCACACCCCGCACCGGGTAAGGCCGAAATTAGGCAGATCAGGTGAAGCCGCCGATGGACGGAAGTGAACGGCGAGTGAACCCCTGCCGAAAGTGCGGTGAGGTCACGGAACGCTCACGGGAAGAGCACGTGCAGATTCCGATGCGGCGCCCCCCGAGCGATCACCTCACCAACCCCACCGGGCTCAAGCGTTCCACACACCCTCACCTCCCCCCTTCCATAGTGACGCTCCGCACCCATTCAACTACAGAGAGAAGCAATCCCCAGTTCAAGCCCGCCCTACGCCCATCCACCGCCTCCGGCCCGCACAAAAGAGGCGCGGGGAGCCGCGCGAAAACCCCATGATTCCCGCACAAAACACCCACAACAACCATCCCATCACCCCCAGCGAGGGCCTGGGAGCCGCCCGGGGGCGGCAGCCCCCAGAATCGAGGGTCGAAGGGGCGCGGCCCCTGGGGATGGGAACGGGCAGGGGCGGCGGGGGCGGAAATCCGGGAACCCCACCCCCAGCAACCCCGTCTCGTTCCACGACCCACCCCACGCGGCGCACCGGAGGCGCACATGGAACGACGCACGTTCATCGGCGGCGGCGCAGCCGCCCTGACCACCCTGACGGCCTCCGCCTGCACAGGCACCGACCCCGGTCCCGGCACCCGCGCCACGGACACCTCCCTGCGCACGACTGCCACGGGCGCGGGCACCGCATCCAAGGCCACCGTCGCCGACTGGTCCGCCCTCGCCCGCGACCTCGACGGCCCCCTCGTCCGCCCCGGCGACAAGGCCTGGTCCACGGCCCGTCAGCTCTACAACACCCGCTTCGACACCCTCAAGCCCACCGCGGTCGCCTACGTCGCCCACTCCGACGACATCCGCACGACCCTCGCCTACGCCAGGGCCCACGACATCAAGGTCTCGATCCGCAACGGCGGCCACTCCTACGGGGGCTGGTCCTCCGGCAACGGCCGCCTGGTCGTGGACGTCTCGAAGCTGAGCAAGGTCCGCGCCTCCGCGAACGAGGCGGTGGTCGGCGCCGGCGCGAAGCTCATCGACGTCTACCGCGCCCTGGCGGCGAAGGGCGTGACCATCCCCGCCGGCTCCTGCCCGACCGTGGGCGTCTCCGGCCTGACCCTCGGCGGCGGCCACGGCGTGACCTCCCGCGCGTACGGCCTGACCTGCGACAGCCTCACCCAGGCCACGCTGATCACGGCGGACGGCAAACAGCTGATCGCGAACGCCACGACGAACAAGGACCTCTTCTGGGCCCTACGAGGCGCGGGCAACGGCAACTTCGGGGTGGTCACCGAACTCCGCTTCAGGACCCACCCGGCCCCCCAGGGCGTCACCGCGTATGTCACGTGGCCGTGGTCCAAGGCCGCCGCCGTACTGAAGGCCTGGCAGGAGTGGGGCCCGACACAGCCCGACGAGATCTGGTCCTCCTGCCACCTGCAGAACGGGGGCAGCCCGTCCGTCGCGGTCGCCGCCTTCTCCCTCGGCACGTACGGCGACCTGGAGAACGCCCTCGACCGCCTGGCCGACCGCGTCGGCACCCCGGCCCGCAGTGTCTCCCTGCGGCGCCGCTCGTACGAGGACGCCATGGAGGGCTACGCGGGCTGCGCCTCCTTCTCGACCGACGCCAAGTGCCACCTTCCCGGCTCGACCCCGGGCCGCTCACCCCAGGGCGCGCTGGGCCGCGAGACGTACGCGGCCCGCTCGGACTTCTTCGACCGCTCGATCTCCTCGGCGGGCATCCAGACCCTCCTGACCCAGATCGCGGGCGTGAAGGGCGGGGCCGGCAGCATCGCCCTCACCGCTCTCGGCGGCGAGATCAACCGCGTCTCCCCCACGGCCACGGCCTTCGTCCACCGCCGCTCCCGAATGCTGGCCCAGTACCTCGCCTCCTGGAAGAGCGGCACCTCCGGCACGGCGGCCCAGTCCTGGCTCACCACGGCCCACAGGTCCATGACCCGCCACGCCTCCGGCGCGGCCTACCAGAACTACGCCGACCCCACCCTCACCAACTGGAAGAAGGCCTACTACGGCGACGCGGTCCCCCGCCTCACGACCCTGAAGAAGAAATACGACCCGAAGCGCTTCTTCACGTTCCCGCAGGCGCTGTAGCCCCCGGACCTCTGACGGGCGCCAGACCCTGCCCGTTCTGAAGGGCCGCAGGCCCCTTCAGGGGCGCGGGGAACTGCGCGACAAGCCCCCACCCACCCGCACCCGCCGAACAACCGACCCCCCGAGCCATCAGGCGCCCGAGGGGTCGAGGGGGGTCGAAGGGGGGTCGAAGGGGCACAGCCCCTGGGGATGGGAATGGGTAGGGGCGGCGGGGGCGAAAAGGATCCCGGGCGAACCCCCAGGAAGATCCCCGGACGAACCCTCAGGAAGCCCCGGGCGAACCCTCAGGCCGCCAGATCCCGCTCCTCCGCCGGAGCCCCTTCGACCCGCGCCCCGGGAATCACCGCACGCCCCCCGTCCCGCCCCCGAGCCCGCACGACCCACCCCACCCGAGGCGACCGCTCCACCGCCCTCATCAACGGCGTGAGCAGAGCCATCGCCAGCGGCGACAGCAACAACGCGACAGCGGTCCCCAACGCGAACCCACCGATCACGTCAGTCGGATAGTGCACACCCATGTAGACCCGGATGAACCCACCCAGCAGCCCGATGACCAGCCCGACCATCCCGAACTTCCGATTGGCGACGAACAACCCCACCGCCATCGCCATGATCAGCGTCGCGTGATCGCTCACGAACGAGTAGTCCGTCTTGCCGGAGACGAGCACCTCCAGCCCCTCATGATCGAGAAAGGGCCGGGGCCGCTCCACGAACCCGCGTATCGGCACGTTCACCAGCACGGCGATCCCGGCGGCGAGCGGCGCCCACACCAACGCGGCCACGGACGGGGCGGCATCCTCCCCGCCCCGCTTCCGCACGCCCCACCAGCACCACAGGATCAGCAGCACCATCGCGAAGAGAAGCCCGTACTCACCCACGAACTCCATCACCCGGTCCAGCCAGTGCGGCGCGTCCTTGGCGAGGCCGTTGATGTCATACAGCAGCTCGACGTCGGGGTTCGATCCGGATTCAGCGGCAATTGCGGCATGCGCGGCGAGTCCAGCCATCGTGCTGCGGCCCTTTCGTCATCGTTCTCGCGACCGCACCCTTACGTGCGCCGCGCTCTGCCACCCCCGTGGTGTACGTAGTGCTTCCGCATGAGCGTCAACGGGCTACGTCAAATAGGAACGCACACTCTCCTTCAATACGTTCCACCCTCCACTGAATGATCACTCAGACGTTATCGAAGAGAGACACGTCTCCGCAGCTCAGGGCAGGGTCTCACAGAGAATTACGGCGCTGTCAGACCGTCTTGGGCAATGCTTTCGCGCCATCCTCGGTGACCCGTGTGGCGCCGAAGTAGTCGGGGGTATCAACCGGGTCGAACCGGATGACGGCCCCCGTCCGCGGAGCGTCGATCATGTATCCGCCCCCCACATAAATCCCGACGTGCCGAATGGCACGGGAGTTGGTGAGGTCGTCCGAGAAGAACACCAGATCGCCGGGCAGCAGCTCGGCCCGCGAAGGATGCGGCCCGGCGTTGTACTGATCGTTCGCGACCCGCGGCAGCGTGATCCCCACACTCTCGTACGCCGCCTGCGTCAGTCCCGAGCAGTCGAAGCGTCCGCCCTGCTCAGCGGTGCCGGTACCGCCCCACAGATACAGCGTGCCGAGCTTCTTCTGCGCGTACGCGATGGCTCCGGCCGCCTGCTCGCTCGGATCGACCCGGCTCGTCGGCGCGGCGAAACTCTCCGACAACGTCGTGATCGTCTTGACGTAGTTCTGGGTCTCCTTGTACGGCGGGACGCCCCCGTACTTGATGACGGCGTACGCCCCCGCGTTGTAGGAAGCGAGCATGTTCGCCGTCGGATCACCGGGTACGTCCTTCACGTACGACGCGAGGTGACAGTCGTACGAGGCGGCCGATGGAATCGCGTCATTCGGGTCCCAGACGTCACGGTCCCCGTCTTTGTCCCCGTCGACCCCGTGCGTGGCCCATGTCCCCGGAATGAATTGCGCGATCCCCTGCGCGGCGGCAGGGCTCTGCGCCTTCGGGTTGAACCCGCTCTCCTGATACAGCTGGGCGGCAAGCAACGCCGGATTGATGGCGTCGCACAGATTGCCCCATTTCTGCACGAGGGTCTGATAAGCGGCGGGCACGGCCCCCTTGGCCAGGCCGACCGACTTCCCGCCGATCCCGCCCGCGAGATTCCCGGCGACCATGTAGACACCCACGACCAGCAGCATCACGAAGCTCAGCCCGGCGCTGCCGGCAGCGATCACCACGATCCACGCCTTACGCACCGTCAACCGCCCCTCACCGCGCGCCAGTCCGCCGACGGTAAGTGTAGATGCGGTCGATCCCGTTAGGAATGATCACCGGACCGGCCCGCAGTCGACCCACAACAACTTCCCACCCTGTGAGACACCGAGGTCGCGCAATACGGACACGCCCCGATCCTGGGAGCAGGCGCGCACGAGCTGCAGCCCACGCCCACGCTCGGCGTCGAGGTCGACGGGCTGGGCGCCCCCCTTGAACCCCACCGGCACCCGCCAGTCCCGATCCCACACCCCCACGCGCAGCCTCCCGCCGATCTCCAGCACCCGCAGGGCGTACTCCTGCACGGTGTGCCGATGAGCGTTGGTGAGCAGCTCGGCGGCCAACAGTTCAGCGGTGGGGGCAAGTTCGGAGAGACCGTGGGCGGCGAGCACGGCCCGGAGAGTGGCACGCCCGACGCCGGGGGACCGGGGATCACGCGGGAGGCTCAGGGTGTAGTTCCAGGACGGGGATACGGTGGCCATGGAAGTCTCCGACTACTGAGGGGAGTTGGTTGGATACGGCTTCTGAGTCCTAAAGTAGCGGGACAGAGTTAATACATTCACTGATCCTCGGCAATTTCGTTCACTGCCACCCGTGTGGGTGACCAGCGGTGGCAAGGAGGTCGACAGCCCCGTGAGAACCAACCCGACGGGCAGACAACTCCGCTTCGGCGCAGAGCTGCGCAAACTCCGGGAGCGAGCGAGTCTGAGCGCCACGGAGGCCGGTCAACTTCTGGGCATCAAGCAGACGCAGGTCAGCAATATGGAGGCCGGCCGCGTGGGAGTGAGCCCCGAGCGCCTGCGCACGATCGCCTGCCACTACGACTGCTCGGACAAGGCCCTGGTCGAGGCGATGGCGGCCATGACGTCGGACCGGAAGCGAGGCTGGTGGGAGGCGTACCGCGAGCTGCTCCCGACGCCGCTGGTCGACCTGGCCGAACTGGAGCACCACGCCGAGTCGTTGCGCGATGCCATCACAGCCCGCATCCCTGGCCTGCTCCAGACCCGCGAGTACGCCCTTGAGATCTTCCGCCAAGCGGTCACCGAACTCTCACCGCCCGACATCGAGCACCGTCTCTCGTTCCGCATCAAGCGGCAGGCGATTCTCTTCCGCGAGGACGACCCGACTCCGTACGAGGCGGTCATCCACGAGGCCGCCTTGCGCATGAGGGTCGGCGGTTCCACGGTTGCCCGACAGCAGTTGCAACACCTGCTCGACATGAGCGACCGACCCCACATCACCCTGCGAGCGATCACCTTCGACGCCGGCGCCTACCCAGGGTCCGGGCAGTCGATCCACTACGCCTTCGCCCACGTGCCACAGCTGGACACCGTCTATCTCGACCAGTCCCACGGCCTCGCGTTCCTCGACGCCGAGGCGCAGTTGCACAAGTACCGCACCCTGTTCGACCGGATCGAAGCCGTCACACTCGCTCCCGAGAAGACCCGAGACCTCATCCACAACGTGATGCGAGAGCTGTGAAGGGAACACCCATGACCCCACGCTGGCAGAAGTCCTCGTACTGCTCCGAGGGCGCCTCCTGCATACACATAGCCACCGACTCCCCCACCATCCACCTCACCGAGTCCGCCGACCCCACCCAAGCCACCCTCACCACCACCCCCTCCTCCTTCCGAGCCCTCCTCCACGTACTCAAACTCGACAAGGAACCCACCCGTGTCTGACATCCCCCCGGACCTCGACTGGATCCGCGCCGCCCCCGAGGACGCGACCGGCCCCGGCCCCTGGATCGAGCTGGCCTTCGGGGAGGGTCAGGGCGAGGACGACCCCGAGGCCCCCGTCTACATCCGCGAGACCAGCGACCCCGACAACGTCGTGACGACGAACCGCCGGAAGTGGGACGCGTTCGTACTGGGCGTACAGGCGGGGGAGTTCGACCACTTCGTGGAGGGGGTCGAGCGATTCGAGAAGTGAAGGTGACCGTGTGCGGGCGGTAGGGAAGCCGGGTTGCTGCTCATCGCCGTCGATGTCTCGCAACTAGCCGGACGAGCTGTACATCGACAGGTGTCCGCCGCCTCACGGCGTCCAGATGACTCCCGAGGAGGCAGGGAAATCGGGGTAGCCCTGACCTGTCCACACCGCTCCGGTGACCTCGGTGCCGGGGTCGGCGAGGACCGGTGCACACGTCTCGTACGAGGCGCCGGGCGGGAAGCTCTTGGTCTTCGGGTAGGAGTCACACGTGGCGAAGGTCCCGATGACCAGTAGCTGCCTGGCGGCAGTCCCGTCGTCGAGCAGCCCACCTGGCGGGTCGACAGGGGCGTGGGAGAGATCTTTCTCGCCCGCGTTCTTGATGGTCGCGCGCACGTAGTACGGCGTCATCTTCTTGGCGTCGCCGCTCAGCCCCAGCGGGGCCACATCCGCCTTGCTGCCCTTCTCGATGCCGGTGATCGTGACCTCGAGGGTGCCCGCCTTCGTCCCGCCTTCGTAGCTGAGCAGGGTCGGTTCTCCGAGCTTCGCCTTTGTCCCTGGCTTCGCCGTGCCGTCCTCGTTCGTGCTCGAGGTCGGTGACGACGAGGGCTGGGGGGAACCGGTGGCGGAGACATTCGGTGCAGGCGTGCCGCCAGGGAAACCCTCCTCGCCGCCGGAACCGCAGCCGGCAAGGGTGAGCGCGAGGACCAACGAAGCCGCGGCCGACGCTGACCGGGGAGTAGTGCGAGTGACCATGCCAGGCATCGTATGCATCTTCGGGCGGCCACAGCGGCAGTGTCCCGGCCATGCCCGCCGTGGTCGGCGGCACGTACCGCCGACGGTCGTTTCAGGTGTCGATCTCGCCCCGCCACGCGAACGTCAGCAGAGCGCTCGGCAGGTACTCCGACTCGACCTCGATGGGGAGTCCCTTGTCGTGGGCGAGGCAGGCGATGGCCAGCGGACCGAAGGCGACGAGGCCGTCACTGTTGATGGCCCGGTCGTCGGACGCGGTCCAGTACTCCTTGTGCCACCGGAGCGCGTCGACCAGCGCCTCGTTGAACTTCTCGTGGTCCTCACGCAGGTAGCGATAGAACAGGATGATCGGCGGATAAAGGATCGAGGACATGTAGTCCTGGTCTGCCCACTGCGCCGAGTCCGGACCGGTGCCGTCCACGGCGGCGACCAGATGGTCACCGACGCCGTCCTGGCCCAGCCAGAAATGCTGCAGGGTCTCCACCCACGAGTAGATGTACTCGTCGAACGTCGCACCCGATTCACGCAGCAGAGAGACGGGCACCCGAGCCAGCTCGCCCAGCCTCTCGTTCTCACGGCAGATCAGCGCGAGGTAGAACGCCTTGACCCAGCTGCCGGCGTTCACGTTGGGCTGGGGCCCGGTGGCGAGAAGGTGCCGCTCCTTCTCCTTGATCCGGCACGTCATGGCGCTGCCCTCGGGAGCGGTCGCCAGAGCGAACTGCGCGGAGCCCAGTTGCATGGCGGTGACCCAGGCTTCCCAGGTCTCGAACTCCTCGGCATCCGGGTCCAGTTTGCACCGGGTCTCGGCCAGGGTCAGCGTTGTGCCCAGAGCCTGTTCCCAGGCGAGGTCCGACCGCTCGATGCGTTCCAGCGCCCATTCCACGGTCTCCGCAAGCGATTCCACACCCGCTGCCGTATCGATGTCGTCCGCGAGGCTCGGGGGGTCGTCGTGGCGGGGAATGCGCGTCACCACTGGTTCTCTCCTCTTAGTCAATCTTGAAGTGCTCCAGCTTCGCACCAGCGTAGGTGCCCGGGTTCTCCGCGGCCTTGACCATGACGTACTTCAGCTTGCCGCTGTCGAGGGCATCGATTATCTGGCGTGCGATGGCGCCGTTGGTGACCGGCTTGCCTGCAGCGTCCAGCACCGGATTGCCCGCGCTGTCCCGCGCGACGAGACGCGAGTTCTTCCCCATCTCGTGGAGGATCGTCTGAATGTACGGCCGTGTCCCCTGCTGGACCATCCAGCCGTCCGCCCCCGGACCGGCACCCTTGCGCCAGATCGGATTCCCCTTCGGCGCTTTGGCCTCCGCAATGACCAGCGTGCCGTCATCCAGCCGGTAGAGCTGGTCGAACATGTTCGCGCCGTTCGATGTCTTCGGCAGGTCGATCCACTGGGCGTCCGGGAACCGTTGCGGAATGACATGTCGCATGGCCGCCTGCTCACCGAGAGCCTCGGCGATCGAGCTGTTGTTGGGCCGCCCCGGGAGCTGCGCGTCGAACGCGTTCTGCGCGCTGTTGAGCTTCGTCAGGTTCTCAGCAGAGGGATCAGCCCTGTACGCCCGCTCGGCGTTGGTGAGGTCCTTGGACACCTTCCGGTCCATCGAGGCGTCGTCGAGGTGACCGATCTGGTCGGTCCGGACCGACCCGCGATCGAATGTCCCGGGGTCGAGTGTGCTCTTCGCGCCCGGCTTCGGCGGCAGGGAGTCCTTGGAAATCCAGCTGCCGTCCGAGTCCTTGGCGAGGATCGGCAGCTCGTCCCCGTTCTCATCGAGCGTCTTGATGCTCTTACGGTGACCGTCGGAGCGGTAGAAGTCCTCGAACCAGGTCTGATCGGGATCGTTGGCCTTCCTGATCTGCTCCGCGATGATCTTCTTCTGCTCTTCGGGGGTACGTTCGCGCGCCTGCTGCCCCTCGTCCGCAGCCCCGGCGCCGTTGTCGCCCGCGTCTCCGGCCCCAGCAGCCTCGTCGCCGGAACGGCCCGCGTCGCCGGCCACATCGTCACCGACCCGCCCCGCGTCATCCCCGGTACGCCCGAGATCGTCCAGGCCACCACCGCCGGAGCCGCCCGAGCCACCGCGCCCAAGTGGCGGATTCCCGCCGGCACGGCCCCCGGC